>CAZECX010000004.1:0-60369 GCA_964510965.1 uncultured Nitrospina sp. | reverse complement strand
ACGATGGGAACACAAATCATAAGGAATCTATACTGGAAAAAATTTATCAGGAAGGAATATTAACAGACCCGGGGCACAATCAAAACGAAAACCGGCATATAAGATAAAAAGAAAACTTATATGCCGGGGACAAACTCATTCGTCGTTGTCGGGGCTGGTTTGCTGGCTTCTGCAGCCGGTGCCACTTTAGCAGCTACTTGAGGTCTATCTCCATTGGGGTTTCTCTGTAAAGCCTGCCGGGCAGCGCTGGAAATGGTAACTTGATCCACTTGCCCCTGCACTCTTTTTAACGAACTTTTCTTATTCAAGTCTGCAATTCGTGCCTGCCCCTGATAAGTTTTAAAAACTTTACTTACAGGTACAATTGAAAAATCCATAATCCTTTCCCTCCGCTATATACTTCCTTTGATTTTTGGTTTAACTCTTGTAGACATTCCATATCCTTTTAATAAAGTGCGCCCATTTTTCAGCGACTTCATTTTTTCGAAAAGCTCCAGCTTTTCATTGATCAACTTTTTCTCGCAATCGTTTTCCATTTCAATAATTTTTTCTGTTTCTATTTCGATCTGAACCCCTAGCTCTTTGAGATTCTTTGCAATCGCCACCCGGTTTTTCTCATCAAGAAGAGCCACCTGCTTATCCAACTCCTTGTCATCATTGACCAGCGACTCGATCACCTTTTCCTTTGCATCGAGAATCCGAACAAGAGACGGTTCATCGTTTTCATCAATAGCTTTTATCTGCTGATTCATTTGCCCTGCAAGCTCAGCTAAAAGGGTTATTTTATTTTCAAGACTTTGTTTTATTTTCTGCTCATGCATTTTTATGCCACCGCGATTAAGGTTTGAACCGTTGCCTCCAGATTGGAGTTTTCAGTAAATTTTCGAAAATTCTGCGCTAGAACATTGGGAGCACCCGATTGAACAACAACTTTATTTTGCTTGAGGGCCAGGTCACCGCGATCGTCTCGGACAATATCTTCCAGTTGTTGAGCTAGCACCGGAAGAATTCCCGTTTCAGTGTTGGTAAACAAGTCGAATACCTCCTGAGTATTTTTTTCCAGTCCTCGAGTGAATTCGGCTTCATCGAGAGCAAAGGTGTTGTCAGTCAAAGTTCGAATTCCAATGGAGCTCAATCTTTTTAATAAGTTTTCATCCCCGTTTTGTGAAGGAAAGGTCAGCCCTCTTTGGATGGCCTGGACAATGGAAGTGACCGCGACTTCCTGCTGAGTCTGCTTTTCTGTACTTGCTACTGAAATACCTGTTGCCTGTGGGTTCCCCGGTCGACCGCGAAAATCATCAATAATCCGATTCCTTTCCTCCAAAATCCGGGCTCTTTTTTGAGGTTCGGTGGTCAGGTCATTACGAATATCCTGGATATCTCCATCACTTTCAAAGGTGCTACTGCCGTTTAGGAGGTCATTGACCTTGGAAATGGAATCATTGAATTGACTGAACAGGGTTTTGATCTGGGCAAAAAAGGTAGGGGCATCGATAAAGATGGTGATCTTGGAAGAAGTATCTGAAGTTTGCTTCAACAGCAGAGCAGTATCTTCAATAACGCCGGATAAAACATTTGAATCGCTGCTGAAAAATTCTCCATCCACCTCAGCGATTGCCTGTTGGGGTTGGACAACAAGGTTATCCGGTCTTGCTATATCGTTTAGTTGGATCTCTTTTTGAGCTTTCTCTCCCCTGCTATCTAATTCAAAAAAGCCCAATTCAAAAAGAACGTGATCGTCGTCTTTTAAGTCAATCGTGTTGCTACCTCCTGCGAGGCTGACCAGCACCAGTCGGTTGTCCCTGAGCAATGCAAGAACATTGTTGTCAGAGATCCCCCCATCGAGCCTATCGTTTGCATTAGTATCTTCGCTGGCGTCTATTTCTCCATTGTCATTGACATCCTCTTTGATAAAAACGCCACTACCGAATTCTGAATTTGCGACCTGCAAAATTTCAAGAGTTCCGTTGTTATTAACATCTTCTGTAAGGTCCAGCGCGCCGTTTCGGTTAACGTCTTCTCCAAAATTAATTTTATTTCTAAGAGTTACCAGGGTATCGCTTGCAACAACTGTGACCTCGACTCCATTGATAGAAAAACTACCGCTCAGATTGAGTCTGGTTGAAGGGTCAAACACATCGGAAGCTAATTCAGCGGTTTTGGCTAATTGAACCGCTCTCACCTCAATACTATCCAAGGGTGCATTTTTCCCCACCGCAGCGAGAATTTCCCTGAAACGAGAGGAAGAGGCTGATTTTGGATTGAGACCATTTGCCGAAAGTAAATTTGCAACCGTTTCTTCTAAATCTTTTAGCGAATCCGAAAGGTCATCCAATTGACGCAGCCTGGCAAAAACAAAGGACTCTTTTTTATCCAGATCATCGATGACAGGTATTTTTTGAGACTGGAAACGCTGGGTGAGAAGTGAAATGGCATCCGCCGTCCTCAATGTTGCCAAAGGCCCAGTGGCCTGCAATTGAGGTACTTTCCTTTTATTTACAAAAATTTCGTCAAAAAGGGATTGACTGATATTTGAGGAATCTTCCTCAGTTTGGTTGATAGTATTTCTGGCTCTGTTAACCGTGGGATTGGTGCTGGTCCGGCTGGAGTCGAAAGGGAAAAAGGTTGGACTGGTATTATTGAGAACCTGCACGTTTTTTCCGGTCTGGCGACAAAAAACCTGATTCGCCTATAAAGTGTTTATTCGAAAATGTCGATAAACACATCAAGATCGGAATCGCACAGATTTACCGAAAAAAAACGCCCGCCTCGCCAGTTGCGTGCTTACACACCGATGACGGACTTCCGCCGAAAGGCGACAGACCACGCCGGTGTGACAGGTGCCCCTGACGGGCCTTAAGTCAAAATCTGAACCTTCGTTTAATATTGGGCAAGGCCGCAAACCATTCCAATATTAATCGAGATCCTCTTCTAAGCGATGGGGTGTTCCGGTTCTGGCGTATCTCCTCTTGATGAGTTGTACAATAAGGCCCACAGCATGCCGCTGGCGGGCGCGGTTCGTTGTTTAAATTAAGTTGCTGACATTCTGTCCACGTTCTGTTTCTATTGCCGTAGCATCCGGCTCATCCCTGATTGCAGAAGGCCCTGGCGCGCGTAGCGGATTGTTATCCTGAGCTTCCCGCAAGGGATCAGGAGCCTCCTCAATTTGTTCCACATCTGATCCAGGAATTTCCAAAGGCGGTTCATTGCGGGCTGCTTGTCGCGCATCTTCAGCCCTTTGATCTGCTCTTGTCTCAGGTACATTTGCCCCTGTTTCAGAGAGACTGTTCTCCTGAACCTCTACCTCTTCAGTTCCCCGAATCTCTGCATTATCTTCTTCGACTCTTTGCTGGAGTTGAACATTTTGCTGCTCAGGAGCATCCGCAACCTCAGTGCTTTCCTCTCGCGCGGCTCTAGCTTGAGAGGCTTGGTCCGCTGCCAAATCGTTGGTGGCTGCAGCGGCTTCCTCGGGATTGTCTATCTGATTCCGTGAGGCAAATTCTTGAATACGGTTGGGGTTCGTTTGGGTATTACCCAGTTGAAAACCTTCATTGAGGGCCTCTTCAGGATCTGACCCGCCCTGTCCGGGGGATATGGCTGCATCGCCTGTATTTGCAGGCGGAGCCTCTCTTCGGTTACTCTGAATAGCATCTTGGGATTCAGACCGTTGCTCAACAACAGATTGTGCCTGAGCTTCCTCTTGCGCAAAGTCCTGTTCCGCTAATTTATTTCGTTGAGTTTCCTGGGTTTGGGTTTCTTCCGCTGCCTGATTTTGATCCAGGGCCTCCTGAGTAAGTTCGACCCGGTCTTCTATTCTCTCCGGCCGAGCCACATCTCTTTCTTCTTCTGCCGCAGACTCCTGGGCGCGTCTTGGGTCTCTAACTTCTTCTTCTGCGTCATCAAGACGGCGAGGTCGCCCAGCTTCTTCCCGAGACTCTTCCAAGCCTCTTAATGCACCTCTATTCCCCTGGTCCAAGGGAAAATTTCCAACTTCTTCTGCCATAGCATCCCCCTTCCATACAATTTCTTATATAGGTTTTGGTACCCGGTCCCTGGGGCTGCCTCCCGATACCTGAAACTCTTATCCAAAAAAAAATCAATTGCCTGGTAAAGCTTTAGCAATCTTGACCGATAAGATAATCAGGTATCAAGTATCCTTCTTGAAAAAAACTACCCAAAAATAAACGCCTGTAAATTTCTCTCCTCCATAATTACCTTTACCCCAGAGAAGACGATAGTCCTTCGCTTTGCTTATCGGCAAAACCCAACCAAACTTTAGCGCTAATTTAGGACTTTTTTTAAAAAATATCTATATTCACTAGCTATTGCAATTAAAACCCCGCCCGGAAAATAAATAATAGATTGTTATTCAGATAGTTATGTGAATAAAATTAAAATAGAAGGAGGAAATAATTAATGCGGATTTTCTAATTTGGAGAGAATTTTTTCCCAATCTTTATAAAAAGGTACCATTTCATATTCCAGCACATCAGCCAAAAGCACCCAATCCTGATTCTGATTTGCTTCCAACATTTGGCTCATCAAATCCGTAAGCTTTTCCTGCCGAGCTTGCAAATTTTCATTTTCAGCCCCGGGCAACACCACCTCCCCTTCGTCAGGCTTCATAATTATATTTACGACCTGGGAAAACCACTCAATCCCATCCAAAATTTGAAGATAATATTTATTGGCTTCTTGCTCATTTCCGGTTCGAAACAAATCTGCCGCGTTTTCAAAACCAGGGATGAGCTTTTGCAAATAGTCCAGCGCATTTGCAAGATTGGTCGCTACCAGATCTTTCAAATTTGCCAGTTCGACTTCAAGAGATTGAATATCAGAGGGGATTTTTTGCAGAGCATTCGGGTCATCAGCAGAGGATTCTTTTTCATCCAGCCATATGCGCCTGATATAGGACCCAG
Organism: uncultured Nitrospina sp.; assembly: GCA_964510965.1. Taxonomy (GTDB): domain Bacteria; phylum Nitrospinota; class Nitrospinia; order Nitrospinales; family VA-1; genus UBA8687. Next base: position 55,450 of record CAZECX010000004.1, on the reverse strand, counting down.
GTGTTTGCTTAACTATAGAGTCGAGAATATCCCCTAAAGTTTCGCCATTAAAATCGGACTCTTGTTGCTGCGCTCCATTGATGGAAACCTTCATCTGGCTTTTTCCTCAAGTTTAAAATCTCAGCAATTTTAAACTCCCCCCACCCCCTTTGCAACCCCCCCGGCGAGCCGCCGGTAGCAATAAGACCATACCCAACAAGCAGAGACATCGTGAAGCCTTTAACAATAGGTTGGTTAATATTTCCTCCCACGTGTTATATCCCTTCCATAGAATTCATGCCCCGCAGGGGTATTAGCGGGCGCACCGAAAACCTACGAAGTTTATTCTTTTGGAGGGCTTCGCTTCTGTCCGGTCAGAGGGTCGTACACCTACAGAGTAATTGATCCAGGACCCACCGCGCATCACTTTGCGACTGCCATTTTCCGGGCCTTTGGGATTTTCAGCGGGAGAGTGGGCATAATAATCGTCTTCATACCAATCCATAACCCATTCATATACGTTACCGGCCATATCATACAAACCATAATCATTAGGAGGGAAACTACCCACAGGGGCGGTGTGAGAATAACCGTCTTCAAACTGTTTTTCTTTCCATCGCTTTTCGCAACTTCTATCACAAAAGTTAGCTTTATGGGATTCTGCTTTGTTGCCCCAGATGAAGGTCCAATGCTTTCCTCCTTTGGCACCCCATTCCCATTCCGCTTCTGTAGGAAGTCGTTTCCCTACTTTCTTGCAATATTCCACGGCTTCATACCAGGTAACTCTCTCCACGGGCAAATCTGAGCCTTTAAAATCAGATGGGTTCTTATTCATGACCCGTTGAAAATCTTTTTGAGTCACTTCATAGATGTCAAGGTAGTAGCTGTTTAACTTGACTGAGTGGAGGGGTTCTTCATCTTTGAACCATTTTTCTTTACAATAATCATTGTTCTTAAGACAAACCTTTTGTGCATGTTTGGGGGCTGAGCCTCTCGTGAATTGACCGCTGGGAATTAAAGCCATTCCTGTTTGTTTTGAATCAAGGATCGCATTAATTAATTTTTCATCTAATACCGGTTTCTGCCTTATCTCTTCAGAACCAGCAATTCCAAATAAAAAAAAACTAACAGAAAAAGTAAAGGTGGAAATCAACCTTTTAAACATAGTCTCGCCTCCAACGATTGATTCTCTCCCCCCAAACCAGAGCTTTTTCGGTGACATTATTTTTCTTCCAATTTCCCGCTGCATATTTATTTGCTTCAGCCAAAGTGGGATAGATATGAATCGTGCCCAAAATTTTGTTCATGCCGAACCCGTTTTTCATCGCCGCAACATATTCTGAAATGATATCGCCTGCGTGCAACCCTGCAATGGTCACACCAATAATTTTATCTTTTCCAGGCACCGTCAATACCTTAACAATCCCATGCGCAGCCTCATCCGCAATGGCTCGATCCAGATCATCGATTCCATAAGTGGTGACTTCATAGGGAATGCCCTGCGCTTTAGCTTCCAGCTCATTCAAGCCCGAACGCGCCACTTCAGGATCAGTAAAAGTTGACCAGGGCACGGTGCTGTAATCGACTTTGAATCCGTAAAAAGGACTTAGCATAGAGTTCACAGCACAGTACCAGGCTTGGTGAGCAGCGGTATGAGTAAACTGATAGGGACCGGCAACATCTCCACACGCATAAATATTGGGAATATTGGTTTTCATATATTCATCTACTTTGATCGTTTTTTGTGGTGTTAATTCCACTCCCAACTCTTCCAATCCGAACCCAGTGGTGTTGGCTTTCCTGCCCAAAGCGATCAGCAGGGTATCGAACTCGACTTCAACGGAGTTCCCATTACTTTCACATTCCAAAAAATCTTTGCCATCGCGCTTAAAGAATTTTTTCGGTGTATGCCCTACCAAAACATTGATCCCATCGTTTTGGAAACTTTCTAAAACCATTTGTGATATTTCCGGGTCTTCTTTAGGTATCAACCGTTTATTACGCTGAACCTGGGTAACGTTGCATCCCAGTCGAGCAAAAGCCTGGGTCAGCTCAGAACCAATGGGCCCGCCCCCCAGCACAAGCATTTTTTTTGGTTGCTCGCGGATATTCCAAATAGTATCGGAAGTCAGGAATGGAACATTTTCAATCCCTTCAATGGGAGGAATAGATGGCCGTGCTCCGGTGCCTACAACAATATTCCGGGTGGTGAGAACTTTTCCATTCACAGATACTTCATAGGGAGAAATTATTTTTGCTTCACCCGTGTGACATTCTACCCCCAGAGAAGTGTATCGTTCTATTGAGTCATGCGGCTCAACCGTTCTAATAACGCGTTGGACTCGTTCCATCACCTCTGCAAAATCAAAATCGACATGCGCACTTTTAAAACCCAACTTCTGGCATTTTTTTACATCGGCCATGAATTTTGCTGAACGAATTAAAGCTTTACTGGGAACGCAGCCCGTATTCAAACAGTCTCCTCCCATTTTATGCTTCTCTATCAACGCAACTTTTCCTTTTGTCGCGGCCCCTATGTAGCTTGTAACCAATCCAGCCGATCCCGCACCAATGACTACCATGTTGTAGTCGAATGTTTTTGGTTTTTTAAATTTACTCAGAACCCTTCTTCCTTTGTAGAAGCTTAAAAGTTTTCGGGCCAGCAATGGGAAAATTCCCAATAGAACAAATGAAAAAATAATTTCTGGAGAAAGAATGCCACTTAAAGAATCCAATTGTGCGAGTTGAGTTCCCGCATTCACAAACACAACGGTCCCTGCCAGCATGCCTAACTGGCTTACCCCATAAAAGGTTGTGGCCTTCATGGGAGTCAGCCCCATAACCAAATTAATAACAAAAAATGGAACAGCAGGGATTAAACGGAGTGTGAAAAGATAAAAACCGCCATCTTTTTGCACTCCCTCATTAAAAGATTTTAAATGACTGCCAAATTTATCTTGAACCCAATCGCGTAACAACAAACGTGAAACAAGAAAGGCAAGTGTGGCACCAATGCTACTGGCAAAAGAAACCAGAATCGTTCCAACCAGCAACCCAAATAAAGCGCCACCCAGTAAAGTAAGAAGTGCCGCACCGGGTAGGGAAAGTGCCGTCGACACAATATAAACTGCCATGTAGGCGCCAATCGCCAATAAAGTATTTTCTTTATAAAACTCAGAAAAATTGGCTTGCTGTTCTTTTATATACTTAAGGGATAGGTATTGACCCAGATCCAGATAAAAAAATGCGCCCAGACAACCGGCAATAACCAAAATAATAAATATTTGTTTTAAGTTTTTCATACGTCCTCTTTTTTCCCTTAATTTAATATTCTGAAGACCCTGGGCATTAATTCTACCCTGTTAAAACTACAGATGGGCCAATAATCATTTTATAAAGCTATCCAATAGTCGTCATTTCTTCTAAATTCTTACAAAACGATTCAATTCCACCACCATCCAGGACAGGAAATCACTTAAAATATTAAGCGCTATTCCAAATGTTTTGGCCATTTAAAATGTATGCCGGTTGACCTTTTTACTCGAAGCCCAGTAAAATGATTAATAAATAGTAATCAAATTCGAACAAAAAAAAATGGTCGACCCAATAAGTGGTGGAACATTCAGCCAGTTACTAAACACCATAAATCGGAACCGGTCTGGACTGCAAAACTCGTTGGAACGAATCTCTTCGGGCCGGAAACTTAATAAGGCCGGAACCGATGCCGCTGCGAGCGCACTCTCCAGTCAACTTCGATCTGAGATCACCGCACTCACCCAAGCCGTCAGCAATGTGGAATCAGGCGCAAATTTTGCCCGTACTGCTGACGGTGGACTTGCCGGAGTTTCTGATTTGGTTGCTCGTGGGAGAGAGCTGGCTATTCAATCCAGCAACGGAACTCTGAACGATTCACAAAGGCAGGCCTTGGATCAAGAGTTCACACAAATCCAAAATGAAATTGACCGATTGACGGGTTCTTTGGAATTTAACGGACAAAAACTATTAGATGGCTCCCTTGCTCCAAACGCCGAACCAGTAAATATTCAAGCAGGTTCTGGTTCCGGAGCCGCCAATCAGATCAATCTCAATGTAGTGGAAAGTGTAACAACTGAATCCCTGGGGATCGCCAATTCAGATATCTCGACCTCACAAGGCGCCTTGCAAGCCGCAGACGATTTTGAAAAAGCAGCACAAACGTTGAATGCGGCTAGAGGCCAAGTCGGTGCCATTGGAAACCGACTGGCTAGTGCCACTAATGGATTGAATTCGCAAATCGAGAATCTGACCCAGGCAGAATCCGGGCTGGCAGACACCGATCTGGCCGAGGAGGTCACTCGCCTGCAACAAGGGTTATTGAGATTTGAAACATCCATACGCGCTCTGGCATCGCAAATCCAAAACGAGCAATCCCGAGCACGCATACTCGATTTTTCGGTCTAGCCGGTCTAACGACCGGAGGGAACTCCGCGTATAAGCAGAAAGGGTCTTGACCCCATTCCCCCGAAATGCTATTAATTTGTTTCCTATTTTTAACTACAACAAGCAACCCTGTTTTGCTTGTCGTCAATAACTGTTGGAGAAAGATCCATGGAAATCAATGAAATCAGAGTAGAAATCAGAAAACATCATGTGACCCCGGGGGTTAATGTTCTCGACCTTATAATTGATGCCGATGGAGAGAATATTCGCCAACAAACCCAGCATAAAGATTCTGATCAGGCTTTCCAGAAATTCGTTAAAGACCTTACCAAAGTCGGCCAGGAACTCGCCAACGCCCGCATCGAAGGCTAAGCGGCGAAACCGCTGCAGGGTATAGATCAAAGCCCGTTAATCAAACAAACACCTTCAAGCCTTTATCGATGCATCAGACCTTTAACATTTTGGCAACATCCTCAAGGTAGGTCATGTTTGCATCCACAAAAACGGCAGCCATTTTGTATGGCAGGGCAGGATATTCCGTGGCCTCACTTCGCCATATTCGTGCCTCCGCTTCATTTTCATGGAGCCCCCCTGTGCCCGGGAAAATAAAATATACAGTGGAGTCTTTTTTAAACTCTTTTTCTGCGAGGAAACTGATTCCCTCCTGGTTCAGGTCTAACACCTCTACCAAAGCGAGGCTTTCTTCATCGGATACCGAGACAGTTTGTTTCAGTTCGAGGCGGGGTCGCGATCTTTTTTCTTCAGTCATGCTTCACCTACCCTTCTTAGAAAAAAATTTATTTAACCTACTTTCAAAGGATTTTTTTCCCATTTAACCTGATGTTTTTGGCAAGTATCCTGCCTTTCAGGAATCCAAAATGGCAGTAAGCTTATTTAATGTCTTTCTTTTATTATAAAGGCAGCAATTTCTTTTTAAATGGAAATCTTAGAGTTGGAGGATTTTTCTAAAGGGCAAAATTTTCTGCTTTGCTGTTTGGGGATATTTTTCCCCATAGAGAAAAAATATCATCACACCTTAAAAACCGCAGTAGCATGAAAGCAAAAAGCAAATGGGGGAACACTGTTAAAGTGCTTGATTGAAGGGTGAAGGACCGGTTTTGCCAGCAGGGCCTACCCAGTGGGATTGGTGATTTTCAGTTTTTTGAGTTTTTCTACGAGAGTGGTGCGGTTGAGGCCCAGCAGGTTAGCGGCTTTGTTTTTCACCCAACCGGTTTTTTCCAAGGCTTCGAGTAACAATTCTTTTTCGAACTCTTCCACGGTTTTTTTAAGGTTGATGCCTTCTTCAGGAATTCCCACATGAAAAGATTGCCTCAAAGACTGCTGCAACATCTGCGCGGGATTTCCCTCTTCCTCGTCTTCCAGAGGTTGCCATTTGTCTCTAGGGGTATCCCCAAGCACTTTCTCTGGTAAGTCACGAGGCGTAATGGTGGATCCCATACTCAACACCACCATACGTTCTACAAAATTGGCTAACTCTCGGATGTTGCCAGGCCAGGAATAATTTACTAAAAAACCCATCGCTTCATCATTGATGGTTTTAGAATCGGCAGTGCCATTTAATTGTTTTAAAAAATGGTTAGCTAAAAGCGGGATATCTGTTTTTCTTTCACGCAGCGGAGGAAGGTTAATTGGGATGATATTCAGTCGATAATAAAGGTCTTCACGAAAGTTTCCTTCTTTTATCGACTCTTCCAGGTTTCTATGCGTGGCGGTGATGACTCGTATATCAATGGGGGTTGGTTTGGTGCTACCGATACGGTCGATTTCTCTTTCCGCAAGAACCCGCAACAGTTTTACCTGCAGGGAAGTCGGCATATCCCCAATTTCATCAAGAAAAATAGTTCCCCCGTTCGCCAATTCCATTCGACCAACGCGCGTGTTGACGGCTCCGGTGAACGCACCTTTTTCATAACCGAACAACTCACTTTCAAGAAGTTCATGAGGAATGGCACCGCAGTTAACAGCAATGAAAGGTTTAGAAGCGCGCGGACTGTTCATATGCAAAGCACGAGCGATAAGCTCTTTCCCCGTTCCACTTTCGCCATAAATCATGACGGTGCTTTGCGACCCGGCGGCTCGTTCTACAACGTCAAAAATCTCGCGAATCGGTTGGCTCTCGCCGATAATGCTGAAACTGTCTGATTCAAGTTTTATCTTCATAGTCAGGGAACATTATATCCAGACAACCATAATTGTCAAATAAAACAGCCATTTAAAGACCAAACTAAATAGGCTTAAACCGTCAAAACTTCCTCAAAGCTCAAAAGCAGGGGTTGAATCATTCCCCCCTCAAAGCGTAGCATAAATTGACACTATACTTAGCCGAATGTGAAATGGTGGAAATTTAAGCTTTGTGGTTTGGCAAAACCTGGCAGAACCCTTTTTCATACAACAGGTGGGCTAGTTTTTCCCATTTAAAACGCTCACAGCCAAGTCTGCATATTTTTTAAGTTCGGGTTCCCAACGGGATAAATCTTCAGGGGTGATTTCAAGGAATTGGAGCAGTTTTTCCCGATCCGAAACATTTTGAAGGTGGGGGCACCCGGCGTAACCCCATTCCCTGGAAAGTAATTTTGCCAGTGCTACAACAGCAACGGGTTTGGATCCAGAATCCGGCTTACTTTTCAATATTTCGGATCGATATAAATTTACGAGAGACTCAGGAAAATTCCATGCGGTCAATAACTCCATGCCTACTTCAAAGCTATTAAATCCAAAAACTTTTTTTTCCGCATTAAGCAGGTTTACCTTTTCACTTCGGGAAATTTCAAAGGCTTTTGCCAGTTCTTGAGGATAGTATGCAGATAATGCGATAACCCCCGCATCGTGGATTAGCCCTGCTGTAAAGCAGACATCCGATTCCAAACCGCCGATCAAGCGTCCTAATCCGCCCGAGAGAGATGCGGAAACACTACTATGCAACCATAAATTTTCAAAGTTTATAGAGCTATCTTTTTGGCGGTGGGTCAATTGCCTTTCCAGAATAGGCGTGCGCAATATAATATTTTTAATCGCACCCGGACCCAGAAGACCCGCCGCCTGCTGTAGTGAAGAAATTTTAGCGGAATACCCATATACAGGACTGTTGGCGACTTTTAAAACGCTCAATGCCATGGAAGGATCGTATTGAATAATTTCTACGATATTATAATCCATGGAAGAAGTGGAGCCAGTAGCCACAAGCACACTGTTTATCTGTTCTGGAAGAGAAGGAAGGTTTTTTATGGATCGGAACGCCTTAAGGGAAATAATCATGGCGACCCTACAATGGTACGGTTTCTACCTTCATGTTTGGCCTTGTAAAGAGCCTGATCCGCAATCTTGATTAAATCTACGGGATCTTTGATAAGGCTCGAATCATACTCAGCTATTCCACAACTAACCGTCACTTTAAAATCTTTACCCTTATAATGAAAAGACTGGCTTGCCATTTCTTCCCGAATTCGCTCAGCAATATAGAAGGCCCCCTCGACCTTTGTTTCAGGAAGTACCAGAATGAATTCCTCACCGCCATATCTTGCGGCAACATCATTTGAACGACAAAACTTTTTCATAGTTGATGCAAAATCTATAAGAATATCATCCCCCTTCTGGTGACCGTAGGTATCATTAACATTTTTGAAATGGTCGATATCCATCATAATTATGGATAAGGAAGACGCGTATCTTTGGCAGCGAATCACTTCATTTTTCAAAAGAGTCTGCATCTGCTGGTGATTGTCCAAACCCGTTAGACCATCTGTAACAGATAGTTTTTCCACCGTTTCAAAAAGTAATGCGTTGCTTATGGAAAGCGCAACAAACTCAGAAACGTTCAAAGCAAAATCCAGGTCACCAACATTATAAAATCCTTTTTCGTTATCATTGAGATTCAAGACCCCGATAATTTCGTTCTCAATCATTAAAGGGATAGAAACTAAAAAATCACATTTGAACAACGGATTCTTGCGGCCACGAAAATATCTTGAACTTGCAAAATCCTGCTCGAAAATATACCTGCCAGATGTCATGGCTTCTTTCATGATGGGAGAATCGTTCTGGTAGATTGACAAGCCATCCTTTAACTCAGGGTGATTGTGGCTCATGAGTTGCAGCCTTTTGTGATTTTTATCAAACAGGAAAAATGAGAAATACTTTACAGATAAAATAAAAGGTAATTTTTCTGCCATTACCTTACCGATTTCCTCTGAGCTGAGGAGGTTGATGCTTTTCTGTAAATAGATCAGGTGATCCAGGGCTTCCAGGGAATCCCCCAGCAGGTTATTTTGCTTCTTTAACAGATTCCGAACTGTTTCAGACTCTTGCCATTTCAATTGTTCGGGTGTATTCATTCCCTTCTCCGAGGCGAGTAGACTATATAAAAAAGATAAAAAAGGCTATTAAGTCAAATTTCTGACTCTTATTACATAATGTTTTTGATGAAAATGTCGAAAAAAGTAACAAACGATCTTATACTATATTTACGGCTAAATCGTTTTAAAATTTAGGCTTCGACAACCTCAGAAGGCTTTTGAACTCCAAGTAGAACCGGACTTGGTATCAAATTTGCTTTATTTATTGAAAAAAACCAAAATAAGAGAATATGTTTTTAAAACCTAAATTCAAAAAGCTTCTTATTCTTGCATTGCTATTAGCACAAACATTCGTAATGTCTGATGTTTGGGCTCAGGAGGAACTTTTTAGAAGCAACTCGTTGCTCAAAACGGTCAAAATCGGCCCTCACCCTATTTATACGAGAATTTTGGTAGATTTGAACAAATCTGTCAAATATCAGGTGAATGCTGATTTTGCTGGAAAACGTATCGTATTGACTCTGCCAGACACTCAAAAGGGCCCGCGAGTTCGCAGCAAGGCATTTAACGACAAAAACCTCGAGCAGTTTACGGTTAGTTCGCGAGAAGGAAAAGTAAAAATTACTTTTGTTTTAAAACGCTCCAACACTCGTTTTTTCCATTCCATGAATCCTGAGAAACCTCAGATCATTGTTGATCTTAAAGGAAACGCAAAACCCATTTTAAAAGCAAAAATTCGTGGCTTGCCCTCTTCAAAGAGAGAAGGAAAAATAGGAGAAGGACTAAAGAGACCAAAAGAGGATACTTTTACTGAAAAGAAAGTCCGTTTAGCTGGCTTCACCTCAAAAAAAGTTCAAGAATTCGTAAGCAAGGATGAGCAGGAAAAAGTTGTAAATGGATGGGAAGATTATCAAAAAGCCCTTAAAGAGTTTCAAAGTCAGAATTATCCTTCTGCTTCCAAAGTCTTAAAAGAATTCACAGAAAAATTCCCCCAAAGCCAGTACTTGGGGCAAGCGCTTTATTTAAGGGCAGAAGCTGAATATCGTAAAACTTTTAAAGAGCTCAACCCCAATTATGATAGGGCACTGGCTGCCTACCAAGCTGCTATGAGAATAGATCCCAAATCAAAATTCTACGACCATGCCTTACTAAAAGTAGCTACGATTTACGATGACATCGGGTACAGGCTTGAGGCAAGAACTCTTTACAACCAGGGTGTGAAAACAAAAAAGAAAAGTTTATATAATGAAACACGAAAAAATAGCCTGGCTGCCATGTTGATGAAAGAGGAAAGGTTTAAAGAAGCGTTCGACGCATTTCAACTGATTCTCAAAAAATCCCCCAAAAACATAGATGCGAAAGCAGGAATTTTTGAAATCGCCAATCGATTTTTCAATAAAAACGATTACGACCAGGCCCTTGAAATTTATGAGACCGGTGCCAAGCGCTGGCCAGGCGAACTAAATGAAAAACCGGAAATAAACTTTTATATGGCGGAAATTTATTTTTCCCAGGAAAAATATATTAAAGCTCGAAAACATTATTTTAATCTTCTGAACCTGGATCCCACTTCTAAAGATGCACATAAAGCATTAAACCGGGTTGGCGACACCTATTTGCTTCAAGGTAATTATCAAAATGCTTTGGCAGTGTTTGATGAATCCAGCAAAAAACAGGTCGTTAAACTGGATGAAAAAGGAAAGCCTGTCCTAGATAAAGAAGAAAACATAATTCGAGAAGACAGTGCCGACACTCAATATGGAAGAATTCGTATGGCGGATATTGGAATTCGAAGCCCACGTTTAAAAGTCAACGACATTGTTTTCGATGTTTCTTATTATTACAAACCGTTCCCGACCTATAAGAAAATTTTCCAGGAAGCGAAAAATGTCGAGATACTGGCTGAAGTAACCTTGAGTCGCGGCATCGCTTATCTATTGGAACAGAATTACCTGAAAGCTATAGAGGAATTTAAAAAACTTTTTCCACTCGGGCCAGAGTCCCGTTTTTCTCAAGAAGCTGAAAGGTTTGTAAAGCAAGCTCTAATTGCTCTTGTGGACAAATATTCCAAACAAAACGGAATGTTACCGATTCTTTATTCTTATAGTGATTTTGTCAGTTTGCCTATTAAAAATATTAAAAACGCTAAAACCCTTTTGCAGGTTGGGGAGGCCTATCAGGCAATAGGAATGTATCCTGAAGCAGTCAAGTTTTATGAAAAGGTAAAGTTACTGGATTCTGAAAAAACCTATCGTGACAGGATTTTTCTAAACCTGGGCCAAATTCACCTTGAAGAGAATAGCTTTGACGAAGCCATTATGGTTGGCCGTTCCTTCATCAAAAATTTTCCACGCAGTAAAAGGTTGAACGAAGCTAAAAAACTGCTTGCGCAGGCACATAAAGGAAACGGAAATTTTCTCGGCGCTATAACCATGTACGAAGAATTGCTAGGGCTATCAAAAAACAAGGCTGAGATTCACTATTTAATCGCAGAAACTAAAACCGAAATGAAAAAATACGCAGAAGCGGCCATGTCCTATCAAAATGCTATTGCCGAATACGATAGGAAAGAGCGCGTCATTCCAGATTACATCCAGAAATCATATTATCATCTGGGTACTTCACTTTTTAGAATCAATCGATTTAAGGCAGCTATTGAAGCCTTCAATTCCGCGAAGGAACTATTTCCGGAAAATCCTCTTAAAGACTGGGCTGATTATCTTATGATTGAAAGCTATGAACAGCAGGGGGAAGCAAACAAATCAAAGGATGGTATAAACAGGCTGGTCAAGGCCGAAAATGCAGATCCTATTCTCAAGCGCGCTGCCCAATCCAGCGCAAATATTCAGGAATGGGAAAAACAATTAAAAGAAGGATGATTTTAATTTATAATAGAAATAGATTGGAAACCCACTGCTATCCTTCCTATGACAAACCCAGGCGGTAAAAAAAGTAAAGAAATCCAGACCCTCATCCAGAATATGGAGGCTTTTAACGAAGTCACCGCACAGCTACAAAATTCCTACGATGAACTTCAGGGTAGAGTTAAAAAACTTGACCTTGAACTATCCGATAAAAATGAAGAACTGGAAAAAAACCTGGCAGAGAAAGAGCGAGTAAAAAATTATCTTAACGATATTCTCGAAAGCCAGACCAATGGCGTCATCGTCGTTGATCGCGCAGGAATCATTACTACTTATAATAAAACTGCCGGGACTCTAACCGGGATCAAACCACAAAGCTGCCTGGGAAATACTTTAAAAGAAGTGTTTCCATTATTTGAACCCGTTGTCGCCAAACTGGGGAAAAATCGCGGCGAAACCATCAGTCAGGACAAAGATATCCCCAACGAAAAAGGAGGAACTTTACATGTCCGGGTCTCTGCCTCCCCCGTTTGGGATAACCACGGAGGTCAGATTGGCACTATTTTAATCCTGCAAGATATGACCGAGTTCCGAAAGATGGAGGAACTTGCACAGCGTAATCAAAGGCTGCGAGAGATGGGGGAAATGGCAGCAGGCATCGCACATGAAATCAGGAATCCTTTAGGCAGCATCGAATTGTTTGCCTCCCTTCTAAAAAAAGATCTTGAAGGAGACACTGAAAAAGAAAATCTGGTTCAGCATATCCGATCCGGAGTGCAAAATATGGATCGCATCATTTCGACCCTGCTATTATTCGCAAAATCCGCGCAGCCGTCGCGCCAACAATGTGATATCAACCTATTGCTCACCGAATGTCTGGAGGGAATCAATAATGTTCATGTCCCAGAAAATGTTAATGTGACACGCAAATCCAGTCAGGGAACTTTGCTGGCTAATGGCGATCGGGAACTATTGCGCCAGGTATTCCCTAATCTTATCAATAACGCGATCCAGGCTATGCCCGACGGTGGAGAGTTGAGCCTCATCACAGAAAAATCTTCTGTTTCTTCAAGCTCGGAAAATGGTTCTGCAACACGTCAATATATTTCCGTAACAGTAGCCGATAGTGGCATTGGCATGTCATCGGATAATCTTGCGAAAATTTTTAATCCCTTTTTCACCACGAAAGATAAAGGAACCGGACTCGGTTTGGCGATTTCCCACAACATCATAAAGGCCCATCAAGGCACGATAGACGCATTCAGTGAAGAGGGAAAAGGCACTTCGTTCACAGTAAAAATCCCATGTTGGGATGAGGATTTCGATGAAAAATAATGAATCTAAAAAAATTCTGATCGTTGATGACGAATCCGAAATGCGTGTGGCATTAGAGACCACATTAAAAAGGGAAAGATTTCAGCTCACCTGTGCCGAGGATGGAAAACGGGCATTAGAAAAAATGGAAGACGATGATTTCGATCTCGTTCTCACCGATGTTCGCATGCCAAAAATAAATGGACTGGAATTGTTGCGCGCAGTAAAAGAAAAATCTCCCGAAACTCAAGTCGTGATGATGACGGCCTATGGAACAATAGACAATGCTGTTGAGGCAATGAAAGAAGGAGCCTTTGACTATTTAATAAAAGGTTCGGGTTTTTCTGCAGACGTACTGGTTTCAACAGTAAAACGTGCATTTTTAGACCCTGGCAGCTTCACCCCTCCTGTTCCTCGTCCCTCCCCGCAAATGGAAACTTTGGGAGAGATGAAAAGAATCGTTACACAGAATGAGGAAATGAAAAAGCTCCTGCAATTTGCCGAAAATGTTTCATACAGCAAGTCAACCGTTCTCATCATGGGTGAAACTGGAACGGGAAAAGAACTGTTCGCACGTTATATCCATCAATGCAGTCCACGTTCAGAAAAACCTTTCATGGCGGTAAACTGTGCCGCCTTGCCAGAAGGTTTGCTCGAATCAGAACTGTTCGGCCATGAAAAAGGTTCCTTCACCGGTGCAACTGAAAACAAAGAAGGAAAGTTTGAAATGGCAAACAACAGCTCATTGCTTCTTGATGAAGTAACAGAAATGTCCTTACCATTGCAGGCCAAACTACTGCGCGTTTTGCAGGAACATGAAATCGATAAAATTGGCGGCCGAATGCCCATCCCGGTAGATGTCCGAGTCATCGCTACCAGCAACCGCGATATTCGAAAACGTATTCAGGATCAGCAGTTTCGTGAAGACCTTTATTACAGATTGAACGTAGTTCCAATTAACCTCATTCCTTTAAGAGAAAGAATCGATGATATTCCCGTTCTCGTAGATAATTTTATCCATCAGTTTTGTCAGGAAAATAACAAATCTCCCTTAAAGATAGATTCAGCAACCCTAACCCTGCTCAAAAAATATCGTTGGCCGGGAAATATTCGTGAACTTGGGAATATTGTTGAGCGATCCTGCCTGATGTGTCAGGACGATACGATATTGCCATCGCATTTGTTCTTCGATGAAGAATTGCACTCCAAGGAAAAAGGGGCTCCGCGATTGTCGGGAACTATCTATGAAATGGAAAAGGAACTCATCATGCAGACCCTCGAAGAGGTCAACGGCAACAAAACAAAAGCTGCCGACTCGTTAGGAATCAGCATCCGCACCCTACGTAACAAACTCAACGAATACGGCGAAACTAGCCCTCCTGCTTAACCCCCCTCATACCACATTAAGGAGATTGCTGATAAAGGTTATTGGAGAAAACTGCTCTCAGTCTCAGAAAATATTTACCCTGTGACTCTTAAACACATAAATGTTCAAAGGACTTGCTTTCCAAGTGAAGAAACAATTGCGTTTAGTTTGGAACGTTTGATAATAATCATTGCCCCGCCAATGAAGGTATAATTTATAGATGTGTCTGAGCCTGAAGTAAATTGTGAAAAAAAAAGACCACCAAAATTTTCAAAGCAAAACAAATGAGCTTTTGTAAAAGGGATATTCAAAAAATCTTGAGGCAAAATTATTCTCAAGTTTTAAATTTCCAACAGTCCGACAAAGGAACCAGGGGAGAGATGGAATCATGCCACACCTTAAAACAATAGGAAATGCAACTTTGGTAGCTTATGAAAAGAAATGCATCTTGGCAACAGATCCTTGGTTTGGAGAGGAAGATGATGCGTATTTTGGGAGTTGGAACCTGTCTCATAAAATACCTACTCCAATAAAGAATGATATCCATAATGCAGAATTTATCTGGTTTTCTCATGGACACCCAGATCATTTAAATCCTTCCAGCATTGAACGCTTCAAAAGCAATAAAATTCTTTTGCCGGACCACGTAGGGAGTAGAATAAAAGACGGGCTTGAACAAAAAGGTTTTGATGTAGGAATACTTCCTGACAGAAAGTGGGTAAACCTTTCAGGAAAGATAAAGGTGTTTTGCATCACCACAGTAACTCAAAACGCAATTCTTTTAGTTGATATAAATGGGTACTTATTTGTAAATCTTAATGATGCTGGGGATAAAGGTTGCACTGGAATTATCAAGAAAATATCCAAGAATTATCGGAAAAAATTTTTGCTGACGCTATCAGGATATGGTGACGCAGATATGATCAATTTTTATGATGAAAATGGAGATTTCATTGAACCTATTGCATTAAAAAATACCCATGTTGGAAATGATTTGTCTTTATATGCTAAATCTCTCGGTTTAAATAGTGTAATTCCCTTTAGTTCCTTCCATATATACCAAAGAAACGATTCCATTTGGACAAACAAATACACAACCCCAATAGATGCCTATTCTATTAAATTCCATGAAGATTTAGAATATATTCCGCCATTCGCAATTGTAAATTGTTCGAATGGTGAAATCCATCAGATTGAGGTCGAAAAAAATTTGATAGAGCAATTGGACTCTAAAACTTTTGGCGACGATTGGACCGAAGAATTAAATCAAAAGGACTTAAACAGGATTAGTGACTATTTTTCTAGAAAAGAAAAAGTCAATCAGTTTATTTCATTCATAAATTTCCGAGTGGGAAATAAGGATAATTTTATCAAACTAAAGGGAGAAAAAAATAAAGGGATTACATTCGAAGCTCCCCGAAATAGTTTGATGAAAGCAGTAAATTATGAAATTTTTGATGACTTGTTAATTGGAAACTTTATGAAAACTACTTTGCACAACATGAGATCCCTTTACGAAGGAGATTTTGATTATTATGTTACAAAGTATGCTGATAATGGAAGAGCAGAATCCATTGAAGAACTTGAGGAGTACTTTAAGATATATAATAAAAGAATTGGCAAAGAACGGTTTTACGAAATGTTCTTAACAACTTCTAAAAATTTTGCGAAAAGGTTATTACCATATAATTACGAGCATCCAGCATATGGAATCGCGAAAAAAATATATTTTTTTTTAAAATAGGCCTTAAAAAATTAGATTGCATGTCTTTTCTTCGTAAATTTATGAGTGCCCTATGAATATAAAACGCTGACCTGCAGCATCCAGTTGCTATGTCGGGATTTGGATCAAAAACCTGTTGTCCTTGAATTGATAACAAATATTTGTGATAATTTAAAAAATTGCTTACTACTCTTTTATGAGCATTTCTTCAGTAATATGTCGACAATAACCAACAAAGAAGTTTCAAGTCACCCCTTATGTGCAAGGATGGCCGAAGAAAAGGAGAAGGGACTGAAACTTGTATACGATGCTACCGACAACAGGTGCCGTTACCATCCATTGAATTCAGATAACAAGCAAGTCAGCCTTCTCAGCCAAGGCATGTGCCCCGCAGCTTTTTTGAATCTTTATCCGACACTGTTGGCCCTGCATTGCAATCAGAATAAGTCAAAACTGAAAATGAATCCTGCCGGGGAAATAATTTCCTGCCCTCTAGGGTCCGATGGAGTGAGCTTCAGGATTTACTCCTCAAAAAGAAAATTCAACCCCTGGGTATACTTTAAGAATATTCTTAGATGGATCCTAAATTTTATAATGCCTGTTGAAATTCCTGACAAGGATATTCATATTAAGGCCGTGGATGAAGGCAAGGGTTGCCTTATTGGAATCACTCGAGACCATGATTTTTATTTTAACCTGGACAAGAGAGATGAACTCTGCCCAGCAGCATTTACCTCCATTTACCCTTACCTGGATATTGAAAATAATAATTTTGTCGCTGGGTGTCCAGACTACAGAACACAAGTCACTTTTTCTATTTTAGACAAGCCTACTGATGCCAAGCATATCAATGATAAACTTTGCGATAAATATAGCACCCAAGTCAAATTGAAGCGCACCATGGGGGATTTTGATTTTCCCGTCCAAATTGATCAATGGTATTCCGTTGACGAGTTGATTAAAGCATCGGGAATTCCTTGCTATACTTCATTTCATGTCGCTTATCCATATTTTTATGTCCTTTACCACGGCGGGCAACTGGCTTTTCTATCCCCTGATCGACAAACCGCCGGCGTGTGTTGCCCCAATACTTCCTTTGCGGTTCAATACAATGTAATGCAAGACGACCAAGGAACGTACAAGTACAAATGCATAAAAACTCATCAGGATTGCCCCAGAGGTATAGGCTTAAACGATGAAGTTATAATGAGTAATTTTGACAAGGCCCTGCCTTTTTACCGAGGGCTGTATGAGATCTACACGGTCATAAAAAAGATGGAGTCGTTCAGTGATGACTCTGGGCCATCCTCGGAAGTCGAAATCGCCTCCATTAACGGAGACCATGGAACGGAATGGTCTATCAGAAGGGACATTTGAGGGATGACCGGAGGGATTTATTGAGAGCATTATTTTCTTTATCCAACACCACCCAGGTTAAGGAATTTGCACGGAGTTTACATCAATTGGGTTGGGAGATCATATCTACAAAAGAAACCACCCCATTGTTAAAAGAAATTCAAATTCCCTGCATTGACATTGAATCGTTTGTTGGCATATCTGAAGATTACGGGTTTCCACCAACTCTGCACCCCAAGATTGAATCAGCACTGACCTTAGAACAGACTGACAAGAGAATTGATTTGCTTTTCGATATCCCATATTCGCTTGACCAGGGCAATGATGTAGGTGGACATACGCTTTTGGCTCTTGCGGTAAAGGGTAATAGGATTCCCATTATGTCCTATACCGATATGGAACGATGCATCGGGGAATTTAAAGTGAATGGAAAAGTCTCTGATTCCCTGAAGGCGGAATTTACAAACAAAACCCTTGTTCATATTGCCGCTCATTACGTAAAACTTTTACAGCAGCAAGATTCTTTTGGTGAAGGTATCGTTAGCATTAAAAACCTAGAACTATCAAGTGGGGAAAACCCTTATCAGAGCCCCTGTCATCTTTTTTCGGATTTTGGTGACAACGATCCGCTATCCCTTCACAAGTTTGAATTGTTGGGAAAGGAGGCACCCTGTTTTACCAATTTGGCCGATTTAGATAGCATTCTCCAGACGTTGTGCCTGGCTCATGAGGCATTTAAAAAGGAATTTAGGCAATCCCCTTTTCTGGCTATCGCCTCCAAGCATGGCAACCCTTGTGGTTTTGCCATCGACTGGAAAGACCCTGCAGTTGCCTTGGAAAATGCTCTATTTGGAAATCCTCAGGCAGTTTGGGGAGGGGAGTTCATTTGTAACTTTCCCATAACCGATGACCTAGTTAATTTGCTTATTGACAGCTCTGTTAGACAAGAAATGCTTGGCACAAGGAATTGGATGCTGGATGTAGTAGTGGCACCTTCCTTTTCTCCGTATGCAGTCGAAACTCTTTCACAACGGAAAAACAGGAAAATTTTTAGAAATAAGACTTTGGTCGATCCAATGCTGCCAAACCAACCTTGGGGTTTACGGTGGGTTCGCGGTGGAATGATCCGCCAGCCTCCAGCAAATTATATTTTGGATTTGAAAAGTTCTTATTGGGTAGGAGAAGATCCTTCTAAAGAACAAATCGAATCTCTGATTCTGGCATGGGCGACGGTTTGGAGTTCTAATTTAGGTGGTAACGAGGTGGCTCTTGTAAAGGGTAGACAATTGGTTGGCTTGGGGGGAGGACCATCAACGATCATCGCTATCCGGAATGCTGTGTGCCGGGCTCAGGAACAAGGCCATTCAATGGAGTCTTCTGTTTTTGCCGCGGATGCGTTTTTTCCTTTCATCGACGGGCCACAAGTACTATTAGAAGCCGGTTGCAATCTCGGACTAGTACCCCAAGGAGGTAAAAAAGAGGAAGAGATCAAAAAAATTTTTAGCAAAAATGCTATTAGCATGTGCTATGTTCCCAAGCAATTTAGAGGGTTTTGCCGGCATTAAAAACCAAAAAACCGGATTATAATTTAGTCTCCCTCTGGATAAAATAGAAAAAGGTGGCCTGTGATAGGTAACCTCTGGAGCTTGATTATTTTTACCCGGTTTAGTTTTTTGAAGTTGACGAGGGAGGAATATTCCCCTTTTCTACAATTTTTCGAAAGAATTCGGGATACAAGTTAATGACTTTTATTGCGATTTTTTTCCATGCTGGCCCCACGTAAGCTATTTCTCTAGGTTTTTTGATTGTCTCCAACACTTTTTCTGCTACCACTTTTGGGGATACAATATCGGAACGGTTTTTGAATACTTCGTAGTTTGCCTGGTTGAGAAAATCTGTATTTATAGCGCCAGGAATAATCGAGGAGATTTGCACATTTGTATTTTCAAGTTCATACGCAAGGCTTGAGGCGTAAAAAAGGAGAGCTGATTTACTTGCGCCGTAGGCGCCTTGATAGGGGTTCGAGAACATCCCTCCAAAGGCATTGATGTTTATTATATGACCGCTGTTTCTTTGCAACATTGCTGGTAGAAAGTAGCGAATTAGAATTAATGGGGCAGTAAAATTAACGGATAAAACTTTTAGCTCTGCATCCAAATCTATATCCTTCCAAAATCCCCTGAGACCGATACCCGCATTATTTATTAAAAAATCGGGGACACCGTGTACCTCTTCGAATTTTCGTGCAGCATCTTCCACTTCTTTGCGATCGCTCAAGTCTGCCTTTAGAATAAAAGCCTCACTTCCAACCGAATTTACCCGAGCGGCTATTTTTATAAGTTTTTCTTCGGAACGAGCCAACAATCCCATTTTCATTCCAAAACTACTAAGTGTTTCAGTTATCGCAAGACCAATGCCTTCTGAAGCCCCTGTAATCAAAATTGACTTTCCCTTAAGACATGATTGTAAGGAATTCATTCAGCATTCTTTAAGTTAATGTGAAAAAGTTCATACAGATTAGGGACTATAGTGAGGTTTCCATGCGTGAGAAAACTTCAGGCAATGGCAGGAAATACAATATTTTTTTGCTATTTCATCATAGCAAAATTCTTCAACGTATTAAATAAGGTCCGGAATGCAAGATTGGTAATAGCACTTTGCTCAATGCAACCCAACTCTTTACAGGCCACACAATCCAAATCCTCAAAATATTCCCAAGCTTTGTCGAATCCGACTTCAAGCATGTTCTTACCGTCTCCCCACTTTTTAGTGCAGGAATACACATTTCCATCAGCACTGACAAAGGCCTGAGTTCTGCCAAACGTGCATGGAAAGTAACTATCCTTGGAAACTTTATCAAGGTCCTTTTTATACAGGGTAGTCTCATCACCCAAAGGCCATTTTTCGACATAATCCATGGCCATGTACGAGCTGGCTATAGGGTATCCAGACTTTTTAAATCCTCTATAAACTTCATAAAAATTTCTGCTTTCCTCCTTTGAAAGAAGGTACTTAGAATCTTTTTGTTCGATGCCTGGCAGACTGATCTCTGAGATATTCAGCTTGACATCCATTCTTTTACAAAATTCCAATAAGAATTTAAGAGATTCTTCATTGTTAGTTATCTTTGAAAGCGTAGCGTGCACTCTAACGGCTATTCCATTCTCTGATGCACAAATGATTCCTTCTATAATTTTTTCAAATGAACCTTCACCGCGACTTGCATCATTCGATTCTTTATTGCCATCTAGGCTAATGCATAAGTGGTCCACTTTTTTAAGGGCTTTGATTCTTTTTTTTACAAAATAGCCGTTCGTGGTCATCTCAACAAACATTCCTTTGTTATGGATGTAATCTATGATATCTCCAATATCATCCCGAATAAGGGGTTCGCCTCCAACAATAGTAATCTGGCGGCATCCAGCTTCATACAACTGGTCAACAATATTCTTGATATTGTCTAAAGAATATTCCTGAACGGCTTTTGAATTCAGAATGTCTTCTGCATAACAAAAGAAACAGGTTAAATTGCAATACTTAGTTACAAGTAAACAAACCCTTACTGGGATTCGTTGCCCCGTAACTTTGGCCTTTATAAGTTTTGCCAGGGATTTTCGCCCGTTATACAGGGTCTTAAAAACGGAAGACATGCCTTAATTACTCCTATAAAAGCAGAGCTTGAAAAAACCGTTGATTTGATCAGTCATAAACCCTATTGAATAGGGTTATATCCTTATAAAAACCTAAGGCGGTAAACGTGCAGTCTAACTGCCAAACTTTCCTTTCCTCAGTTACAGAAGGGAACGATCTTCGGCAAGACTTAGCTTGATAGAATTCCTATTTTTGGGGGGATCATTGGGCCCTCTAAATGCCTTTAGGTTATTGAAAAAGTAGCTCGGATGCTTAGAGTTGAACCTTTTTGAAAACCACCACCAATAATTACGCGCATAAGCATTAGCATCATAATCACGAAATACCATGCTTAAATCAAAAAGCCTCAGAATAAAATCAAAGGGCAAATAATAAAACATATGATAAATCTTTGTTTTAAAAGTTAACTGCTTCATCCACCTGGGCATAAAGCTCATTAATCTAAAAAATAGCTTATACGTTTGCATTAGCTTTCTTCTATTCTTTTCCATATCGGAGCCAATATCCATATAGCTTCCCTGGAGCCCTTGGTTGATATTTTTTTCTTCTTTGGGATCCAACGCCCCTTCTTGCATTGCGTATTCGTTAATTTTTAATTTAGGGAGATATGTCAACAAAAATGGAGAAACCCTGTAAAGATATTTCAACCCTGAAAAAAGTTTACCAACTTCTATGAGTTCCGGCTCTTCTTGACCTGGAAGATTGAGGATATAATCCATGGAATAAGTAACTCCAACTTTCTCCATTATTCCTATAGCCTTGTTAATTTGCTCATTTGTCTCTATCCTATGCAAGAATTTATTTCTGACATCAGGATCATAAGATTCAAGGCCCATTTGAATAGCAAAACATCCTGCTTCTTTCAAAGCTATAGAGGTGTCTTCCCTTATAAGCAAAGGATGGCTGAAAATACGAAAGGGAACATTTATTTGTTCCTTATATTTCTCACAAAATTCTAATATCCAATCTTTTGAAGGAGAAAAAACTGGGTTTCTAAAATCAATCCATTTATAGCCGTATTTAGCCTTATTGATTCTAAGTTCTTCCAAAACATTATCTACACTGCGCTCTCTCACTTTTTTAAAGTTTTCCAAATCTTTCTCAACAGCATCTTGCGCAGAAACAGAACAATAGGAACATGAAAAAGGGCAGCCTCTATTAGTCACTGCCAGGTAGTAATTTTTAATCGGAATAAATGGAGCAAAAAGCTCTTTATCAGGAAAAGGCATAGTGTCCATGTCAGCAATAAGGCCACGCTTTTTGTTCCTGATAACTTCACCATTTGCTTTTTTAAAATAAAACCCATCTAATGATTTATCTATCGCCCCCTTCTCCATGCTATCCAATAAATCGGCCAGAGCATATTCACCTTCACCCAGACAAACCATATCCACTTGGTCTTTTGCAATAATTTCTTCCGGGCAGATTATAGCGTGGATGCCACCAAACAATATGGGGACATTCATGTATTTCTTAATTTCCTCGGCTGTCTTAAGTGACCATTGGTGGGTAACAGACATAACAGAAAAACATACCAAATCCGGTTCTGTGTCAATAACCTGTTTGACAATATTGTCTCCCTGATCAAAAATGCGAGCCAAAAACGGCATTGATAAATAATTTTTATCCTCAAACAGAGATTGATCATAAGCAAGCCGTACTTCATGCCCACGTTCTTTCAAATATGAGGATATATATTGGACGGAAAGGTTTTCCCAACCCATCATTACAAATGTAATTCTCATAGGACTGCCTATAAAATGGTTTGCTTTTTAAAAATCAGTTTGCATTTAATGCAAGACAAATGGAGCTCCAATATCAACTGCCCCATTTCGAATTATTGATTTGACAATATATTCAGGTCTCTTTTTCACCTGAGCATCAATGCGACCCACAACCTCTGCAATCACAATCAAAATCATTAATATCATGCCTAAAACCAAAATTGTAAAAGGCTCAAAAAACAATGATAAATCAATAAATGTTTGGGAGCCTATTATGGCTTGAAAAATATAAAGCAGTAAAACAAACCCTGTTAAAATTGTTAGAATTGAAGCAAAAAGTATGGCCAGTCTCATCGGGAAAATGGTATACGAAAAAATTGCATTCATCGCCATCCTGGCCAAGGAAATAAAGGATTTTGATTTCCCTTGAACTCTCCTTTCCCTTTCATAAAAAACTCCTACTTGCTTAAAACCCACAAAGAATCTGAGCCCACTGAAAAATTTATTTGACTCCGGAAATTGTATTATTGCATTTCCAACCTGTCGGGAAAAAATCGAAAATGTTCCAACATTTCTTGGCATTCGAATTCCTGACAAAAAAAACATAAACTGATAAAACATAGAGGTCATTCCTTTAATCATTACCCCTTCTTTCCTATCTGTCTTTATTCCATAAACTACATCATAGTCCTTTTGCTTTTCACGAATAAGATCTAGAATTACTTCTGGCGGGTCCTGAAGATCTCCGTCCATCAATATGATATCTTGTCCTTCAGCGACCTTTAAGCCTGCCAAAATTGCATTATCCTGGCCAAAGTTTCTTGAAAGCAGTACCCCTATAATACTGTGGTCTTTCTTACTATATTCCAGAATCAACTTGCCCGTGGAATCGTCACTTCCATCATCCACAAAAATAATTTCATAAGAAGCACCCAAAGAGTCCATGGTTTCCTTCACTCTCGAGTATAATTCTTCAAATACCTCCTCCTCATTCATTAGAGGAAGGATCACAGAGAATTGCTTCATAACAAACTAGTTAACTTTTCGTGCCGTACCAAAAAGAGAAACTCCAATTGGAAGATACATTTTTCGCTTAAGAAGATAGATCTCTATTTGGCTAAAAAATCGAAAGATATTATCAATGAATTCAGGAATCTTCATTTGAAAATCGCTTGATGGCTGGTCCTCTGAATTGCTAAAAAAATTTTTTAGCTTCCTAAAAGAATAAACCACAGGAAACATAAAGAAAGACCAATAAGTAATCCAGCTTACCTGCAAATTGGCATTAATTAATTTATTCTTTAATTCAACAGCAGAGTATCTTCTGAAGTGGTGGAATGCTAAATCATGATAGGAAAAAAGCTGCATCATGGCAGGCGTATTGAATATAAAAACTCCGTCCTTATTTAAAACTCTGGCAACCTCACGCATCGATCCAGAATCATTTTCTAAATGTTCCAGCACATCCAGAGCAATAACCACATCCATAGATCCATTCACAAAAGGAAGCTCTTGGGCATCTGCCTGAACTAGATTTTGGATGCCCTTTGTTTTGCAGATTTCAATTGATTTCCAAGATATATCTAAACCAAAAACTTTTCCGTGTTTATAGCACGTAGAAAAATTACCACCACATGCAGATGCTAAGTCAAGAATTCTCAGGTTCGGTTTATCTAAAGAGAGCTTTTTTAATTCCCTTACTAACAACTTCTCTCTAGCATTGTACCACCACTGGCCAGGACCGCCAGCATCCATCGCCTCGAATTCGTCTTGATTCATATGGGAACTCCACCACGAGTTGCAAACTCCTCTTCCAAGTATCGCGGGCAAGTATCATGGGTTTGGGACCATAAAGGGTCTTTTCGCATCTCCGCAAGAATATCAAACAATGGCGTACTCAAAACATTACCAAAACTATCATGAACTAAATTACAGGGGGTCACATCGCCATGGGATGTGATATAGACCTTTTCATGCGAAGCGGGACACCCGATTGAACCTCTAAAATTATACATATTATGGTGCCGGGTAAGAGGATGCTTCATTAGCTCAAAAAGCGTTTCGTCTCTTTCTTCTCTTGTCATCACCTTTTCTCCTTGATCTTCCCATCCCCCTACTGAAGCGGAGTCACAAATAAGAAGATAGGCATTTTCTCGCTCAGCAATTTCCAGCAATTTACGAGTTTCGCTACCATTACTGGTGCTTTCGGTAGAAAGAACGGTGGTAAAGCAAAGATTTATTCCAAATTCTTTAGCCCAAGCAGCTGTTTGCATTACTTTGTCGTAGCACCCAGGTACGCCCCTTAACTCATCATGAGTTTTAGCATCGGCGGAGTCCAAGCTAATTTGCAAAAGGTTCAGCCCAAGTTCACTTAATGTCTTTAGTTTTTCTCTAGATAAAGAAAGAGCATTAGTAACGAGCGACACCATAATTTCCCTGGGCCTGCAAGCTTCTACAATTTCAGCAAGATCATTTCGAAGCGTAGGTTCTCCACCTGTAATATTTACATGAATCAAACCTAAGTCCATCGCTTGGTCAACGGTACGACGTATCTCATCTACCGTCATCATGGGCTTATTGACATAATTCGCATTGGGGAAATGGGTACCCAAATTAGCAGAATAGCATTTGTGGCAGGTTGCCTGACATCTATAGTCAATAGCCAGTTCAATAGACCGGAGAGTATCTTTTCCCTTGATTAAACTGTTGTAGTAGCCTTGGAAAATCCTTTTAACCAACACAGGGCTTCTCATAAAGCTTAAATGCTTTAAAAATTTTCTAATCTTATATAGTTTGACCATATTGATTATTATTTTACCAATACCCTCTGTAGGTAGCTAAATTTCGAATAAGTTACTTATCCTTTGCGGAAAAGGTGGTAAATAACTTAATTTATTATGATAAATAGCTGATTTGGCTTCCTGGCGGGAACTGTCAGTTTTTCCGTGAATCAATCCCACCCTGAAAGCGCGAAAGAAACTCTCTGTCACTACATTATTCTAGCAATCACCCTTGCTGCTCGTACTATACCAGATTCAGCAGATCTTCAACAGTATTTGAACCTTACTTGAACCTTATGGCTGGCATATTGACACAACTTTACATTCAGCTCAGTTTTAACTTAGAATATGGTTAGCCATTCTGTTTTTTTCTCTAGCTTTCCCAAAATGACAATTTCAATTGAAAAACTTCGCCAGAACCTTTGCGCAAACGTAAGAATGCCATTGGTAATAATTTTCCTATACAGCTTCGCCCTTTTTATTCTTCTTTTCAATACGGTACATGACCGTACTGAAGAGGAGTTTAGAAAAAGAGGGCGTCCCCTAAATTACGATTCCATAAAAGTCTGGATCAACCATGGCTATTTTGTCCATGGCGGCCTGGCTTTCAAGAAATCTGCTGAAGAAGATCCTCGACAAGTAGTCTGGAAGTCATTAACAATGGGATATTTGCAATTGGCTCATCTTCTTCAAAGAGCTCATGTAAAAGTCACCGGCAAATTTAATTATTTCCTTATGGCCTTGCATAGCCAGTTTTTTCCAATGCTCTCCTCTGCTCTTCTCGGATTATTAGCAATGCGCTTGTCACTTCAAATGAAAATATCCTCTTTCCACTCCTTAGCTTTGGGATTAAGTGCACTCACTGTTTTCCAAACTTTCCCCATGAACCTGTCGGCCGTCTTCGATTTCTATCAGGTTCATGTTTGGTTAACTTTTGCAATACTCTTTTTATTGATTGACAATCACTTTAACTGGAAAGGATATGATGGAAAGAGTAAAACAATTTGGATTCTAATTGTTTTCTTGATGTTTTATATTGATCATTACATTACATTTTTTTTCATGTTGTCCTACGGCTTTATTTTTTTAATCATCGCCCCTAGAGAGCTCAATATTTTTAAATTTCTTAAATCGGTAGTTTTTGCTGCAGTGCCGGCAGCACTTATCATGACGGGCCAAATTCTTTGGGTAAAACTAAATTTTCCACAAATTATTCTGGACGGCTCTTCCCTTAATTTTCGAACGGGGTTGGATGGAGATATCCAATATTATTCCAACCATTGGGATTTACTTTTTTCTCAATATGTTCCTTGGCTACCAAAATGGAAGGTGCTTTTATTTTTGGGTACTTCAGCAACCATTGCCGTAATTTTCTTTAATCAAAGGACAAAGAAACATTTGGACCATCAAACGACCTTATTGCTGGGTATAGGATCATTTATTCCTATGGCTTTTGTTTTTAGCCAAAATGAAGTGATTCACATTAACATCTATGAACCTCTCTTGGCTTTACCTTTGATTCTGGCTCTTTTCGCACTTTTGCCCGCTTGGTTGGAAACTTTAAATCAAAACTCTGGTGTCTTTGTTCTTTTTTCAGGTTTGACAGCCTTTGCTTTTGCTGGAGGGCAAATGCTTGCTTACTGGCTCCATATGCCGCCTTACTTTTGATATTAAAACCTGCCTCATTCAATTTAATTTATGGAGGTATTAACATGGAGAATAATTCAGAAATTAACAAACAGAAGGAAAAACCGTTAAAACCTGAAGCTTTAAACCCTGGTTATGGCACTTCAGGGCTTCTTTCATTTTTTTTTAAAACCATGATTGTTCTTCTACTTTGTGTAGGAATTGGAGGAATTGGCACGGTAGTTTTAGGCAATACAGTTATTAAGATGTCTTCGCGGGTAGTCCCAGCCTTGGAGGCTAAATTAATACAGCTACCGGAAAAAGAAGTTCAACAATATGCTCGGCGGATTCGACAAATTGGTGAAAAGATAAGCCCCATAATTTACGAACTTAAACTTATTTGGAAAGAGAGCTCCAAATCTATGCAGAACCCAGAACCAAACTTAGAAAATTCAACCCCTCCCCCCTCACCATAACATCCATGATTTGGATAAATTTTCCTGCTCTAAAGTTTTGCTAATGATAAAAGGGGCCCGACAAGCAAGCACTATAAAAATTTGGACCTGGAATGGGATAAAGCACAGCATAATTTCGTAATTGAATAAAAGAAGAGCAAAAAGCCAATAGAGTAGCAACAAGAATAAATATCCCTGAATGTCCATTGAAATTTTCAAGCCAGGCCGGAACAAGAGTTAATAATGCTAGAATAAGCGGGAACGCCAGGAAAGTATCATAGACTCCATATTCATGGAAAGCCCCATGAGTAAGCTTTTTTGAAAAAAGAAAAGCCGCGACACCCGAAATTAAAATAACTTGATGAAAAAAAAGTTTTTCTTTTCGTTCCACAAAAATAAGCACTGCAATAGTCGAGATGACTCCTAATACAATTAGAATACTCCAACTCGGAAGTTGAGGTGGAAATGGCCTTAACACCAACCCTCTTACACCCTCTTCACAGTAAGCCTGCAAGAAAAACTCGCTGGAAATTCCAGTGAGCAGGCTTATACCTAGATAAATCAACGTATATTTTACTACGAGGACCCCTACTCCCAGCACCAGAGGAGCTTTGGCTAATTGCAAGAAATACTCTTTCATTGAAACCACAGTCGGTCTTCGCATGGACACCATGCAATAAAACATTATAAGAATAAATGTGGCGATCCAATCTACCCAATACATTCCAGCAAGCACTGAAATGCTCAACCATGATAAAGTATAATCCTTTTGCTCTTCATAATTTTGATTCACTGCTAAAGTCCAAAATACAGCCATATAGAAAATCCACCAACTAGCCGGATAGGTTTTCCAAAAAAACCAAAGATTATTGGGGAAAGTTAGGTACACCATCTGGGTGCCCATTCCCAAAATAAAAGAATTAACAATAGGAACTGAGAGCTGACGAGCCAGTCGCATTGATAAGTAGCCAAGGAATGTAGCAGAAAGCAGTGGAAGCAGTTGATTATGAATTCCAGGAAGCGAGAAATCTACAAGTCCCTCCAAATTTATTTGGGGACGGTTATGGACCGTAAAAAGCAATAGGCCGAGAAAAAGTATGACTCCATAAAATAAATAAAAGGCCAATGCACATAACTTGCCTTCTTCTAATGAACGTTTTCCGATCGTAATAAGATTACTCATTCTCTGTCTCTCATAGCGGGTATTAAGTAAAACATCAGAATTTTTTGTGCGTGCTAGAAAAGTTTAAAAAGTTTTTTTTACGAGGAATAAAAGGAAAACAGTAAGTCGGCCCTCCTCCGAAGACCCGCCTTATTATTTATACCAGATTTAGAATGCAGTTTTCAAAAGTCATAATTGCCAGTGGGATCTGTATTGTTTCTGGTGCTGGCGGTCATACGTTATTGCCATCGCATTTGTTCTTCGATGAAGAATTGCACTCCAAGGAAAAAGGAACTCCGCGATTGTCGGGAACTATCTATGAAATGGAAAAGGAACTCATCATGCAGACCCTCGAAGAGGTCAGCGGTAACAAAACAAAAGCTGCCGACTCGTTAGGAATCAGCATCCGTACCCTACGCAACAAACTCAACGAATACAGCGAAACCAACCCACCCGCATAACCCGGCAAAAATAACTTCCTACCCATTGGAACTGTTATCGCAAATATTCGCCCCACCCGTTAAAAATTGTCACCCCACTTGTCGAAAGAAGTTTTAAAAAATTAAACCACTTTCCCTAAAAAAAGCTCTGCACCCTATCTGGGCCTCATCTCTAGATTTTGATCAGAGCTTCCCGATGCAAAGGGTTCCCAGGAATTCTTTATCGGTTTCCTTTTTAAAAACTTCTTCATCCGGCACATTCCAGATTCCAACCGAGCTAACAAGAGCCTTTGATGTTTGCATTATTTCATACATGGAAGATTCCGAATTTACTTTCAATTCAACATCAATGTCTGTGGGGGCAAGAGGGCCTACAAAACGGGTTGCAATTTCTTCAATGAGTTGTTCTTTATTTTCAGATGCGATCAATTCTTCCAGAGGCTTTCCTATCAACTCTTCAGATTCATAACCCAATCCGAAAAAAGCATTGTTGGCAAAAGTGAAGTTTCGATTGTGATCCAATTGGAAAATAAGTTCAGGCACTTTTTCAACTATCGACCGGTGTAATTTCTCACTTTGAATTAAATCGTTCTGACTTTTAGTCAGTTCATCTAGAGTTTTTTTCAATTTGAGCTGGCTGGCAGTCCTGCAAATCACTTCCTCTTCCTTAAAGGGTTTGGTTATATAATCTATTCCACCAACCTTGAAGGCTTTTACGATATTTTCTACTTCTGAAAGAGCTGTTATAAAAATGATTGGGATATCTTTAGTGCTCTCATCCTGTTTTAATTTTTCACAAACCTCATAGCCATCCATACCGGGCATCATCACATCCAACAAGATCAAATCGGGTTTGTTTTTTCCAATGACTTCAAGAGCTTTTTCTCCACTCGGAGAAACTGAAAGATTCAAATTGCCTCGGGTCATTATGTGACCCAGCACATCGATATTTTGCGGAGTGTCATCAACAATCAAGACATTCATTCCTGCCAATTCGCCGTCATAAAATCCATTCAAGGTTCTGCCCTCATAAGTTCAAAATTAATCAGGAAATTTTCTGCATGACTTCTATGATTCCCTCCATGTCGTAACTTTTTACCAACTTCTTCAATATGCCTTCCAGTTCTTTTCCGCCATTCTCCATATTACCCAACTGATCTATAGAATTTTCCAAACCTGTAATGGAGTAACAGTCAGCGGCTTTCAAAATCTGGGTTTTAATTTCAGGAGGGATTTTCAACTTGGCCCAATCAACCTCTTCATTCATTTCCTGGACTGTTTTAACTTTTTTAGATTCTCTGTATTTGTATTCAATATCTAAATTTTCTTCCAGAACCTCCAGAACTTGATTGTGATGGAACGGTTTGGGAACATAAGAATCAAAGCCCATTTCAATATACTTTTCTTGATGATGTCGTAACGTCGATGCTGTTATACAGATAATTTTCATATCCGATTCAGGGTACTTTTCCTTAATCGCTTCGAACGCTTCAACCCCATCCATCACAGGCATACGGATGTCCATGAAAATGATATCAGGTTCATCCTTTTCGATTTTCTCCAAAGCCACTTGACCGTTTTCCGCTTTTACAACATCAACTCCCAGGCTATGTAAAAACATGGCCAACACATCTCTGTTCTCTTTTACATCATCCACAACCAGTGCGTGGATTTTATAACCATCCTTGATAGCTACTACATCATCATACTTGGAATCCTGCTTTTTAGCGGACCCGGGTCTTCTTCCCTTTCTGCGCTCAAGGGGTAAGGAAAAGAAAAAATGCGACCCTTTTCCAGGTTCTGATTCCACATCCAATTCGCCTCCCATTTGAACGACTTGTTTGCGGGATATGGCAAGGCCAAGTCCCGTCCCGCCCTTCTTCACGCCTTCTTCATCCTGCTGAAAGGGTTCAAAAATGTGCTCTACGGCATCCTTGGGTATCCCCGGTCCCGTATCGACCACCTCAAACAGGTAGTGGTTATTGGTTTCCTGTTTGCTGAACTTGCATCCGACAGAGCCCGATTCTGTGAATTTAACCGCATTGCCAATCAGATTTATCAAAACCTGCCTCAGCTTCCCTAAATCTCCGTTCACGAGATTTTCGTCCTCAGGGTATTCTTCCATATTCAACGCAAGCTGTTTTTCACCACAGCGGGCAGAAAAAACAGATCGCAATTCATTCATCAAAGCTCCCAGATCGAAGTCCTCCTTATTTATCTCCTGTTTTCCGGCTTCGATTTTTGAAATATCTAAAATGTCATTGATCAGCCCCAGCAAATGGTTTCCGCTTTTATCAATGGTAAGAATGGCTTCATATTGTTCCTCACTTAAAGACTCATCCCGTTTAAGAATTTGAGCGTAACCTAAAACAGCGTTCAAAGGCGTTCTGATTTCATGGCTCATATTTGCTAAAAATATGGATTTGGATTGATTGGCTTTATCCGCATCTACCTTGGCTACTTCAGCTTCTTCTTTTGCTACTTCGGCTTGTGTTCTTGCAGACTCAGCGGCACGTTGAGCTCTAACAGCTTCTTCTTTTGCTACTTCGGCTTGGGTTCTTGCAGACTCAGCGGCACGTTGAGCTCTAACAGCTTCTTCTTTTTTTGTTAAAATAACTTTTTCATTCGATTGTATCTGGCCAACCATAGTTTCAAAAGCATTTCCCAAGTCAGAAACCTCATCGTCTGATTCGAAATAAATTTTACCTGGGTAGACCCCCTTACTGATACCTTCACTGGCATTTCTTAACAATTTGATAGGTTTGGAAATATTGCCAGCGAGCCAAAACGAGGAAAATAAAGATAATAAAACAACAATCAGGGTTCCAACAGAGGTCAATGTTTTCGTTTGGAATACTGTGCGCTCGGCTTCCAATTTCCGGACGGTCATCAACTCCCTTTCCGCCTGTCTGAATTCCAGCAGTTGCTTGCGGAGATCATCCATAATCCGTTTGCCCGTTCCGGCTTCGATCAGGGAAGTAACATCTTCCATAGTGGCTGTCAGGGAATCCACGTCCCGGCGCGCTTGAATTTCAGGAATCGCAGCTTTTGCCATCCATAGACCCACCAATTCCTCGATGCGGGAAAGGCTTCGTTTGAGGGTGCGCTTTCCCTTGCCTTTTTTTATTAAAGCTTTTAATTCTCCTAGTTTGGTATCAAAAACTTTCTGGCCATGGGTATAAGGTTCTAGACTTATCTCCTTACCTGTTAACAGGAATCCTCGCTGCCCCGTTTCCATGTCTACCAAAGCTTTTAATGCCTCTATAGAAAGGAGGGTTGCCTTCGTATTTTTTGCTGCTTGGAATTCTGAGCTCATTGTTTCAAACTCATATCGAATATTGTCGAAAATTTCTTTTCCCACCGTTCGAGTGTGCAATGATTTAAAATCTGCAACGGCCTTAGAATTTTCGGCAACTTCTTTACGTTTTTTAATTGCTGGTACCCCTGCTTTTGTTTTCCAAAGCTCTATCAATTTTACTATTTCTTCTAATCTTTCTACCTGTGCCGGATTGTCCGAAACCAGAGCTTTAGTTTCAGATACAACCGAATGCAATACCGTATTTGCAGACTCATACGGTTCCAGGAACCCCTCTTTACCTGCAATTAAATATCCCCGCTTCCCTGTCTCCAGATCCACAACTAACTTCTCAATTAAATAAGACTTTTTTAGAACCTCATGGGTATGTTCCACCCAGTGGCCGGTTGAAACCAACGAACGAATACTTTGGTTTGAGAAAAAAGCCAGAAGAATTACCATAGCCAGGGTTATGACAGTGCCCAATATAATTTTGTTTCGTATATTTATTCTCATTTTTTCTCTGCCGGGGACTTTCCGGCTATTACCTAAATAGAGGAGAGCCCTGGTTAAAAAAACCGGTTTCGACGCAAATTATTGTTGAATTTATCTATAAAAGGGTAACAGAGAGGAAAATAATTGAAATAAAAATCTTGTTTAAAAGTGATTTTTGCTAATAAATCCCTCAAAAATTATCTACCCCCCATTTGGGGTGTAAATTCAAACTGTTCCAATAAACAACAGCTCTTTTTGCCAATGAATCGGTGAAAATCGTTTGCATATTGGTTTTTAATACTGAACCATTAAAGACAAAGCTGATTAACGTATAGGAGATAAGGGTTTGCCGGATTCTGAAAAAAATATATTCGCTGACATGAGCGTTTTGATTGTCGATGATACCCCGCAAAATATTGATGTGCTTAGTGGCATTTTAAAACGGGAGGATCTCAATATCTTTGCGGCGCCGAATGCAGAAATTGCAGAGAAGGTTATCTCGAAACACAAACCCGATCTCATTTTACTCGACATCATGATGCCTGGAATCAGTGGCTATGAATTATGCGAAAAGCTGAAAGCGAACCCTGAGACCCAAAGCATACCTGTTATATTTGTCACTGCAATGGCGGAAACGGAAAATCTAGTGAAAGGGTTTGAGTTGGGAGGAGTCGACTATATTGTCAAACCTTTCAAAGGGATGGAAGTTTTGGTGAGAATTAAAACGCATCTATCTCTAAGAAGATTGATTAAAGAAAAAAACCAGTTGATCCAAAAACTAGACTCACTTTCCAGAATTGATCCCTTAACGGGACTCTCTAATCGTAGAGACGTAATGGAGGTTTTAAATAATGAGCAATCCAGATATGAACGGTATAGAGAAACTTTTGTGATCATTATGGGGGATATTGATTTTTTTAAGAAAGTTAATGACCAGCATGGACATGATGCAGGCGACTTCATTCTTAAAGGAGTTGCCAGTACACTCAAAAAGGAAATAAGGAAAGTGGATTTTCTCTCACGTTGGGGAGGAGAGGAGTTTCTGGCCGTCCTGCCTCAAACCAACCTGGTGGGTGGCACAAAAGTTTCGGAGTTAATGTGCAAAGCCATTCAAGGGGAAAAATTTAAATTCAATGGCAAAGATTTTTCAGTCACCATGAGTTTTGGAGTGAGTTGCCACACAGGAGAAGAAATGAAACTGGATGAACTTTTAAAAATTGCGGACGAGCGCCTTTACGCCGCAAAAGAAGGGGGCAGGAACAAGGTGGTCTCTATTTAATCTTTACAAAATCCAATTCAGTTTTCCAATATTGTCAAACACACTGGACTTTCAGAAAAAACAATAAGTGCTAAAACAACAAAAGTATCAAGGGTTGTGGTGTTACAGTATCTCAACTTTAGAAGTTGATTGGCAGAGAAATGATAAATTGGGTCCCCTTTCCAGGTTGGCTTCGGCAGCTGATACTTCCTTTATGATAATCAACTATTTTTTTACAGGTGGCCAACCCAATACCGCTACCCTCGTATTGTCCTTTAGACACCAAACGCCTTAGAGGAAGAAAAATTTCTTCAGCATATTTTTCATCAAAACCAATTCCGTTATCTTCAACAATAATTTCACAAAATTCAGGGTTGGTGGATTGACTATAAACATTAATAACGGGAGGTTTTTCACTTCTTTGGAATTTTAGTGAATTGGCTATCAGGTTTTGAAACAATTGCAGCAATAGTGACGGTTCACCCTTTATCGTTGGCAAATCTCCTATTTGAATAATTCCTTTTATTTCCTTAATAGACACTTGCAAATTATCCAGGACTCCCTGGATTATTTCTTTAAGGTCGAGGGATTCGAAAGCTTTTGTATCTTCGGTTATTTGGGAAAATTCAAGGAGACCGTCAATCAAATGGGCCATTCGATCCGTTACGACTGATATTTTGTCAATGTAACCTTGTCCTGTTTCCTCCAGTTGGTCACCGTAGTCCTGTTTTAGAAATTCTCCAAGCTGTGAAATATTCCTAAGAGGCGCTTTAAGGTCATGGGACACAAAGGACGCGAATTCAAGTAAATCTTGATTGCTTCTTTCTAAATTTCTTTGAGTCTCTATTAATTTTTTGGTTTTTATTCGAAGCTCCAGCTGTGTTTTTACTCGGGCTAAAACTTCCTCAACTTTTATAGGCTTTGTGATGTAGTCCAATCCTCCAACTAAGAACCCCTGGACAATATCAGCTGTTTCGCTTTTTGCGGAAAGGAAAATAACCGGAATATCTTTAGTGATCGGATCGCTTTTTAATTTTTTGCAAGTTTCAAAGCCATCGATTCCCGGCATCATGATATCCAGCAATATTAAATCCGGCATTATACTGGATACTATTTTTAGAGCCACCTCTCCATTAGGTGCGACTGAAATGGAAAGACCTTTGTTGGCAAGAATTTTTTGCAATAAATCAAGGTTCGCAGGCGTATCATCTACAATAAGAACCGTCATACCTGTCATATCAAAACCAAAATTTTCCATGCTGGATTTTCTCTAAAATTTTTTGAATGCCTTCCTTATCATACTGGTTTGTCAGCTAAATCGCCCAGGCTTTTTTTAACACCCATCGCTTTAAGATCGGGTGCTATTTCTCGGACTAGCTTTCTTCCTGAACTACAGTTGGGATAAAGGCCAATATGCTATTAAAGCTCCTTTCGCAATTCCTTATACAAGGCAACGCACATCCCTATCATTATTAGGGCGAAGGGGAGTCCAGAAGCGATGGCAGCAGTTTGCAAGGCTTGCAAGCCACCGGCCAATAGCAATACGGATGCAATCACACCTTCGGTCACTGCCCAGAAAACTCTCTGATTCCTAGGGGGGTCCTGATCGCCTCCTGCAGTCAATATGTCGATCACCAAACTACCTGAATCTGACGATGTCACAAAAAAAGTTACGATGACTAATGTGGACAAGGCCGCAGTAATTTTCTCCATTGGGAGGTAGGCCAAAGTTTCAAACAGGGCGGTACTGACGTTTGCAGAAACGGCTTGGGAAATGGGGGCGCCTTCAAATATTTCCAAATGGAGAGCGGTGCCGCCAAAAACGCTCAACCAGACAAATGTCGCAAACACTGGAGCGAAGAATCCTCCTATAATAAATTCGCGGAGGGTCCTTCCTTTGGAAATACGTGCGATGAACATTCCCACAAACGGTGCCCAGGCTATCCACCAGCCCCAGTAGAAAATAGTCCAGCTCGCCTGCCACTTCGGTTTTGCAACCCATTCGCTCCAATAGCTAAAATAAATGATATTGCTGACATAATCTTTCACCCCATTTCCAAAAGTTTTCAAGATATACATTGATGGACCCAGGAAAAATATAAAGGCTATCAGAATTATGCTCAAACAAATATTGAAATGACTGAGCCGACTGATACCTTTCTCAAGTCCCAGCACCACTGACGCTGTGGCGCATGCGGTGATGAGGGCAATCAATACAACCTGTGTCATTTTAGTTTCAGGGCAGTCACCCAGAAAATTCAGGCCGGAATTGACTTGCATGGCTCCCAACCCTAAAGAGGTGGCTACGCCAAACATCGTCCCCACTACAGCGAATATATCGATAGCGTGTCCCCATGGCCCATAAATTTTATTTCCGAGTAAAGGATAGAAACAGGATCGAATGGTTAAAGGCAGACCCTTTCTATAAGAAAAGTAGGCAAGGGAGAGTCCGACGACAATGAAAACGGCCCAGGCGTGCAGTCCCCAGTGAAAATAAGTGATTCCAATAGCCAGGTTGGCAGAAGATAGCTGGGAATCGATGCTGGGCGGATGTGTGAAATGCTTGATAGGCTCAGCGATGCTCCAAAATACCAGTCCTATCCCCATTCCCGCGCTGAACATCATGGCAAACCAGGTTGTATAGCCGAATTCAGGTTTGTCATCGGGCTGCCCTAAACGGATGCGGCCAAATCGGCTGAAGAGAAGAAAGAATATAAAAATAAGGAACAGGAACGTGGAAATTGTGAACACCCAACTGAAGTCGTTCACAATGATTGACTGAACCCTATCAATAATCTTTTTGGATGATTCGGAAAACCAGGTTGCCACCAAAATAAAACCCAGCATGATGATCGCCGACATAATAAATACTGGAGGATTGGTTCTTTTAAAAAATAGAACCGGTTGGATTTTTATTTTAGATTCCATAGAGGAAGTTCTGATTGAAAACTGAGTTGATAACGAAGTTTTTTAATACTATTAGTAAATTTTTGGGAAAAATAAATTTCTCACAATCTTTTTACCGTATCACTTAAGCATCTAAAAATAAAACCGGTATGCTGATTTTTTTTTCGCAAAGCATGTTAATTTTATTTTATTAAAAAGGAACGTCTTGCCAACCCCGCTATTTTACTGTATACTACAGTCCTACGTTGAAATTCCTAAAGGGTCAGACCTTATTATATAAATCTAAAGGGTCAGACCTTATTATATAAATCCAAATAGTTTATTTGGGCGTTTGTTATTGTTTCTAATTACAGGAGGAATGATTGCGTCTGAATGCTATTCCTAAAATTTGCTTTAATGAGGAGGCATTCATGAGTTATGCAACTGAAAAAACAGCCGTTGATAAAGCCGAGGAATATTACAATAGCACTCCCGCTGATGAATTTTATTTTAAAATTTGGGGCGGTGACCACATTCATGTAGGAATTTACAATCACTCCAAAGAACCCATCAAAGATGCCAGTCCAAGGATTGTGCAAGTGATGGCATCCAAGTTAAATTTAGACGCCAATACCAAACTGCTGGACTTGGGTTCTGGTTATGGCGGTGCCGCCCGATACCTGGCCAAAAAATTTGGAGTTCAGGTAACATGCCTCAACCTCAGCGAAACTCAAAACGAAAGAAACCGTAGCCTGAATAAAAAACATGGCCTGGACAACCTTATAACAGTAGTAGAAGGCAACTTTGAAGATATCCCCTTTCCTGAAAACTCATTCGATATAGTTTGGTCTCAGGATGCCATCGTTCACAGTGCTAATCGAGAGCTTGTGGTTCAAGAAGTCGTTCGGGTGCTCAACGACAGCGGTGAATTTATTTTCACAGATCTGATGCAGACTTTCGATTGCCCCAAAAGTATTTTAAAACCTGTCCTGGACAGAATTCACCTGGATTCATTGGGTTCTTTCGGCTTTTATATAGAACAAGCCAGAAAACTCGGTGTGAAAAAGACCGAAGTGGAAGACTTGTCCGAACATTTAACCACTCATTACCAGCGTGTGATGGAGGAAACCCAGGATCGCTATAATGAAATGGTTGAGACCTGCGGAAAAGAATATATCGATAAAATGATTCAGGGCTTAAAACACTGGGTAGAAGCTGGAAAGAATGAGCATCTTTCCTGGGGAATTATTCATATGAATAAAAGCGATATCGACTACGCAGCATAATCGTTCTGGAAGGCAATTTTGTTGCTACACCGAAATGAATATGAAACTTCTTATTCCTTTTTTCGAGATATGGAACTAGCAAATCCAAGGGGGCCTCTCCAATAGTGATGGATTACAGTTAAAACCTTAAATGTGCAGAGCGGGATTATATAGCAGCTCATGGCCGATTCCTGTTCCGCCTTAACCCCTTACAATTAAACGATCGTGTCGTTATACCCCTATTACCCGTGACCGGGCATGAGTTAAAATATCACGCCTCCTCATTTGAACAATCAAAACCCCTTCTTACTAAACCACGAATTTGACGCTTTTCCGAAAAACTCGTTTTGACAGTTTCACTGGAAATTTTTGTCATGTGAGCTGAGCATTCACAAAAATATTGCGGGTAAAGTCATCCTTGAAGCCAAAATTATGACGGAATTTTGTTTTGTAACCCCTTGCCTGGCAAAATCTCTCCTCCCTCCTAACACCATAAACCTAATTAAATAAAAGGGTTTCTCAATCCCCCTTTTCTTCCACCCAGGTGACCGGGTAATGGTATGGAACTTGCTAACTTAATATCAAAACCTCCTCAAATTATGGGTTTTATTATTAATCGAAGCAAAGCTTTCAAAGGAAGGGTTGGAATATGGATTTTCTTACTAACATGAAAATCAGTTCATCAGGGTTAAACGTTCAAAGAAAACGCATGGAAGCTATTTCCAGCAACCTTGCTAATCTTGAAACAACCCGAACTCCAGAAGGAGGACCTTATCGCAAAAAAGATATTTTGGTGACTGCGGTTCCTATGGAAAGTGAATTCGGAAGTATTTTTAAAAATCAACTGGGAGATCGACTAACTAAACCACAAGTTACAGAGGTTGTGGAAGACCAGTCGGAACCTCGTTTGGTTTTTAACCCAAAACACCCGGATGCAAATGATGAAGGATATGTGGCCATGCCAAATATCGATCCTATGATAGAGGTTGTAAATATGGTGACCACGCAAAGATCGTTTGAAGCAAATGTAACAGCACTCAATGCGTCGAAGGCAATGGCTACCAGAGCTATTGACCTGGGCAGATAAGAAAATAAACGAAATTTTTATTAACAATAAAAACTAAACTCTCATGGATAACTTTCAGGATTTTCTAGGACAACTCGGTGAACGGTTTAACGAACTGTCGCAAGGTAAAAAAGTTGCAGCACTTTCTCTAGTCGCTCTAGCTTTAGCCTCTTTGCTTGTCATGTCTTTATGGCTAAAGGCACCCGATTTTCAGCTCTTATATGCGAACCTTTCACAGGAAGATGCTGGCGCGATTGTTGAAAAATTGAAAACTCAGAAAGTTCCTTATGAAGTAACGAATGGTGGACGTACTATTCGTGTAGCTTCAGATATGATTCATGAAATCCGATTGCAACTTGCCAGCGAAGGTCTTCCCGAAGGTTCTGATGTCGGTCTTGAAATTTTTGAAGACACTCCTCTGGGAATGACTGACTTTATTCAAAAACTAAATTTTCAGCGCGCCCTGCAAGGCGAGTTGACTCGCACAATTAAAACACTTGATGCAGTTTCCCAGGTACGGGTTCATCTGGTTATCCCCAAAGACAATCTATTCCGCAAGGAAAAACCAAAAGGAAAGGCTTCTGTAACTTTGAAAGTAAAATCTGGCAAGTCTCTTACAGAAGGTCAGATTCAGGGAATCGTGCATTTGGTGTCGTCCAGTGTTGGCAGCATTCAGGCTTCTGATGTTGTCGTAGTCGACTTGAAGGGAAATCTTTTGTCAGGCGGCAAAGAACCTTCAAAGGAAGCCATGATGTCTGCCTCAAATTTTAAACATAAATTACGCGTTGAAAAAGAATTACAGGCAAAAATTATTAAAATGCTCGAAGACGCATTAGGATCTGGCAACGTGATCGCCAAAGTTTCCACGGACTTGGATTTTGAACAAGTAGAAAGAACGGAAGAAATTTTTGATCCAGATTCTCAGGTGGTCCGAAGCGAAAACCAGATTACTGAAAACTCTAAAGGTGCCATTCCACCTGGAGGCATTCCGGGTGTTCAAGCACTGGTTCCTGATGGCGAAGGTGCCGGTGGTTCAGTCGGTCAGGCGGCACAGAGAAATAAATCTAACGCGGTATTTAACTACGAAATTAATAAGGTCGTCCGAAGGGTTTCCAAACCAGTTGGCGAAATTGCCAAGCTCAGTGTTGCGGTCATGATTGATGGAACCCTGGAAGGTGATCCAGCGGAATATAAACCTCGCACTCAAGAAGAAATGGCGAAATATCTGCAAATTGTTCAATCGGCTGTTGGATTTGACCAGGAACGAGGCGATGTCATTCAAGTTGAGAACATTCAATTTGATCGCTCTCAAATGGATCAAGAAAAAGCTGCGCTTGAGCGAGCAGAACAAATTGATATGGCCATGGAAGTTGGTAAATTGGTTGTTGGCTTGATATTCCTCATCATGTTCTTTACCCGAATAATTCGACCCATCATTACCTGGATGACCACTTCTGTTGAAGTCGTTCCCGAAATGGAACAATTGGGAACAGCTGACATTGATGCGGTGGATGAAGAGAAAAGACGACTCAATGAAATGGCTTCAGAGGCAGCTCATATTAGAGAGTCTGTATCAGAGTTTGTTGGTAACGATCCAAAATATACTGCTGGCGTAATCAGAAAATGGATGCGAGAAAAAGATCCTACTGCTAAATAATAATAAAGGCTTGGAGAATTATGAGTAGAAAAATTTTAGGACCGGAAAAAGCCGCTATACTATTGATGGACCTCGGTGAAGAAAAAGCTGCCCAGGTTCTTGCAAATATGGATGAGCGGGAAATTCAAACCCTCGGCAATTATATGTCATCCCTTGGGAATGTTGACATGAAGGTCATGGACAAGGTTAATAAAGATTTTTACAGTCATCTGGAAACGGGAGCCTCTGGACTGGGAAGATCGGGAACTGAATTTCTTAAATCGGCTCTCCACCAAGCCATGAACCCTGCCAAAGCAAATGAAATTTTGAATAACATCACCTCACCTGATCAAGAGCTTGGCGGAGGATTGGAAACCATTCGCCTTCTTGAACCTAGTGTAATTGCTGGCTTTATTGAAAATGAGCATCCACAAACTGCAGCCATCATTCTGGCGCATTTAGAACCGGATGTAGCAAGCCAAACTGTAAAAGAAATTTCTGAAAATAAACGTATGGAAATTGTCCACCGACTTGCTACTCTGGAGAGGGTATCTCCGCAAGTCCTTAAAGATTTGGACGCTGCCCTGAAAACTGAATTTCAATATTCTGGAACTTTTACTGGAAATAAATTAGGCGGAAAAGCCGTCGCCGCCAGATTGATGGGATCTATGGACAGAGCAACTGAATCGATGATTCTCTCTTCAATGGAAGAAATCGACCCGGATATGGCAAATGAAATTCGCGAGCTGAGATTTACGTTTGAAGATATTCAGAAGATTGATGATGAAGGTATCCGATTACTTTTAAGAGATGTCACAAGTGAAGATTTGTTGGTCGCTCTTAAGACTGCATCGGATGAAGTGAAAATCAAAATATTTTCTAATATGTCTGATCGCGCTGCAGATATGCTGCGAGAAGATCTTGAATTGCTGGGTCCTACCAAAATAAGCGAGGTCGAAAAAGGACAACAAAAAATTGTTTCCATCTGCAAGCATCTTGAAGAGTCAGGAGCTATCGTGATGGGTCGAGGTGAAGCCCTTGTCTGATTTACGCCAAAATTTTGAATCCAGCAACCTGCAAATGAATGAGGTCGATACCCCTGAAACAACTTCTGAAGAGCGTTCCTTTCAGTTTGATGAATTAACCGTTCAGAATCCATCCATTCGCCGCGGCTTTTCCTACGACTCGGATAAAGCCCGCAACTTCGACCAGTCCAATGTGGATAAGGCTAAACAGGGTGTAATGGAACTTCTAAAAGATGCCATGGACAAGGCAAAAAAACAGGTCAACGAACTAAAATCAAATGCTAGAAAAGAGGGATACGATACGGGCTTCCAAGGTGGATTCAAAAAGGGGGAGGAATCCGCAAAAGAAGAGTTCAGTCCTTTCCTGGAAACCACTCAGCAATTGATTGAAGAACTATCAGGATTCAGAAAAGAAATGTATGACAAGGTTGAAAGAGAAATGGTTGAAATGGTTATCAGCCTTACGAAAAAAGTCATTCACTTTGAGTTTTCTACCCGTGAAGATGCCGTTCAAGATATGATTCGGCTGGCTGTTCAGTCCGTATTAGATAGGGAGTCTATGGTTATAAAAATCCATCCCACCGATAAAGAATACGCTGAAAGTTTTCGCCCGGAATTGCACCATATGTTCAGTGAAATAAAAAATATTACTTTTGAAGCACACTCTGGCATCGCTCGCGGGGGTTGTGTTGTCGAAACGAATTTTGGTGTGATCGATGCAAGGATTGAAAAACTGGAAGAACAGATAGACCGCATCCTTAATCTTTCCCCAGCACCGCCTGAAAAAATGATTGCCGCTTCCGAGATTTCGGTGGATGAAGAAACACCAGAAGTACAGCAACCCTCCGAAAATGAAACAGAGGATGACAATTCCGAGTCGAGCGACCCCAATCCAGAAGATAAGCAGGTGTGAGGAAAATGGAAGCAACTATCGATTTAAAAAAATACAGCAACTTCATTGAAAAAACAGACTTTGTAAAAAAGACCGGTCGTGTCAACCGCATCATCGGTTTAATTCTCGAAGGAGATGGCCCCGCTGTATCCGTCGGAAGTATTTGTACGATATATCCCAACAATAGACCCTCAATTCAGGCTCAGGTTGTTGGGTTTCGTGAAAAAAATACTTTGTTAATGCCTCTAGGCGATATTATTGGCATCGAACCTGGCAGCGTTATCGAATCGACGGAAGAATACCCCACTTATAAAGTAGGCAATGCGCTGATCGGTCGAATAATTGATGGAAACGGGCTACCCATTGATGGTAAAGGCCCTATTCCGGCAACCACAGAATATCCATTAATGGGAAGTCCAATCAATCCATTGGAACGTAAACGTTTAAAAGAACCTTTGGATGTTGGAATTCGCTCTCTCAATGGCCTCCTTTCATTTGCCAAGGGGCAACGAGTAGGAATTCTGGCAGGTACCGGTGTGGGAAAATCGGTTTTAATGGGAATGATTGCAAGAAACACCAACGCCGATATTAATGTCATCGCGCTGATCGGTGAAAGGGGAAGAGAAGTCCGAGAGTTCATCGACGAAAATCTAGGAGAAGAAGGATTAAAACGCTCGATCATAATAGCAGCAGCTTCTGATGAACCCCCTCTGGTAAGGTTGCGCGGAGCATTCATTGCTACCACAATAGCGGAATATTTCAGAGATAAAGGTCAGGACGTGATGTTGATGATGGATTCTGTCACCCGCTTTGCCCTTGCTCAAAGAGAAATTGGTTTGTCGGTTGGAGAACCACCAACCACTCGCGGTTTCACACCCTCGGTTTTTTCTATGCTACCAAAGCTACTGGAACGTGCAGGGACATCATCCAGTAAAGGTTCCATCACGGGGCTTTACACAGTTCTTGTTGAAGGGGATGATCTCAACGAACCAATCTCTGATGCGGTTCGCGCAATTCTGGATGGACATATTGTGCTAAGCCGTGAATTAGCTGCACATAATCATTATCCCGCAATTGATATACTCAACAGTGTGAGCCGATTAATGATTGATGTGGTGACAAAAGAGCATCAAGAGCTTTCCATGAAATTTAAAGATTTTCTTGCCACTTATAAATCCGCAGAGGATTTGATCAATATTGGCGCTTACATTAAAGGGAGCAACCCAAAAATTGATATGGCCATCCAAAAATATGATTTAATGATTCCATACCTCAGGCAAGGGATGCATGAGAATTTTGACTGGCGATCCAGTTTGGACGATTTGAAACGGATTATGGAGATTTAAAAGGTGAGCTTTCGATTTGAAACAATTCTCAAACTAAACAAGAATAAGGAAGACCTGCTACAAAAGGATATGGGGCAGATCAATGCCCTGATCCAAAAACAGCAGGACAGCCAAGACTTCATGAAAGAACTCACGGAGAACAAAAAAGAGGAATTAAATAAAAAAAAGAGACAAACCATTGATGTCCAAACAATGATCCTGTATGACAATTTTTTTCGTGGCACCAAGGTTCATAAACAACGGCAAGACACAATCATCTCTGAAATCACGGTTAAACTTGAAGAGAAACGCAAGGAAGTCGTTGACGCAATGAGAAAACGGAGAACTTTGGAAATATTGAAAGATCGCGATATGTTGAAAGAAAGAAAACTCAGAGAGAAAAAGGAACTTGCCATTCAGGATGAAAACTCCTCGAACCTGTGGGGAAGGA
Source organism: uncultured Nitrospina sp. (assembly GCA_964510965.1). Classification (GTDB taxonomy): domain Bacteria; phylum Nitrospinota; class Nitrospinia; order Nitrospinales; family VA-1; genus UBA8687. The sequence continues at coordinate 10,684 of CAZECX010000004.1, read as the reverse complement.
AATTTTAGGAAACCGATATGAAGAATAAAATATTATTTATTTTTATTGCGACAGCAGCTTCTTTTCTTTTCGGCAAATACCTGTGGGTTGAAAGCCCTCATTCGCAAATGGGTGTAGCCTACGCTCAGGTCAAAATGCTTGATGGAAAAACCGAGGAAAAACGTACTAATACAGACAAGCCTATCCTGGAAGGTAATGAAGAAGGTGAAGCCGCTAAGGATAAAAAGGTAGCCCTTCCAACAAAAATGCCTGCTGTAAACCCTGAAACATTTCGAATGATTGAAACCATCGAGAAGAAAAACCGGGAGCTAAAACGTCGGGAAGAAGAACTACGTATAAAAGAACTTAGAATTAAAGCCATTGAAGCAAAGGTCAGCAAAGACCTGGAAAAAATTGAGAAAGGGCTTTCTGAATCCAAACAACAACTTGGGATTCAGAATGAAAAAACAAAGGAAAATGTAGAGGCCCTGATCAAAGTTTATTCCAGCATGAAACCTGAAGAGGCTGCTACCTTAATTGAAGCAATTGACGATGACCTGGCCCTCAAGATCGTTTCAGGAATGAAAAGCAAGATCGCCGGCAAGGTACTCAGTCAATTGGATGTTAAGGTCGCTAAGCGAATTAGCGAAACTCTAGCTGGAAAAAAAATGAAAGATAAAATGACCACCGAGAATAAAAAATAAAGAATACTAATTTTTTATGTGTAAAGTTTCTTCCGGAGCATCAGGATGTGTCATCCCAAAAGAAATAATCATTTTCAAACCTTCCTCGACAGACATTTTTAAAGGTTGGGTGTCTTTTTCTGGTAGCATAAAAAGAAATCCCGTTGTAGGGTTAGGCGATGTAGGCACAAAAATATTTAACATTTTTTCACCCTCAGAGATCCCATCCGGAGTATCACAACAAACTATTCCCAAAGTTTTTAAGGGTTCCCTTGGATAAGTGATAAGAACCATCTTTTGAAAACTGGGTGTTTCTGTCAATGATACCGTGTCGACTACTTTTTTGATACTGGTATAAATAACGCGGACGACCGGGATGTTATGGAGTATCTTTTCACCCATCGCCACCACTTTTTTTCCAATAAAATTAGTTCCAACCAAGCCAACTGCAATTACGAAAATGGCTAGAAATAAGAAACCCGTCCCGGGAATATGCCAGTCTTCCATTAATTTTATATATTCAGGCCCTAAAACCCCTGTAATAACTGGCTTCATCGCCTTGTCAACACGTGTAATGACAAACGACAGAATCATATAGGTCAACGCTGCGGGGATGGTGACCAATAATCCCGCAATCAGATTTTTCTTTAGCGCTTTTTTAAACATAGCTGCTTATATTATTTTTGACTACCGGAAGTTTCTAAAATTATTTTAATGTTTTAATATGCTTTTCTACTTTTCGTACGAGAGCGGGATGGCTGCTCAAACCTAACTTGGAAAATTTTTGGTAAAAATGAATGGCTGCTTCCATGTTTCCCGTTTCTTCATGCAAAACCGCTAGATTATAGTGAGTCCCCGCATGGTTTGATCCCAACTTCAGAGCCTGATTTAAAACAGATTTGGCTTTTTCAAGCTGCCCCATTTTTTTAAAAGCCACAGACAAATTATTTAAAGCCTCAAGGTTTTTTGGGTCAATCGAGATGGCTTTCTTATAATTCTGGATAGCGGTCAAATAGTCTTCTTTCGCAAAGTATACCACACCAATATTATTGTAGGGTTTTGCATAATCTGGCTTTAAATATACGGCTCTTAGGAACTCTTCAATTGCTCGATTATATTGCCGCAACTCCTTGTGAATGACACCCATGTTATTGTAAATATCAGGATTACCCGGACTAAGTTTTGCGGCTTGAGCATAGTTTGATAAAGCTTTTTCCCAGTCTCTTGACTGCTGATAAAAAATCGCACGGTTAAAATAATAGTCTCCATTTTTAAAAATGTCCGGTTCTGGTAAGTTTGGGAATGTTACATCCTGTTGCTGTGGAACCAGGGCCGCAACCCGACTTTCATTTTTTTTTGGTTTTGGAGTTATAACTGATTTTTCTATTACTTCTTCAACTAGTGGAAGAGTTTCCTCCGTCAGCTTTGGAGGAACCGGTTTTTTTTCCATCTCCACTTCATGAGGTTTCGGTTCCAGCTTTATTGGAACAGGAGGTGAATCCGGCGGCTCCCTTAATTCCACCCGGGCCACGGGTTTGGGGTTTTGAGCAACAGGCTTTTTTATCGGAGAAGTAAGCTCTTCAATAGACACCTCTTTCATCCCGGGCTCTATGATGGGAATATTATCTGATTTTACTGGCGCCGGTTTTCTGGGTACTGATTTTCTAGCTGCCGGCTTTCGTTGCACAGGCTTTTTCACCACAGGAGGAGCGGGTTTCGATGCAACTGGTTGAGCCGGTGCAACCGGCGGCGGTTTTATAACTTCCTGTTTAGGGGGTGGTGCTGGAGCCGGTTGAGGAGGGATTTTCGCTACCACCGGCGCCGGTGGTATCACCTTAACTTTCGAGGCAAAGGGATTGGCTACAAGTAAGAAAATCAGGATCCCAGCTGGAATCACAATCAGTAAAACGAATCGTTTTACTTCTTTCTGATCGAAGCGCTGCGGTTTCGATTTCTGCCCCAGGTTTTTAAGAAGATTAATTCCCGGGCTTACTTTAAAGGTTTTTTCTTTGAGTGCCTTTTTCAGGCTGTCTGCGATCAGGCTCACGCTCCGCCCTCTCTCAACTGGTCGTAGTGACGGAAAGCAGAATGGGCTCCCGGCCGGAAAACTTTAATGCCTTCAAGTTAACTTTGGCAGAATTAATATTGGCAAAGGGTCCTACATAAACAATGTACCAGTCTTGTCCGGCAGAAACTGCCTTTTTCAAGAAAGCATCAAACCCGCCTTGAAGTAATTCTTCCTTATGTCGTTCTGCCGCTGCTCTATCTTTTAATGAATAAACCTGAATACGGTAATTCCCCGGGTTCAATGCGCTTACGGCAGCCGGTGGATTTGCTGGCTCAGGCGCGGCATCTTCTATAGCTGCCGAAGCTGTCACCTCTTCTGCAGGTACTTCTAAAGGAACTTGTGCAGAAGGAACCTCGGGCTCTTCATAATTTGCAACGGGGGAGGTTTTTTCGAGATCCGCGATAAATTCTTGAACGGGTGTAGTAGCGGTATTTGAAACAGGAGCTGCAGAAACAGATCCCATTTGATTCACTGTAGCAACTGGCGTTGGCGCAGGTGGAGCTTTTATAGAAGCCATATTATTTGCCGACAAGGACACTATTTCAGCTTTTCCAGAATCCATTTTCGAAAGAACAAAAAACGCCAATCCTGCAATGAAAAATAAAACGGATGCCACTAAAGGTAATTGATTTTTGATAATTCGGTTTAAAAAATAATCTTTATTTTCTTCGCCCAATAGACTTCTAATGGCTTCACAAACATGACTCTTGTCAATGGTTTCTACTTGTTGATTGTATCCGGCAAGTAACGCTCGATCGCAAGCCAGATTGATGAGACGAGGATAACCTTTGGAATAGTTATAAACTTCTTTCAATGCGGAGCGCGTAAATGTTACGCGAGATGCAGCGCCTGCAATCATGATTCGGTGATCAATATAATTTTTTGTTCCATCAAGGTCCAGGGGTGAAATTTCGTAGCGGATCGATATTCGTTGATTCAGTTGCTTTAGAGTTGGCAACTTAAGTTTTTCGTTTAATTCTAATTGGCCGACGAAAATAATTTGAAGCAGCTTGTCTTTTTCAGTTTCAATGTTGGAGAGAATCCTAACTTGTTCCATAACATCGAGAGACAGGTTTTGCGCTTCATCTACGATAAGAACGGTAGTTCGCCCTTGTTCATGCCGGTTAAGAAGAAAAACGTTTAAAGCATCGATGAGTTCTTTTTTCGATGCGTTATTTATCCATGTATGATCCTGCCGACGCAGATCTTCAGAAGGAATTATTTCAGGTGACAGGTCGATCTCAATACTGTCTCCGGTTGAATCGTCTTCTATAATTCCGGCTGGTTGCTGGGCTTGAACAGGATCGATTTGCAGATCATGCACAACATTTCTAAGTAAATCCATGTCTGAAAGCATGGGATTTAGTATCAGCGCTACTTCAACGTCTTCATCCAGCCGATCAAGAAGACAACGGCAAAGAGTAGTCTTGCCCGTACCCACATCTCCAGCAATAACCATAAAGCCTTCCCTTTGCTTGATCCCATATAACATATGGTCCAAAGCTCCCTGATACTGTTTGCTCAGATAAAGAAACTTAGGATCAGGTGTCAGACTGAAAGGTTTTTCCTTGAACTGGAAATAATTTTCGTACATGTAAGGCGCCTACCTTTTAAAGGAAGGGTTAACAATAGTATCTGAATATACATCATAGCCGGTATTTCTCAACCGGTCTCTTTCTTTGATGAAGCGATCATCCACTGCCCTGCCAGCCATTATTTCGGGAGACAGCATAATGACCAACTCTGACTTTAATGTGTTTTCCTGGTCCCAGTGAAAAAGCCGACCGATACCGGGAAGAGAACCAAGAAGTGGCACGGAATTATCATCCACTTCCTTTTTCGTTTTCATCAATCCTCCAATGACAATTGTCTGTCCATGCTGCGCTAAAACCACATTGTTAGCCTCTCGCACATCAAGAATGGGAACAACATTGACCCCGTCTGGGGATGTTCTTTCCCCTGACTTCTCGGTGATGCTGGTATTGATGCTCATCATTATTTCACCATTTGGATTGATTTGCGGGACCACATCGAGAACAATACCAATCGTAATAGTTGAAGGAATATACTGCGTGACAGCTGCCGATGTCGTAGTCGCGGGAGTGATTTCTGGAATAAAAAATATGTCTGCGGTACCTACTTTGATGACGGCCCTTTGATTATTCAGGGTTGCAATTTTTGGGCTGGAAAGAACACTCACCTGACCTTGCTGGGCCAATGCATCCACTACAACATTAAATGCAGAAGATGAGGGACCATAAACAAAGTTCGCAGCACCTGTAATGGTAGTGGTATTCCTAAGGATCGAGCCTGCCGTTTTAGCCACTGTAAATGGGCTGACTTGCGACCAATCTATTCCCAGTTTGTAATCGTCATTAAGGGTAACTTCAATGATTTTTGCTTGAATATAAACCTGCCGCTGAACAGATCCCTCTACAGCCTCAATGAATTCGGCAACTTGTAATAAAACATCAGGATAATCCTTTACAACAATGAGCCCAGCCTGCTTATTAACACTTATAAAAGCTCTCTCCTGTTCCACAGCGACGGCAGTCGAGGAACCTGTGGAAGCACCAGAATCATCAGTCCCCGACCCGGTTGAAGCCCCCGCCCCGCCACCCAACAAGCTTGATACTAAATCGGAAGAACCGCCATCTGTGGAAGCCACAGCTGAACCCCCGCCGGTCAAATCGGTACTGGAACTATCTTCTGTTGAACTTCCGGAGGTTGACGATGCAGAAGGTGTGACAATATTATTTAGCCCAGATACTATCTCCGTCCATAAATCAGTTTCCTCAGAGGATTGTATGGTGCTGGTGGACCCAGTCTGTGTAGACCCCAGGCTAGCGCTTGTAGAAGCTGTAGTCGTTGAGGAGCTTGTACTACTACCGGAACTGCCTCCTGAAGTAGTACCTCCACCACTTTTGGAAGACAGATTGCTACCACCCCTTCGCTTCGAAATAATATAGTTCAAGGTAAAATTTCGTGTCTGCATTTTTTCTTTGCGAACGCGAATAAAGTCCTTTTCTATTTCATATTCCAAGTGAAGAGGGATTAACAAGTTTTCCAATGCTTGCTCCAGGGTAACGTTTTTCAAATCGACCGTAGCTGCTTTGTCTACAACATTTGGATCGATAATAATATTTTGCTCAATTTCCTGAGAGAGAGCAAACAACACGTTTCGTATATCAACCCCACGTGCCGACATAGTAAAACGAAACCCCTTGGTCTCTTGCTCCTTCAGGTCGAGATTGGGTTGAATTTCGGTGATCGAATCGGGCAGGTTATTTTTTTCGGATCTTGCTTTTTCAAGAGGAATGGAGATTTCCCGTCTCTCCGGCATCTTAGCCTGCAACTCCTTTGGAGCTTCCTTTTTGGAACTCCCAAAGGAACTACAGGAAGCCAAAATAAAGCCCAAAAGTAGAATTCCTAAGGCTCGAAAAATCAATGTTTTTGAAATTCGCATTATTATCATAAATTTAAACAAATTTACATCGAATCATAATACAACGGGAAAACCCATAAGTCTAATAAAATCTGAGTGTTTTTATGGTTTCGGAGAGGCGATTTCACCCTGTTTTTCATAGTAAATTGAGGGTCAAAATGGCGGTTTTAAAATCGTCGTGCGCACAGTAAAACAGGATTACCATTTCTCGTAGCCCAAATATATGATTGGCGGCGGTTTTGTCGAAATAAAAAACTGTAGAGCCTCCTTGGATTAGAAAATTCAACTTTCCAGGAAGTGGCAATTGCATCCCTCGCTAGAGGGCTAATTGAGGCGGAGGGTAGGTTGCTTGGTTGAAGTTTTGGATGCCCTCTTGGTTTTTTGCGAGGCAGATTTCTTTTTGGTTCTCTTCTTTTTTCCAAAGGAGTGCTTGATCACATCATCCATTGTCTTGACAGGAAAAAATTCGATATTCTTCCTAATGTTTTCTGGAATATCGGGAATGTCTTTTTCGTTCTCAATGGGTATGATCAGATTGTGTATGCCATGTCGATGCGCGGCGAGAACCTTTTCTTTCAATCCACCGATAGGTAAAACTTTTCCCGTCAACGTCAACTCTCCCGTCATTGCGATATCGTGTCGCAACGAAGTTTTAGTGAGAGCCGAAACCAAAGCAACTGCCATGGTAATGCCTGCTGAAGGACCATCTTTAGGGACAGCACCTTCAGGAATATGGATATGAAAATCATTTTTCTGGTAAAAGTTTTTCGGCAACCCAAGCTTGGAAGCTCTTGACCGAACGTAAGTCATAGCAGCCTGTGCAGACTCTTTCATAACATCGCCCAATTGTCCTGTGGGAACGAGTTTCCCGGTTCCAGGCAAAACGGTGACTTCAATCGACAGAATTTCGCCGCCAAGTTCCGTCCACGCCAAGCCGATCGCCGAACCTATATCAAGGGGACCTTCATTATCAGAACGTTTGTATTTGGGAATGCCAAGATATTTTTCCAGGCTGGCTGGAGTAATTTTCACATTTGTCTTCTTGCCTTTTTCCACTACGGTCTTTACAACTTTTCGGCAGAGGGTCGCAATTTCTCTTTCCAGGCTTCTCACTCCCGCTTCGCGGGTAAAATCCTGAATAATTCGCTGGATTGCTTTTTCTGAAATTTCAATATTCTTTTTCGTCAAACCATGTTCGGCTATTTTCTTGGGCACCAGAAACCTTTGAGCTATTCCAAGCTTTTCCTGATCGGTGTAACCGGGAAGATGCAGCACTTCCATTCTGTCCAGCAAGGGTCGCGGAATGGAATGAAGCACATTCGCGGTACAGATAAACAGAACATTTGACAGGTCGTAATCAATCTCCAGATAATGATCGTTGAAGTTTGCATTTTGTTCCGGGTCGAGCACCTCCAGCAATGCAGAAGAAGGATCACCACGAAAATCAGCATTCATCTTATCGACTTCATCGAGCATGAATACGGGATTGTGCACCCCGGCTTTCTTCATTCCTTGAACAATTTTTCCCGGCAAGGCACCAATATAAGTTCGGCGATGACCTCGAATCTCGGCTTCATCACGAACTCCACCAAGCGATATGCGGACAAATTCCCGGCCCATTGCCCTGCCAATGGATTTACCAAGAGAAGTTTTACCAACACCCGGAGGACCAACCAGACAAATGATGGGCCCCTTTATTTTTTTCACCAGTTTTAAAACTGCAAGGTGCTCGGTAATACGCTCTTTGACTTTTTCCAGACCGTAATGATCTGTATCTAAAACTTTTTGGGCTTCAGGAATTTTTATTTTTTCAGTGCCGGCTGCTTTTTCCCACGGCAAATCTGTGAGCCATTCGATATAGGTTCGCGCGACCGTGGCTTCTGCCGACATGGGTTGCATGAGTTCCAACCGCTTCAATTCTTTCTTGGCTTTCTCGTTTACCTCTTTCGGCATTTTTGCTTTTTTAATTTTTTGCTTTAACTCATCGAAATCGCTTTTGAATTCATCACGCTTGCCAAGTTCTTTCTGGATAGCCTTCATCTGCTCATTAAGGTAGAACTCTTTCTGGCTACGCTCCATTTGTTTCCGTACCCGCCCATGAACCCTCTTCTCGATTTTGAGAACTTCCATTTCCGACTTAAGGATTCCCAGCAACTTGTTCAACCGGTCAGCAGGATTCAATGTTTCCAGGAGTTCTTGCTTTTCCTGAGTTTGGAAAACCATATAGGAGGCGATGGTATCTGCGTAACGGTGCGGCTCAAGAATATTAGCGCTCGCGGCAACGGCTTCCAGAGGAATCTTCTGGTTGAGCTTGACATATTGCTCGAACACATTCCCAACACTTCGCATCATGGCTTTTACATCGGGAGTGAGCTGGTCGTTTTCATGGATACGATTGACTTCAACTTCAAAATAGTCGGGATTTTTTTTGAAATTTTCAATGCGTCCCCTGTGCAGACCTTCGACCAACACTTTCATGGTCCCATCTGTCAACTTCAGGATTTGCAGGATATTGGCAATCGTTCCGATTTCGAAAATATCTGCCGGCTGCGGGTCGTTATTGTTGGGGTTGCGCTGAGCTGAAAGGAAGATACTTTTCTGTTCTGCCATGGATTTTTCCAAAGCAAGCACAGACTTATCTCTGCCCACGAACAGGGGCAAAACCATGAAAGGGAAAACTATAATATCCCGCAGGGGGAGAAGCGGTAAAACAATTTTATCTGAACCCATAATGCTAACTGGCCTGTTTCTTTTTTGCGTAAACCATCATGGGCTTTTCACCTTTGGCAACGACTTCTTCGTTAATAACAACTTCTTCGACATCCTTTTGCGAAGGAAGCTCGTACATTATATCGAGCATGGTTTCTTCCATCACGGCACGCAAACCCCTTGCTCCGGTTTTACGCTCAATCGCTTTTTCAGCGATCGCTTTAACGGCAGAATCCGTGAACTTTAACTTGATGTCTTCAAACTCAAACAGCTTTTTGTATTGTTTGACCAGAGCATTTTTTGGCTCGGTCATAACTTTTATAAGCGCTTCGATGTCTAACTCTTTTAGCGTGGCAACCGCTGAAAACCGCCCTACAAACTCAGGGATCAAGCCATACTTGAGCAGGTCTTCGGGTTGAATTTTTTCAAGAAAATCTTCTTCTTCCAACTCACTTTTGGAAACGATTTTTTGTCCAAACCCAAGACTTTTTTTGCCGATACGATTGCGAACAATTTCGCTCAGCCCCACAAATGCGCCACCACACACAAACAAAATATTGGTCGTATCCACTTGCAAAAATTCCTGATGAGGATGTTTGCGTCCACCTTGCGGCGGAACACTGGCAGTGGTTCCTTCAATAATTTTCAACAACGCCTGCTGAACACCTTCTCCGGAAACATCACGAGTGATGGAAGGATTTTCAGATTTTCGAGAAATCTTGTCGACCTCATCGATATAAATAATCCCTCTTTCCGCTTTTTCAACATCATATTCTGCGCTCTGCAAAAGCTTGAGGATAATATTCTCGACATCCTCTCCGACATAACCCGCTTCGGTCAGGGTGGTAGCATCCACAATGGTGAACGGGACATCGAGAATCCGCGCCAACGTTTGCGCCATGAGGGTTTTCCCGGAACCTGTTGGTCCAACCAAGAGAACATTACTTTTTTGCAATTCGACATCATCCATCTCAAGATTGGAGTCAACCCGTTTGAAATGATTGTGAACCGCAACGGAAAGGATTTTTTTGCAACGCTCTTGATTAATAATATATTGATCCAGATGGCTGTAAATTTCCTTTGGCTTCAATAAATGCTGGAAGTCTTCACCCTTCTCCTGAGCCCATTCCTCCACCATGATCTCGTTGCATAGCTCGATGCACTCGTCACAGATGTAAACGCTGGGTCCGGCAATGAGTTTCTTGACCTCTTCTTGACTCTTACCACAAAAAGAGCAGCGGTAGTTCCCAGTGGTTGTGCTTTTCTTCGCCATAAAGCCCTCACTTTAAGGTGACTCTGATTTCAACTCGGCTCAGTTAGAATCAGTTTTATTTTTTATCTTTATCGTCTTTTTTAACTTCTTCTCGATTACTGATAACACTGTCTATCAGACCATATGTTTTTGCTTCTTCGCCGGTCATATAATGATCGCGCTCGGTGTCTTTATTAACCTGGGCTACGTCTTTCCCAGAATGCTGCGCCATAATGCCGTCCAGAATGGAGCGGATGCGAGAAATCTCTTTTGCCTGGATTTCAATGTCAGTATGTTGTCCCTGAAATCCGCCGCTGGGCTGATGGATCATTATTCGCGCATGCGGCAGAGCAAAACGTTTTTTGGGAGCGCCCGCCGTCAAAAGCAACGCGCCCATGCTGGCCGCCTGACCTATGCATATTGTTTGAACATCGGGTTTGATGTATTGCATTGTATCGTAAATGGCCATTCCCGAACTGACCTGACCGCCCGGGCTATTAATATAAAGATAAATATCTTGATCTGGTTCATCCGACTCAAGGAATAGC
>CAZECX010000003.1:0-78348 GCA_964510965.1 uncultured Nitrospina sp. | reverse complement strand
CGAAATCATCGACTACCTGAAAAAGACCTATCCTGTTAACTCTTGATTTCCACACACTGAAGGCAACTCATGGAATTATGGCAAAAACAACTCAGCCAGAGTGCGGTTAAAATTAAAGACCTTCCTTTTATTCCCGAATCCGATGAATACAGGGAAAAACTGGAACGGGTTAGAGAAAATTATCCGGTTCGAATCAATTCCTATTTTCTGGGTCAAATTAAAGGTCCGAACGATCCGTTATGGAAACAGGTAGTCCCCACCCTTGAAGAGTTAGATGATTTTGTTCAAGAAGGTTTGATATCCGATCCTCTTAACGAAGAAGGCGATATGCCGGTGCCAGAGTTGGTTCACCGTTACCCGGATCGCGTATTATTGATGATCAACAATCAATGCCCTATTGTTTGCCGATTTTGTACTCGTAAACGAAAAATCGGTTTTCCAGGAATAGTTACCCGGGAAACATTAAGACAGGGAATAGAGTATATTCGCAACCACCCGGAAATTCGGGATGTGATCATGTCAGGGGGCGACCCGCTTCTCGTTCCTGATAAAGAACTTGATCGTATTCTCAGTGAATTGCGATCCATACCGCATCTGGAGATCCTCCGTATTGGCACTCGCGTTCCTGGTACCTTGCCTGCAAGGATTACTGAAAACTTGTGTTCTATATTAAAAAAATATCATCCGTTGTATTTCAATATGCATTTTAATCACCCCTCGGAATTAACTCCTGAAGTTGAGAGAGCCTGTGCCATGTTGGCTGATATTGGAATTCCTTTAGGCAGCCAAACAGTACTACTAAAAGGTGTCAACGATAACTCTGCAACTATGAAGGAATTGATGCAAAAATTATTGAAGAACCGCATTAAGCCCTACTACATTTATCAGGCAGATATGACAGAAGGGACAGACCATTTGCGCACCTCGGTTCAAAAAGGTCTCGATATATTAAAAGACCTCATGGGTCATACATCAGGTATGGCCGTACCTTATTTTGTGATTGACGCTCCAGGAGGTGGAGGCAAGGTCAGACTCCTTCCCAACAGTGTTATCGAGCATACGGATGATGAAGTGGTGATCACCAATTATGAAGGTAAAATATTTCGCTACAGTCAGCCAAATTTTAATAATGGATCCTCAAACGTAAGATCTGAAAACAAGGCATCCCTACAGGATATGTGCCAACTGCCCGCCTGACCTGGTTCTATACCCTTCCCGCATTTTCTGCTTTCTGATAGAATCTATGTAAGAATTTTGATCTCTTCCATACAATTTTCATGTCCCTAATTCCAAGTCGGCTGAATTTGTGATTCGTACTTCTACCTTAAGAGAGCCTCTTCTCCTTTTCCTAATAGGAACTTGTTTAAGTATTGCGCAATTCGTGATGATCCGCGATTTCGTAACCATTCTTTATGGTGAAGAGGTGGTCATCATTCTTGTTACCGCTTCTTTTTTTCTTGGGTTGTCCATTGGTTATTACCTTTCACTGAAGTTTTCTGAAAATTTTTTTCGCAATTCGTTTCTCGCTATTGTTTTTCTCCACCTGACATTTCCTTTTTCTTACAGAATGCTTGCCGTGGGGATTGCGAAGTATGATCTGATCAGCTACATGTATGTGGTCTTGATGTTTTTCTATGCTTTGATTTTCAGTTCCATTTTTGCCGTGTTTCTGCCTCGGCTGGTTCATGAAAAATCACCTGACAAAGAATCCGCCATAAAAAAAATGAAAGTGCTGTATTCCATGGAACTGATCGGCTTTGTGGCAGGGTTTGCCCTTGTCGGAATGAGCTGGAATAAAGGGGTCGACTTTATACTTCCCATTTACTGGGCTCTGCTTGCTGTTATTGTTTATCTGGTTGTGCAGAAAAAATCCTGGGCCATTGCTTTCGTGGTTTTGGCTGTTGTTGCCGGCAGCTCTGTTAAAAGCATAGATCATAAAACTACATCTTTGCTCTATGATTATAAACACCATTTCGACGGGGCCGAAACTCTCTTGACCATCAACTCAGCCTATCAAAAAGTTGAGGTAATAAAAGACGAAGACGGGGAGCTCTATCTTTATTTGGATGGGCTTCTCAACCTCAACGCTTCTGATTTGGAAGATTTGAATTACTACATTGCGGAAATTCCGGCGCGACTAATCAAACCGAAAAGGACTCTGATAATCGGGAATGGAACTCTCTCTTCAGTGCCGAAAGTTTATCCTCATTCGAAGTTTGTGCAATCGGTGGAGCTCGATGCAGGAGTTTTGTTGGCGGGACAAAATTTTTTTACTCCAACAGATGACCTCAAAGGGCTTGATCGTTGGAACCTGATTGTTGACGATGGGAAACATTTCCTGAAAACCACGAGCGATATGTTCGACCTGATCATCATGGACATTCCTTCTCCTCTCACGATTCAGGAAGCCATTCTTCACACAAAGGAGTTTTATCAGCTTGCAAAATCGCGACTGACAGAAAAGGGAGTCATTGCGGTTCAACTGAGCGGGCCGTTGCAGCATAATAACCGCACTCCAGCCCGTGTGGTTGCTGCTTTATCTGAAGCGTTCGATGAAGTCATGGTCATAAACAGCGACCAGGCCGACCGCAGTTTTGGGTTTGCATCCCGGCAACTTCCTTTCACTGGGGAGGACATGCGTTCAGCGACAGTTGAATACGAGAAAGGGTTGGATATTGTTATTCCCAAGGACATTCAGTCTTATTTGTCCAGTGCCGTGCCTCTGGCACTGGATAATCTCGACCTGGTCCTATGTCGGGGGCTGGATCGCTTTACGGATCGTTATTTTCATGTCGACCGCGATCCGTGCCGCAAAGTAAGAGATTTTACAGAAGGATATTTTAACAATGACTAAATATCCTTTCTATGCATTTCTTACTGGATTGTATTTCTCTACACTCCAATTCTGCTATTTGATTCTTTTACAGATGAATATATCCTCCGCTTACCTGACTTACATGGTCATCACCACCTCATGGCTGCTGGGCTCTATTTTGGGTCTATGGTTTGATAACCTGGATCGGAACGTAGGGGTAGGGCTGGGACTGTTCAGTTATTACGGTGTTTATGCAATGATATCAAATATACCGTTTTCAAGTTTCACTCTTGTTCTGGCGGCGCTGGGGGCGGGTGTGACGGGATTATGGGCAGGGCGTTTCTTTGTCTTTCTATTGCATCAATACAAACAAGTGGATCGGGTTTTCTTTCACGAGAACAACGGATTCTGGGTGGGTATCGTGATGTTTTTTCTGGGGTTCACACTCGTGGGCAGACCCTTTGTATTCTGGGCACCCATGACCCTGGCGGGGTTACTGCTTTTGAAGAATCGGTGGATGAAATCCTAGTAAGGACAATTGGGTGTCGGCAAAGTGTATTCGTATATAACTAAAAAACCATTTTCCACCGAACCCTTGAGTTCGAAATCGCACCCTGAACAGTCCGAAAAATCACTTTTGTACTTAGTTTCATCATAGGAAATCTTAATATCAATCGTAGAGTCCTTTGGAAACGCCAGCTTCGCATCCGATCCGGCATCACCCACACTGTCATTTATTTTTACTGTCAGTTTGTCTAAAGAATTGTCCGTAATATCCTGAGTTTTTTTACAGTATTTCACACGGACATTACCGACCTCTGTTTCGAAATCGCCTTTTCCGGTTAAACCGTTACCGGTTAGATCCCCTGACATAGATTCCAAGTCAACATTCTCAGAGGTTACATCCAGCAAGACAGCACCGCTACCGGAGCGGACATCTACATCTCCCGTCATCCCTGTTATTGTGACGGTACCCTGGTTCGAGCAAATGCCCGTGTTATCTTTACAATCTGCTTTTGTATAGTCGACATCATCATCTTTATCTTTATCTTTATCTTTATCGCCACTGGCTTCTGCAATAGCAATAAGGGATGGTCTGGAATCTAAAGAAAAACTGGTCCAGTCAGCAATGCCGGTGACCAGTAAAGCCATCAATGCAATGGGAATGTAATGTGATTTTATTTTTTTCACCTTTTTTCTCCAGAATGAATCAACCCTCAACATCCGTGGTTCGTGGAACAGTTGCTTTGATGACAACCTCGCAATCTGTTGCGTCATTTTGGGCGTTCGTTGTGATCACCATTTTACTGTCATCAGATGTATCTATATTGTATCCACAGTTGGTCCCACCAGAAATTTTTTCAATGACCACCGTGCATGTGGTGCTATCAGAGCCGGTTACCTTAATATTCGGTCCTGAAGCATTCGCCGTTGCTACAAAATCTTCGTGATAGGTAATCTGTAGATTCGTGAGTGAGCTGCAATCATGAGTGGTCGTTACACTCTCGTCATTAGCCAAATCATATGAATAAGAATCTTCATCATCATCCTTATCTTTGTCTTTATCACCGCTGGCTTCTGCATTTTCAACCAAGCTTGGCGCAGACACAAACAGGCCTGATCCTGACACAAGAAACATCATCAGAAAGGCGGCAAGCGTAATGGGATTTAAGATTAAGCGTTTCATCGACACGGCCTCGTTCTCCAGAATAATTCTATTTTAGATTTACTTGATCGTAGTATTGCAAAACAAAATTGCGATTGCGTCTCAGCTTTGTATCAACTTCATCACAAATATTGACGGGCTGATAAGAAGCTTTTATCATTTAATTATAGGGGGTGCAGGCAAGGCCCACAAGTGAAAAAATCAGGCAAATTATTGAATTAAAAAAACATGCGGTTTTTCAGCGGTTTTAAGATACGATTATTTTTCGTTTTTTCTTCAGCTTTGACAGTGGAATTTTAGGGTCTTATAATTATAGATGCATAGAAGAAGAATCTTCCCAATCCCCCTTTCTAAGGAGAGGCTGGGGTGGTTAGCAGCTTGGTCCGGTTACCAATTCGGTAAAGAATATGAAGTTTTTTAAAAATAATAAAGGCTTCACCCTGATAGAAATGATCAGCATCATTCTGGTGCTAGGTATTATTTCTGCCGTGGCCATCCCTTCATTTGATCGAGGCGGTATCAACGTTAGCCTGACTGCCAACACCGTTCAAACCGATATTCAATATGTTCAGGAATTGGCGATGACGCGGAACGAAGAGGTGAGCATTACATTTACCTCATCCGCAACCAGCTATACACTTACAGCAGACCCGAATTCGGTTTTCGGAGCTGAAACCAGGGACTTGCCCCAAGGAACATCCATACAAACAGGAGGCACCGTCACCTTCAACAGTGCCGGCGAACGATTAGCCAGTTCTGCTTCGTCGATTGTTCTCATTTCAGGAAGTAACACCGCGACTATAACCATTGAGCAGTATACCGGGAGGGTGACGGTATCATGATGAAAGGTTGTTTTGATAATTATCGCGAGCGACTAAAAGGAGAGCGGCGATCCAGACTTTCTGGATTGCTTCGTCGTCGTTGGCTTCTCGCAATGACACATAATGAATTCGGCTTCACCCTGATCGAAATTATCATGGCTATCGTGATTATTGGTGTTGCGGTGCCGTCGATCATGATCCCGTTTTCCGGTCTGAGTGACACGAAAAATCCGGAATACATCGTCCAGGGATCGTTCCTGGCACAGAAGAGAATGGAAGAGTTGGCAAATGAAACCAGGACATCCATCGATGATACGGACTGTCCCGTAGGCTCCAGTGCCAGCACGACAGATGGTGATTATTCCTTGGCTTGTACATCTGTTTCAGTGAATGCAACAACGCCTGATACTTCGAACACTTCCACTTTTGCGCAAAAAATTACTTTAACCGTTACCCGGACGGATGGTGCCATGGATGCGATGACCTTCAATCAACTTTTTGCGACGGATTGACCCATTATGAATGAGCCACTATACAAAAAATTGCTTTTTAGGAATCAGGCAGGGTTTTCTCTGGTTGAAATGATTTCGGCCATTGTTCTAATGGGCATCATGGGTTTGTTCTCTATTCAGTTCATCACTGGGGCGGCCGAAAGTAACCGTCTGGTAGCCGGGCAAAAAGGTCTGGTCGACGATGCCAAGTTGGCGATGGAGTTCATGCTCCGAGAAATCCGTGTTTCCAACTCCGCAACTAATGTCATTGCATTTACTGATGCAGGCTCGACCGCTTCAATCACTTTCGACAAATTCAGCGGTCTGGATGTCGATACCAACGCTTCGCAAATTGTATACAGTTGGTCTGGAACCACGCTGATACGGACTAGCAATTCCGTGGTCACGACATTGTCGGATCAGGTAACGGATTTTTCCATTACTAAAACAACTTCTGCAGGAAGTGAGTATTATACTTTCTCTCTGACCCTGGAGGGTAGCAACGGCGAAAGTTTCACACTTGATTCCGGCATCCGTCCAAGAAGCCTCATCTCATGAAACAACGTTTTTTTAAACTTATCGTTCATCCGCTAAAAAATGAAAGGGGCATTGCCGCTTTGATGGGTATTGTAATGGGGATCGTCATTATGGCTGCCATTGCTTTTAATTTTCTTGCGGAATCCCGGCAGAAACAGACCGGAGCTATTTTAACCTACACCTCTGCCAACGCCTTCATGATTGCTGAAGCTGGACTCCGGTACACAGAAAGATGCCTTTTGGAAACGGAAGCGACCTGCCCCTCAGCTTTACAGGATGTGGATGACTGGACTGATATCGACAACACCGATAATATTTCATCTGTCACTTTTGGAGATGGTACCTTCGCTATCTATTTTCCAGGTACTACCACCCCGGCCAATGCAACAGGCTCCCCTAATGATAAGGATAATATCAGGGTTATTTCTGTCGGGACCTATAAAGGAGCCGAACGATCCATCCAGCGGTTTATCCAACGCGCATGCTATTTATCCGAAAATGCGGCTACCTCCTGCCTCGGTACAACCACGGCCAATAACTCTTTAATTGACCCAGAGCCTGAGGCCAGTGCATCGAGTATCTGTGGTGAAGTGGTGGAAGCCCTCGACCTAACAGACGACTTCACGGACCCTGACTGTGATACAAGCTGTGATGGCTCGGATAGCGAATGCCCGAATTTTGACTCCACCCTTGAGGCGCATCACGAAACATCGACCAACCTTTTGAAACATTTCAAATTTTGTGAAATGACCATTGACGACCTGACGGTACTGACCTCAGATGATGACGCAACCGATGATCATATCGCTATTGCAAAAAATTTGGAAATTAAAGGTACCAGCACCGTGAAACTCACAGATGACGCCGCTGACCCAAATAGCACCGATGAAACCACCATCACTGTATATGGCAACACCACAATATCTGATTCGGGAGAAATTCGCGTGAACGGTGCCTTGACCCTTAAAGTGGGGGGTACCTTTGATATGGCAGGTTCTACGGCAATAAATCTCATCCAAAATGAGGCAACAGACACGAGTGCCTGGGTGGAAGGGAATGCTACCCTGGATAACAACGCAGATTTTATAGGGGCCCTTTCATCCGATGGGACGATTTCGGTTTCAAACAATGCCGTAATAAAAGGTTCCATCCAGGCCCAAACGGTTGCTCTCCAAAATAATGCTTCTCTCGTTTTTGATGAAGACGCGGGTGAAAACACAGAGGGCTATGAACAATGCGGATCTAATAACGTGTCGTTAGCCTGGGCAGAATAAAAAAACTCAAAGGTATTTTTTGCCTTTATGAAGTGGTTGCATACCCCTTGCAAAATTTATCTAGCCACCTTCCGCGGTCAAATTTCTCCATATAATTCAATGGCTTTTGCAACAAAAACCCTTGTGGGTGGTTGTTGTTTTATGCGATAATTTTAGGGTTACGATAAATTAGATCATATTCTGAATTTACGACCTATGAAACTTAAACTACCTTCATCAAGCGGCGGAAAATCCAAACTGGGACAAAAAAGCATCGGTCTCGATATCGGGTTTCACGATATCAAGATAGTTGAGTTGATGCGCACTCAAAAGGGATTTCAGATCACCAAATTCGCGATCAAGGAAATTCCTGCTTCCATTCTCCAGCAAAAAGACAGGGCGCCTTTGCTCGGTGATTTCATCAAGAAAATGTTTGCTGATGCAAAAATCAAGGGCCAGCAGGTTTACCTTTCCATCACCGGGCACAATGTCATTATTCGCAATGCAACTCTACCAAAAATGCCAGCAGAAGAATTGTTAGATGCTGCCAAATGGAACGCCAAAGAAGAAGTGCTTTTTGACTTGGAAAAAGCCGTTGTAGACAACTACATCATGGCGGAGTCGGAAGAGGACGGCGCAACATTCTACGAAATGCTAAGCGTCATTGTCCGTGGAGATGTGGTTGAGTTTCTGGTCTCTATAGCCAAGGCAGCGGGGCTGCAACCCAAAGGTGTTACCGTAGTTCCCATTGCGTTATGGGACTACGATTCTGCTCTCAATAAAATAGATTCGGATACGGTCACCAGCTATGTCGATATGGGATCGGAGCGAACTCGTATCTATTTTGTTTGTGATGGGCAGATTCTTTTTTCCCGTGAAATTCCGAACGGAGGAAAAAATCTAACAGCCTCTCTGGTGGGTGAATATGAGTTGGAAGACGGTAAAACAGCGATCATCGATGCCGTGAGGGCGGAACAAATCAAAAAAACCTTTGGTTTTCCTGCAGAAGACGCAGACGGAAAAACCGAAGAAGATATTCCTCTCAGTCTCATCCGGGAAAAACTGGAACCCATCCTGGAAAAACAAATTACTGAAATGGATCGCTCGATTGAATATTTCAAAAACCAGTATCGCAAAGACTCGGTCCATCGCTTGATTCTTTCGGGCGGCGGGGTAGGGCTGAGCGGACTTTACCAGTATTTAAAGGAAAACCTCGATCTGGAAATTGACCGCTGTAATCCATTTTTCCAAACCGATACCGAAGACGAATCTATCTCTAAAGAGAATATGAAGCTTTATGGTCCCAGCCTGACTGCGGCAGCAGGCCTGGCATTGGGGCAATGTGACAAGATCAATATTCTGCCCGAAAAGTACCGGCCGTCATTTAAAAAAACGCTGGCCAAGCTGGCTCCAATAGCTGCGGTATTGTTGATTGGAGGGTTGCTTTACGGTTATAGCTCAAACTTGCGGCAGGAAGTTATTACAAAAAAGGCCGCTCTTCAAGATCAAAAAGTTTCCCTGGCCAAATTACAGATTCAGGCTCCGGAACTTGAAAAGCCTGCAAAGGAGTTGAAAGCGCTCAAAAAAAAGAGAAAGAAATTGCGAAAAGAAAAAAAATCCCTTCCTGGTGCAACTCCTTTTCCATTCAAGTTTCCAGTTGTTTATGATGAGATTGCGCTGGTGGTGCAGGACAATATTTCGCTGTCTGAAGTAACTTTTTTAAAACGAGGAAGTGAAAAGAAAAAAAAATCTAAAAGCAAAAACAAGAAAAGCAGTGATTTTATCAAAGGCGAACGTATTAAAGTCGTCGGACATATTTTCGGCAGCGATCTGAAGTCACAAAATACCTTGAGGTTTTTGTTGCAGGATTTGAAAAGCTCACCCATATTTGAAGATATACAATTAATTCGCTCAAAGGCTTTAGCTGACGGCAAATACAATAGTCCCGGGTTGCAATTTGAGCTATATGTTTTTCCTAAAACTCTGAGTTGATTTCAACGGACGAAAAAAATGGCTTTGGATAAATCCAATTTAAAAAACTTGAGCATGAGAGAGATGATGATCATAGGAGCCACTGTGATTTTTGGGGTGAGTTATGGTTATTACGAGTTTGAATACGTATCGCAAAATAAAAAGCTCAAAAATCTAAAAGCGGAAACGGTTCAGGTTCAAGCTACTTTGGGTGCTTTCCAGCAAATGATGAAAAGCCCCGGGAATATAAAGAAGACAAAAGCACAAATCGTTAGAGTTGAAGAAGATATCTCTAAATTAAAAAAGGAAATTGATGAGGCTAAGGCCCGGCTTAAAGGTCAGGACGGGGAGATTATTGACGATCTACAAAACGAAGCAGATTTCTACGGTGTGTTTCTGAGGTCTCTGCGGACCAGTGAGAAAATTGTAAAGCGTGGTGGAATGAAGTTAAAGGAGGTCTCTCTCATTATGGAAATGGAAAGCGAATACGGTGCACTTAAAAATTTTATTGGCTCACTTGGCAACTCTTCTGCTGTCATTGATATTGAAAGTTTAGAGACTAAAAGAGTCGAAAAAATTCTTCCAAAAGTCGAATCCCGACTTCATCTAAAAGTTATGGTTTTGTAATGCCATTTCCTTGGCTAGATAAAGGTGGCTCTATTTTGAAAGCCAAAATTTTAAAAAAAACACTATTTGCAATAATAGTTGTTTTTCTTGCGGGAGGATCTGTGCTTGCTGCGGAGAAACCTCTAATGCGGGTTAACCCTTTTGAATTGCCTCGAGGGGTTTACTCCAAAGAAAATGCTCCCCAAGAAGTCCCGCAAACACTTCGTCTTCAGGCAATATTCACTCTCAAGGGGCAAAAGATTGCGACTATCAGTGGTCAAAATTTTATTGAAGGGGATTTCGTTGCGGGAAAACGTTTGACAAGGATATTCAAAAATCGAGTTACACTTGATGATGCGGGCAAAGAGGAGAGTCTGGTCTTGGAAAACATGAGGTTTTCCATCCGAAAACATATGCAGAATTGACTGATCTTTCTTCCAAAACCTAATTTTTCCCCCGCCTAATTTCAGGATTATCCCAAAGAATTTGTTTGTTTCAATTCAGGCTCAACCATTTTTTTTCTTTGAATTAAATCCCTTAGTCGGTGTTCCAGAACTGTCACTGCTTCATTTTCATGGGCTGAAAAAATATTTTTCAAAGTTCGAAAAATTCTCTTTGGGAAGAAAAGGTAGCTTACAGAATAATTGGAGATCATAAAAATAGTTCTTAATAGCCCTAATAATCGTGCGTTAATATTTGGATTAAAACATACAATTCTCGAAGAAAGGTATGAGCTGTTAAGAGCACCCAAAGCTAAAAAGTAATCATCATCAAGAGTAATTTTGTTTTCATCTTCCAATTGCTTAAAGATTTCTGTGCCGGGATAAGGTGAAAAAATGTAAAGAGGAGCTTCGTCTATTCCATTTGCGGACATTCTAAGTCCATAGAACATGGTTTTAAAAATGTCGGTCCATGTTTCCTCCGGGAATCCAATAATTAGATTAATCCGGACGGTCAATTTCTGGCGCTTGGCTTCTAATACTGATTCTGTGAGTTGGTCTAACTTTATTTTCTTTTTGATTTTTTTCAAGGTTCTCAAAGAAGCACTTTCGGGGGCATAAACGAGATAATTGCAACCCGTTTCTTTCAACAATTTTAATGATTCTCCATCCAGAGCTTCACTGCGGGTTCCACTAGGCAGGGACCAGTTTAATTGAATTCCTTCCTGAATGAGCTTATTGCAAAATTCAACTATCCAACCCTTTTTGGTAATGGCGGTCAAATCATAAAATTGCAGGCTGCTGATCCCAAAACGTTTAATATAATTTTTAGCTTCATCGATGACATCATTTACATCCCTTAATAGGTAACGAGTCGTCCACATATTTGGGCTTGAGCAGAAGGTGCACTGGTACGGACATCCTCTTGAAACCATGAATGGCATATCTTTTTCTGTGGCCACTCCAAATGATTTCCCGGAGTCCCAGAATTTTTCTAAATACTCATCTGGCCAAAAAGGCCAACCGATTTCATCAATTTTGCGGATTCGCGGAGGAGGAGATTCATCCAAATGAAGGATATTATTTTCATCCAGATAAGCTGTGCCGCCTACTCCTTTAAAACTTCCCGTTTTTTCATAGGCCATAATTAATTCCAAGAGAGTTTGTTCTCCCTCTCCTCTTACACAGACATCAAGCGCGGGGCAATCCTTTAGACTGTACTCAACTAGACTCGTTATATGCTCACCACCACCAACAATTAATGCATTAGGAAAAAATTTGCGAATTTCGGTTATCAAATCGCGAGCCACTGGCCATTCACTAGAAAACATTAGGGAGAATCCAATCACTTTTGAATCCTTGGGAATGCGAGCAATTATTTCATCAAATTTCAGTCCTTGAGCTTGAAATCCGGGATACTTTTCTAATGGCCACAGCCGATTAATCCCTTCTCCTATGGCATCTACCATTTCCGGTTCGTAACCAAATTTCCTCAAGTACCCTGATAGATAAGCGAACCCAATGGCAGGGGTTGACTCGTTGTTAATGGCACCTATTTTGGAGACAATGGGTCCTCTAACAAAAGTGATCGGGAGTCTTTCTTGTTTCATTTGGTAGTACTGGAAATTGGTTGTAGAAAGCAAGCTTCCTGATATTTCAACTTAATTTAAAATCTTATAAGGGGCTTGCGTTATAGTCAACCTTTAACGGCGAAAACGAGCGACTAAATCTGTTATCACTCCAATAACGCGCTCTACATCTTTGACAGACATGCGAGGATAAAGTGGGAGGGAGATAACACTTTCAGAATAGCGAGTGGCAATGGGAAATGTATCCATTCTGGCTCTGAATTCTTTTTGGAAATACGGTTGAAGATGAAGTGCTCGATAATGTACTGCGACTCCAATTCCCGTAGATTGAATCGTGTCAATGAATTCGTCTCTTGTCACGGTGAGCTGTTCGAGCCTTAAGGCGATGACATACAAATGGTGCGAGGGTTCAGCATAATCGCGAGTTTCAAGTACTTCAATTTCAGGTACCTGATTGAAGGCCTGATCATATAAGGAAGCATACTGCTTGCGCACTTCAAGAAAGCGTCCTGCTTTTTTCAACTGATGGATACCCATAGCGGCATTGATATCCGTCATATTGAATTTGTACCCTGGCATTTCAAAATCCCAGTGCACAAACCCGCTCTTGCCAAAACGTTTCCAGGCATCTCGGCTTATCCCATGCAAACGAAGAATGCGGACCTGGTCAGCCATGGATTCATCATTCAATGTCAGCATTCCCCCTTCCCCAGTGGTGATATTTTTGTTAGCGTAAAAGCTGAATGCAGTTGGGTTTCCCAAATTGCCTATCTTGCGTCCTTTGTATTTGGTTTCTATTGCATGAGCGCCATCCTCAATCACCACAAGTTTATTTTTTCGTGCTAAATCCATAATGGGGTCCATATCGCAAGGATGCCCTGCATAATGGACAGGCACTATAGCCCGGGTGCGAGGGGTTATTTTTTCTTCGATTCGATTTATGTCTATTGTCATTGTTCCCGGTTCCACATCAACGAGAACTGGAGTTAGCTGCTCATGAACCATGGCGCTCGCGGTCGCAGGAAATGTCATCGTGGTAGTGATAACTTCATCACCGGGATCAAAATCCTGTGTGCTCAAAGCCAAATGGAGGCCAGCGGTACAAGAGTTCAGTCCGATAGCATGACCACAACCAATGTATTCTTTGAAATCCTTCTCAAATTGGAAAGTACGGGGACCCGTGGTCAGCCAGCCGGATTTAAGCGTTTCAACCACTTCATTGATCTCATCGTCCTCGATGAAGGGTTGGTGATAGGGAAGGTCAATATTCATTTTGGGGTACGAAGAGGAATAAAATAGCTTCTAATTAAATAAATCTTCTGTATTATTACTTCGGCATTTTATTATAATACCTTTAGTAGTATCTTGCCTGTATAGCCAACCTGCTTCAGGAATTCAGACTAATTTTTTCTAATATCTGGAAATTGTATATCTCAAACAACTACATGTTAATTGAAGAAAAGGCCTTGGTTTTGCGAAATCTATCAGCCAGTCTCATTATCCTTCTGGATTCATGAGTATCTTTTGGTTAGATTTTGAACGACCAATAATGCCTTTCGGACCCATGTTGGTTCGTCGTAAATGGCACCTGTTTTTGAGACTATGGGTCTTTTAGCGATAAAAATGGGGAGTCTTTCTTGTTTCATTTAGAAGTTCTTGGATTGGTTTTGTAGAAAGCAAGTTTCCTATTTTTCAATTTAATTAAAATTTTATAAGGGGCTTGGCTATTAGTCAACCATTAACCATGGAAAAGGGTGATACGTTCAGTCAACAAGGTGAAAAGGCGTTTTTAAATTATAATTGTTTTTTATTATTTCCTTCTTGTGTGAATTTAGCTCTACAATCGAAAGGTAATTCTACAATCAGGGGTACCTGACATCCCTCACCTATGATAAGATCTCAGGCCTTCCATATGATGGACTTAAAGTCAAGCTAGGGGTAGGTTATTTATGATGGCGCAAAAATGGTAACTGATATATTTAAAAATCAAGGATAGACATGAACTACCGTCCCCAAGACCAGAATGTATCTCCAGGTGAATGGATAGAAAGTATTGGAAATGTCTTCGAAAGAAAGCCCGTTCTAAAAGAAATCTATGAGGACTGTTACCAGGAGCTCCGAAAATTATCAGTTGAAGGCAAGACGCTGGAAGTTGGAAGTGCCAGCGGTAATTTAGGTCGTATTTTCGGTGATATTATTTACACGGATATCGTGCCATCGCCTTGGATTAATATTGTGGCCGACGCACAGAAATTACCATTTCGTGACGCCGCATTTGCCAACATAATCGCAATTGACGTTCTCCATCATATTGAATGGCCTATCTACTTTTTAAAAGAAGCTTCACGTTTGCTTAAGTCTGGAGGAAAGCTCATTCTACTGGACTCCGCAATCACGCCTTGCAGTTGGCTCTTGTACAAATTATATCACGTGGAAGAGATGAACATGAGTGTTGATCCTCTTGAAAAGGGAATTATTGATCCTTTACGCGATGCAAGATTAGCCAACCTGGCGATAGCCACATTATTAAAAGGTAAATACAACTCTAAGCTAAAGGCAGAACTACCAGAATTTGAACAGTTCGACTTTCGCTATCATACCCTTCTTGCGTTTCCACTTGCCGGTGGTTTTAAACCATGGAGCCTCATCCCACAATGGACGGTAAAATTCATTTTATCTTTAGAGCGATTACTTTTGCCATTTGTTGGGCGTTTCCTGTCTTTCCGCTTATTGCTCGAATTCACTCGCCGAGGTAACTCTTAAAGAACCTGATCAAATTAATGAAGTGGATGTTTTGGAACAGAGCGCTTTTTTCTATGTCTGTTGCTCCTGTTCTCTACGGCGATTTTAGAGGGTTTGGAAATTAACTCTAGATGGTCTTACTTTATCTCTAATGTAAAAGAAACTCAGAGGTAGGTTTAAAAGTTAGTTTCATTCTTTTCCCATACAGACTCGACAAATTTCCAATTTAGCGATGCCCCTCCTCAGCTCTCGCCTCAAGCTAAAAAAATCATCTCCTTGCCAAATCTGGTAAATTTCTTCATCAGCTATATTACCAAACGAATGTTTTCGGTAATAATCATTACAGCATAAAAGCACATTACCCTTGTAATCCACTTGAAGAACTTCCAAAGG
This sequence comes from uncultured Nitrospina sp., assembly GCA_964510965.1. GTDB lineage: Bacteria > Nitrospinota > Nitrospinia > Nitrospinales > VA-1 > UBA8687. The sequence goes on along the minus strand of CAZECX010000003.1, from coordinate 63,024 downwards.
ATCAGTGCAGACATCTTTCTTGTCAAGCAAATCAACTTCAACAGCTCCCCCCCGATTAAATAAGGGCTTATCACGAAGCGTCGATATACTTAAATACTCGGGATATTTTTCAAGAACTGGGTTCAATTTCTTTAACAACTTCGCATCACTTTTATCATGAATAGTAATGTTAAAATCTGCCACACCAGCATCAATTAATCTATCAGCCAAGTCTAAGGTGAGAAAATCTCCATTAGAAAAAACTCGACTAACACAAGATGGAAGATGTTTTCTTACATAGCGAACAAATTCCGGGAGCCTTTTATCTAATAGTGGCTCATTATAAAAATGGTAATTAATAATGCCGGAAAAATTAATAGATTGAAGGTCTTTTATGACCTTATTAAAGGTATCTTCCGACATGAATTCAGTTGGAGTTCCTTCTAGTACATTGGGGCAATAACTGCATGTCCGATTACAATTAGTTGATATCTCTATAGAAACACTACGAAAAAAATAAGGATCTCTATACTTAATAAAATTATTAACTCGGTTATATAGTCTATATATCTCACCAGATACAGAGTTGCTAATATGAAATTTTTTAAATAAAACAAAAGCCTTCGCTTTCCAGTTCCCAGCGCGATGCCCTACTGCCATGTTTGTATTCCTTCCCTAGCATTGTTTACGGGCTAAAATATTCACCCTTATAACGACCATAGTGCGTGTTGTATTGCATGGTAATCTGGAAGATTTAAAACATCCAAATCACTTTTCAAGGCAACAGCACTTTCCAAAACAGAAGATTCTCCCTGGCGGTCTTATCGTTTTTTTTTGGTTCAGAGATGAATCATAAACGGGCTTACTTACGAAGAGGTAAAGTTTTATTAAGAAGCACTCTCCACATTCGACCTTTTTCTGGGCCATCTGATTTTAACTCCAGGTATTTGCCGTTCTCATAGAGTAGAGGAAATAATGGACCTCTCATTTTATCTCCCGAATTCAGTTTTGCATTCCAGAGCTGGAATGCCGCCCCAGTGTCAGAGTGAGGATCGTATATAATATCATCTCCGGTACAGCGTACCACGTATCCTTTTCGGTCGATCTCTTCAGCATAATTGGGGCCTGATCGATGTTGGGTCCTGCCATGAAATGCTAGAAGATCCCCCCGCTCCAAGTCGAAAGACACAATATCATTTTTAGAATATTTATCAGAGTCTTCAGGTGTCCTGGCTTTGAAATTCGATGTTTTACTTTTCATCCAATATTGCGGAAGAAATTTTGATATAGGAAGTAGATTTGGGGGAGGACCAAAATTCTCAGTCCATCGGTGAGAACCTTTAATAAACTGGAGGCCTCCATTATGTAAAGAAACGTTTTCTGTTGCCATCCAAAAAGACATTATCTTTTCTCCCTGAATGGGAGCGTAACTAATATCGTGATGCCAGGGGAATTCTTTTATAGAACCTGAAGACTTCAAGAAGATTACGTCTTGCAGAAGGCTAACCCGACTTGACCTGAGTAACTTAGCCGCCAAATCAATAATTATTGGTTGTTGTACGAATTTTAGAAAAAACGGATCAGACTTCCAAACGTTTGGTTGTGAAAAAAAAAGTGAATCTCCAAACATTAGTTTGTTGAGTAGTTTTTTACGAGCCAGATAGGGGGTTAATGCGCGGTCCAGTTTTTCTAACTGGTTTACATTTATAGCGCCCTTAACCCTTATGACACCATCTTTTTCAAAATCCTCAACATCTTTTTCTGTGATTTCAACCATTTTACCCTCTGCAGAGACTCTTTAACCTGTTTTTGAAAACCAGGTTCATCAATCCTGTTAGATTGACTACCATTAAAGATGTTATCAAAGATGTTAATATTCCCATAGAAAATAAAACAATTTCAACCGGGTTCCTAAACTATACTGGATCATGGATGATAACGTCGAGATCGGCTATAATAAACAATTGTCTCCCAGCCCTTTCTTAAAGGACATTGGAATAGCCTAACTGTACTGTTAAAGCTATAACCCCCGTGTGGAATTCACATAACTCCTTCGGAGCACAATCTGAAACGATGCCCCAAATAAGTCTGCCTTCTAAATTTGGTCCAAAAACAGATATAGAAATTAATAATCGAATTTTTGGGTTAGGTTCTGTCCTGGATAATAGAAAATAAATGTTATAGGGATGGCATAGGAAAGAGTATATTTAAGTTTTAATTTTTGTTCCCAGCTTTTTCCGTATTTTGTTTTGGTTTAATGTTGTGTAATATATGTAGAAGAGTTATATAAGTGAGGCATTTAGGTTAAATTACGAGGCGTATTTTTCGATGGAAAATTCAGAAAAACTAAAGGTTTTATTGGTTAACCCTCATGGCTTTGATACCAGCTCGGTAATACCTATGAGCCTTGCATATCTTAAGGCAAATATCAAACATCCCCAAAATTTTGAGATAGAAATCCTTGATTGTTCCCTATTAGATATCAAAGCTAGTTCCTACGAGTTTAAAGAGTGTATACAACGGTTTACCCCTGCAATAGTCGGGATTACCACGTGGTCCCCTATGTTTATGGAGGCGCTGGATTGTGCAAAAGCCGTGAAAGCTGTTTATCCTCAAGCATGTACAGTTATGGGAGGGCCTCATGCCACCGGTTATTGGGAAAGCGTTATTGAGAACGACGAAGTTGATTTTGTTTTTAGAGGTGAGTCCGAGAATGACTTTAGTCTTTTTCTAGACAGGGTTTATGAAGGATCGCATGATTATCAAGACATTGAAGGAATCGTTTTAAAGAGAGAAAACTCTTCTGTATTGGAAGGTGCTGTGACCCTGGTAGATGATTTGGATGCTTTAAAGCTTCCGGATTACGATGCCATACAGCTAAAACAATATATTGACAGAGGTTATCGCTATCTTACTCGTGAAAAAAATAATGCGCCAATTTGGGTTACAAGAGGATGCCCATATCGGTGTGAGTATTGTGCATCACCGATGATTAGCGGGAAAGCGGTGCGAAAGCATTCCTCTCAGTACTTGATCGATTGGGTCAATGATCTAAAAGAGCGTTACGGCATCAAACATATCAACATTATCGATGACAATTTTACGTTTGATGTCCGATATGCAAAAAATGTCTGCCGTGATATTGCTGATGCGGACCTGAATGTTACCATTTCAACGCCAAATGGAATTCGAATGGAGCGTGGCTCTGGAGAATTATGGGAGTTAATGAGGAAAGCGGGTTGGCGTACAATGTTTGTGGCACCAGAGAGCGGGTCGTCGAATACACTAAACTTGATGAAAAAGGATCTTGATTTAGATGTTGTGCCACCCATTGTCCGTGAAATGCAGGACGCGGGCCTGTATGTGATCGGGTTTTTTATTCTTGGATATCCTGGCGAGACCTATGAAGACCTAATAAGGACAAGAGAATTCGTGGTGGAATGTCGCTTTGATTTTTTTAAGTTTCATGTGTTTCAGGCAATTCCGGGAACACCGATCTATGATAAACTGGTCAAAGAAGGGGAGATTTCGTCAGCCTACCTACCATCGGAATATCATAATTTCGCATTGGCGACCAAACCTCAACCTTCATACGAATTTCCCGATAAAGTTGAGGCGTCCGTAAATAGTAATGAACCAAAAACGCCCCTGACGGAACACTATAAAAACCCCAATTTGATTGGCCTATCCTATCGCAAGTATATAGTTGTTACATATTTCAAATTTTATACTAAACATATGCTGCAAGCGTTAAAACTTTTTCGCCACTTTGGATGGAACTTTATTATTTTGCGTGTATTAAATACCTTTGGATTAATAAAGTTAATTCCGGGAAAAGCGACGGCAATAAACTGGGCGCGAAAGTAAGTTGCACCAACTTTTTAGCATGCGACTTTTGTTCATTTTAACTTTAATTACATCTCTGGATTCTGTAATCCTCCCAAAATCAGAGCCGCTGACTTTTAGAGTTTTTTCGTTTTGAGTTAGTCGTGAGGACGTTCTTCATTGCACTCCCTGACCAGCTATTCGTTATTTCTCTGGCCTCGGATAACCGTCTAAAAACATAGATATCCAGTACCTCTGTTCAGTGAGTCAGGTCAGGCTCAACCTATAATTTCTGTTGCGCGCAGCTTCCTGGGCTCAGTAGTCTTAAGGTTTATAACATGTCGCCTTTATTCCAATTTTCTTTTGATGCTCATCATGCAAGTGAACTCGAATTTTCAACGGGACGGGGTTTGCAGCATCAGGAAGTTTTTGGAAAATTAATACAACGAGCCGTTTAATGGAAAACTAATAGATCTAGTCCAAGTAGTTTAAAAGTTGGACTAACTGGAGGATAAGAAATTCTAATGGTGTTAAATTTGCGACTATCTTTTTAAATTACTGCTTTGTGTTTGCTCGAAAGAACATCAGTCTACGTAAAGCATCTGATATTCCCCTGTCCATTCTCGACTCTTGAGTTCCTTTGATTAAATTTTTTATAACCAAAAACGGTCTGATTGGACGTCGTAGAAAAGACATGCTGTAAAAGAGACTAAGACCAAAGACCCGTAAAACTTGAATGCCGTTGTTAGAAAAATTTTCACTGTACGAGGTTATTTTAGTCTGATCACTATAGGTTCTTAAACTATCATAGAATTCATCGTCTAGTTTTACCCGGTTCTGAAGACTAAGTCTGTCAAAAAGCTCTGTGCCAGGATAAGGAGAAAAGCCCCAAATAGATAGATCGTGGGCCCCAGCTAATGCCATTTTTATAATAAAACTATAAGTTTCAAAATATTCCCCAATTGTATCGTCAGGAAAGCCAAAAATCAGATTAACTTTGACGTTAATGCCTTCTTTAACAGTACCGCGAATCGAACTGACCATTGATTCCGGATTTACTTTTTTCTTGATCCGTTTAAGCACGGAAGGCGACCCACTTTCAGGGGTATAAGTCATGTTTTTGCATCCCGAGCGGTGCATCCAATATCCTACTTCACTGTCAATCGCTTCAGAACGAGTACCGGCTGGTAATTGCCAGGTGATATTGAGACCTCTATCTACTATTTTACTGCAAAAATCAATCAACCAGCGCTTATTCAAAACAAATGTTAGGTCATAAAAGTCAAAGTTTGTAGCGCCATAAGTCGCCATCGATTTTTCCATTTCATCCAACAACAACTCTGGGTCACGAATAACCCAACGAGTGGTCCACATATTTGGGCTTGAGCAGAATGTACACTGATAAGGGCAACCACGACTCGCAACAATGGGCATTGACCGACCGCGGTTAACACCGTAGCCAAAGCCACGATCAAGGTATTCGTGAAGTGGAGTAATATCCCAAGCCGGTGAGGGTATGTCATTTACATTTGTAAGTCTTGGGCGAGGGTCCGTCTTAATAAATTTGCCCTCCTTGGAATGGAATGCAATGCCAGTAATAGATTCTAAGTTTGTATTCCCATTTTCAACTGCTTTGGCTATCTCAACAGCTGTCTCCTCTCCTTCGCCGCAGACGATTATATCAAGCGAACTTTCTAAAAGGCTTTCCTCTGGCACCGCAGTAACATGTTCACCCCCCCCAATTATTGTGATATTAGGAAAGCGTTCACGGATAAGCTTGATCAGCACTTGGCACATCGGCCAGTCAAAAGAGAATCCGGCGTGAACTCCGATCATGTCTACATCATCTGGAATTTTTTCGACTATTTGTTCGAGGGTTAAACCACAAATATAACAATCTTTAACCCAATCATGGCGGGTATCTAAAGATTCTCCAAGACCATCAATAAAGCATACTTCAAATTGACCTTCACGAAGCGCACCAGCCACATAAGCCAGACCAACTGGCGGAGTATAGGTTGTAACGAGATTTGCGGCTGGAACTAAAATAGGGGGCCGTACTAGACAGATTTTCATTACATCACATCTTGTAGTTTAAAAAAGGGATATCCTAAATCATTTGCTGGCAGTTTCGCTACACCTGTAATGTGCTTGTAAAGTCAGGATTTAAATTTTTTTCGTAATACTCTAATAAGGGACTTTACGAGAGTAAATAGGGAAAATCAATATTTTTAATTATCTAAACTAAATAAACACTCGTGTCTGGTTAAAAGTTGAAGCATCTAAGTTGCTTGTAGGGCACGCTTGGTGGAAATCCTAACTTACGGTCGAAGCGGTTCGCCTTTACAGTTTGTTTCCCGACCAAGATATTTTACACGATTTTAAGCGGCTTCTTTTTCGTCACTTGAGTTTTCAAAAAAATATTGTTGATTAAGTGACTTTTTATCCAGAAAGATCTGCACAGGTATTCTTCGCTGAAAGGGCTTTCACTGATTTATCTTTACCTTGTTGAAGTATCGCATGTAATCCTCCAGATCCTTTTAGATTTTCCATTGAGGCGTAGACCTCTTTAAGGAAACCTGGATGCTGTGTTTCGATCTCGGCGGACTATTTCTCAAGCCACTACATACGGAACTATTCAAGGAATCCTCCCTCCAGGCCCTCTTTTTGCAAAGTCCAATTAATATCATAATGATGCTGCCGGGATACGTCTAATTTGCGGCAAGCTTCCGAGATATCACTTTGCGTTTCACCGAATTCTAGAATATTCTGTTTTCTTTTGATAATGTATTGATCTTGAGTCATAAGATTCTTCTTTAAGCTAAATAAGTTCTTAAGCAAACTTATCTTAACCGAGAAACCATGGCTCTCCCTCTGTGAACGCTTTTCTCAACCACGCCATTTTTCAGATAATAGAGAAACATATTGATGAATGCTAAAAATCAAATCAATAAACCTTCCAGCTTTCTCAGTAGCAAGACTGTACAAAAACTGGCAACTTTTATATTAATTTTATTATTGGGAGCCGCAATGGCGGGTCGAAAACAATTCGTTCTCGACCCCTATGAAAGTGTCATTAACCTTGCTCTTCCATTCTCTGATGTCGTTACCGCTTCTGAGAACCTGTTTGGGCAAATCCATCCTCTTTTTTCCCAAAAAAAATATGTGCCACCAGGGCACAGTGTAGTCCCCGCTCCGTTATTATTCAGTGCCTGGTTTCACGTATTTTCTGCCATAGCCTTTTGGGCCCTGACAATAGGCGGAGTATTTGCCTTAATCAGGTTGGGTAGCTTTACAGAATACCAATCCATGACAATGACCCTTTTTCCCTTATTTGCAGGGAATCTTCTCACCGGAAAACTTCTGGATATTCCCTTGTTAAGTCCGTCCCCCTATTTTGGTTTTCAATACTATATTTTTTGGGCTCCCATCATTCCTTTATCTAGCCTGGGTATATTTTTTATGGTCAAAAGACGTTTCCTGATTTCTGGAGTATTGATTGGATTGGTAACATTTTTTCATATTAAATTTGGATTCCGATTTTTTTGGCTACTATTATTGTCTTTAATGCTGTGGAAATTTTGGGGTTCTCGTAGATTGTGTTTATCGCAGAACGATATTACCTGGAGAAATATTGCTTCTTTTGTGATTGGTTGGGGAATTTTATTTGTAATGACTTTCAGGCATATCCATTCAAGTATGCACTTTTTCGATACTCTGGACCTTCCACGAAGCCAGCCTATTTTAAGTCAATTGGCATGGTTGATTAAAAACGAACCGGACGACTGGCTGATTTATTACCATTTTGGGGAAAACCTTCCTTTTTTTGGTTTTTTATTCCTGGCAGTTGCTACGGGAGTTTTTTGTGAAATCATCATTAGATTGTCTAATGTTAGTTCATGGAAGAAGTTTGCGGTCGTATGGCAGATTGCCACCATGGTGGCGGTAGGTTTTTTTGGATTTGGTTTTTTATTCGAGTCTTTCTTGATTGATTGGCTTCCTTTGGATTTAGCTCACTCTATTACCTTAACCCGTTTTTGGGATCTAATATGGGTGGTTGTGATTGGTTTCTGGATTACTCTCATTTTGGCCGTGACCACTTTTTTAGATAGAACAATGATAAGACTTGAAAAGCCCAGGCGAATCTCCTCCAATGTTTTTTTTCATTTTGCGATGGCTCTTTTTCTATGCATAAATTTAACAATCTTTATAATAAAAAAAGATGGCAAATTGATAAAGGTTTCTGATGTGAGGAGTGGGGCGATTCCTGTTCTCAAAATAATGGATTATGTGCAAATTTGTGATGATGTAACTCCAGAGTACAATAAATTTTTTTGGATGGCTGCAAGGGCAACTCAAGTAAAGGATGAAAAGGGGTTTCAGGAGGCTTTATCCAGACTGAATGGAATTTATGATGAGTTTAAAGGAAATTTAGAAAACCCACCTTTGCAAAATATCGATTCCCTCCATTTAAACCTGTTAAATCATCTTATTAAAAATCGTTTTGCGATGAGTATCAAAGAAAGCCGCAAATTGAAAAAAGTCAGAGGGGATGATGCCTATTGGTTTAGTTGCTTTCATTCAAAACCTGGGATTCATAACCGGTCATTCGACATTCCAATAAAACATTTTTTAGATGCCGCTGACTGGGTTAAAACGAATATTCCTTTTGACAAGGGGGTTATTCAACCACCTTATTTAAAGTTGGCGTTTGCTTTGTTTTTTAAAAATTTAGGTTTTTGGGATAGGAAACATGATCAGCATATGATGTATACGATAAAAGGATATTACGGAATCGGTCTCCACAGACTTAGGTCGGTTGCCGGGCCTTATGCTTGGGAAATAGAATCAGGAGTACAAAATAAGGGGTTGGGGCCTGCGGGAAGGTGGTATTTTCTGGATCTGACAAAAGAACAAATTGTTAATATTCGTCGGGATTATCCAAAATATAATTATTTTTTAACAGAAAATAAAAATTTACAGGGTTATCCGGTGGTCTACTCCAATCCCTCGCTGACTTTGTATGATATTTCAAAACCCTGATAGAGAAAGGCATGTAGACAAATATTTTTAACGGTCGGGGAAACGATCTCGAATTCCGCCTACGATAAGATGCCAGAGAACTCCCTGCCACCCCTCAGCATGCGGGGTTATGCGTTCATCAACAATTACTGGCACCAGAATACAAATATCTGAAAGTTTTTTAGCCGCACCTCCATCCCGACTCACAATAGAGACGACACGAGCGCCAACTTCCTTGGCAGTTTCCATTGCCAGTACAAGATTGTAAGAAGCTTTTTTACTTCCTCCTCCAACAGAAAAAATAAGCAGAGCGTCTTTGTCGGAAAGTTTTGAGGTGAGCAACCAGTTTTTGAAAACCACATCGAAGCTGTCGTCGTTGGTCCAGGCTGTCAACTCTGAAACATTATCTGTAGGGGCATAGGCTTCAATTTGGCAGATTTTTCTAAAATCGTTGACTGCGTGCGAAGCATTTCCCGCACTTCCCCCAATACCCAGAATAAAAAGTCTCCCTTTCGATCGCTTTAAATCAGAAAGCAGGTCGATAACGCCTGCAATAGCCTCCCGATCAATGTTTTGGATGATCTCCTCGGTTTCTTTCAAGTATTGATTTACGTAATCCAAGCTCATAATTTTTTCGATATCATAAGGTGTATTTTGCTTTTTGGGCATCGTTAAAAAACATTCGCACTGTATCTAAAGAAAATTTTTCAAGGTCATAATCAAATTTAGAGAGCTTATTAAGAATTCCTGGAGTTGCCGTTATGATGTCGCACCCCGACTGGTCGGCTTGAATTACGTTCAATACTTCTCTGGGGCTTGCCCAAAGTAATTCTGTACTTGGCTGGTCTGCGAGAATTTCCTTTGCTTCCATCATCATCGGAATTGGATCGCGGCCTGTATCCGCAATTCTTCCGGCAAAAACGGAAACGATGGCGGGAGTTTCTGCCGACAGAACATTGTGTATTGTCTTAACCTGTTCCAATGTGAGGAGGGCCGTAACATTCAGTTTGACTCCATTAGATGCAAGACGTTTTACCAGAGATGCGGAAGATTCGCCTTTAGTATTAGTAACAGGGATCTTGACATATATATTTTCTCCCCACCCCGCTATCTTATTGGCCTGTCGCGCCATATCATCAAAATCATCTGAAAAAACCTCGAATGAAATTGGTTTATCCTTTACAAATGAGAGCACTTCCTTTGCAAAATTTTCATAATTTTTTACTCCCGCCTGAGCCATAAGGGTTGGGTTGGTGGTCAAACCTTGAATACTGGGGTTCATGGCCAACCGTTGCATATCTTCAATATTTGCTCCATCGGCAAATAATTTTATCTTGAGGCGGTCAGGTTTAAAAATTGCATCGTTCATCGATATTTTTTTCTTCCTTTAAATTAAAAATTGAGTTAATTGCATTGAGATTTTAAAGAGTGCGCGAAGGGAGCCAAACTCTGGAAAACCGAATCAGGAAGGCAATCCTTTTCTTCATATAATCTTCGGGCATCGCACTTCATGCCGCCAACTAAAATCGTTTTCAAGCCAACTGCTTTCCCTGCCTGAATGTCGGAGATGCTGTCTCCCACCATGAAAGAGTGGTTTATATCTATCCGGTGTTCCTCAATCCCTTGCAACAAAAGACCTGTGGCGGGTTTGCGGCAATTGCAGGATTTAATCAGGCCTTGATCTCCTTCTGGAGTACCAATGGGGTGATGTGGGCAGCAATAAACCTGATCAATAGACGCTCCATTATTAGATGCCAAACTTACTATATGCTGATTAATTTCTTCAATACGGGCCAGGTTCATCTTGCCTTTTGCGGCTCCCGGTTGATTTGTTGCTAAAAGTACTTTGAATCCTAGCTGATTGAAAATAGCTATGGCTTCAAAAGCACCTTTTATAATACGCACTTGACGAATATTAAACGGCGAATCTAAAACTTCAACATCTTCGTGGAACACAATTTCATTAACGACGCCGTCTCGGTCCAAAAAGATTGCTTTATTCATTTCGGTTCAATTCTTGAAAATAAAAGGATTCAAGAACATCAGCTATTAAAATTTCTTGGCCTTTAAAGTTTTCGAAAGGTGAGTATGCCCTAGAGAGGTTTTGGTGTCCAGACGTTTATTTTTTTCTAATTTTTGCTGCCTTAAGCATGTCTGGTGTGTCGATTGGGATTACTTTTTCTTTCATTTTAATACCCATGATACGGGTGTTCGCTTTTATCCAATCAGGGATTACCTCTCGACCAAAATCGCAAGGGCTATCAGGAATTCGAGATAGTAGATGTGAATCGATTACGTAAATTCCTGCATTGACCCAATGGCTGGGAGGAGGTCTAGTTGCTGGTTTTTCAACGAATTTTAGAATCCGGTCTTCCTGATCAAGAATTGCCACTCCGCTGTTATTTACCTCGTCGAGATGAAAAAGAGCGATGGTCATTTCTGCTTTTGTTTCTTGGTGATGTTTATACATGGCGCTAAGGTCATAGTCGGACCAGTTGTCCGCATAGATGACAAAAAAAGGTTTGCCTTCCAGAGATCGGGAGAATTGCTTGACCCCTCCGCCAGTGCCTAATAGATGGTCCTCATTAGCGTAGGTTATGGTGACGCCCAACCTGTCCCCATTTCCTAAATAATCTGTGATAATTTTTGGAAGGTGGTACAGATTGATGAAAAGGTCGTTGATTCCGTGCTGCTTGCACAAGTTGACGTTCCATTCGATCACTGGTTTTCCATTAATGGGCACCATTGGTTTTGGCAACTCGAGAGTTACTTCTCCCAGTCGCTCACCTTTTCCAGCGGCCAGTAAAACGGCTTTCATCAGTTTGCCCTTATACCCTTTTTAATATTATCTAGAATGGTTGCAGCCCGGTCAGTGAAGAGAATTTGCGGTTGCCATTGAAAGATTTCTTCGACTCGCTTGTTGCTAAATACGAAACCATAATCTCCATCGTCATCAGATTCAAGGATCCTTGCTACAGGATTATACATATGGATTACTTCGCGAACGGAGAGCGTATTTTCTTCCCCTCCACCTGCATTGAGCTTTACCCCAAAGCAATTGGACTTTAAAATAATTTCAATCAGATTTCCCAGGTCATCGGAGTGTAACAAATCGCGAAATTGTTTGCCATTATGGGATACTGTTACCGTTTCGCCAGCCTGAATCCTTTTTGCCACCTTAACAATCCAGCTTCCTTTTTCGTGGTCGAAATCTGTATAGCAAGAACCTAGTCGAACTATCACCGTTTCAGGGTGGTCTTCAAGAATAAACTCTGCCATTAGCTTTGATTTGGCGTAAATGGATTCGGGTTGAAACGGCTGATCATCGTCTACCCTGAATTTGGGTCGATAGGCTTTTTCTTCTTCAATTAAGTTGTCCAAAGTATAAAGTTTTCCAAATACATCTTTGGTTGAGATGTGAATCAGAGGGATTTTAGAATCTTTGAGAGCTCTAGCTAATGCTCTAGCGCCGCCGACATTAACCAAGTCTGTTGGAGAATCTATCTTGAAATGAGGAGTGACTCGATCTGTAATTGCGGCGCAGTTTACAACGGCCTCAATATTTAATTCTTTGAGGATAGATGGTTTTAATGTGCGAACATCCTTTTGGCTGTTCCAACCAACAACTTCATAGGTTTGCTTTAGATAGCGACTGAGTCCAGAACCAACATAACCTTCATCACCCGTTAGCAGGATTTTCATGCTGAGTGTCCTCGAATTTCAGCGGAGATTTTTTTCGCCATCGATTCACAAGTAATTATTTTTGCGGCAAACATGGACCAGCATCCCTGTCCATGCGATGTTAATTCAGTTAGGCGTGCATCGGTTTCCATCCGATTGGCGTCAACAATTCGGTCCACAAAAATGGATTTCACATAATTAGATTTGTTCAACAAGGGCACATATTTTTCGCTCACCTTGCGAATATTGTGCCAGTTTGATTCTACATATAAAACCCTGCTTAACAGGCGTTCATTTGCCTTGGAAACATTTCGAATCAATTGCGATGCCTCCACGTGTGCAAAGAGGCAACGATTATTCGAAAACCCCAATGGAAGGAAAGAGGGGAAGGGGCCATCTTGAATTGTTATCCCGATGGGTTTGTCCACCGGAAGATCAATGATGCATAATTCTTGAAGATTAAATTGGAACAGACGTTTTTTAAATCCAAACCAGCCACAAAAGCGATTGTGATTGGCGTACATGGCATTGATGACAAAGTCGAAGTTATGGGTATGGCGTTTTTCACCATTTTGTACGATGAGTTTTTTTTCTCCTCCAGGTTCTATGGAACCATCTATAACGCAATGATCAAGTTTTATTTGTACGGTAGATGTCTTTGCAATCCTTTCTTTAACCAGCTTTTTTAATGTTACGAAATCGTAGACACCTTCTTCTGTTCTTAACGATAGGTCTATTCTGGATTTATTAAGAACTCCTTCCTGAGGCCATTCTTCCTTGTAATTAAGCCCAACCTCATCACAAAAGCGGACGTATTCCTCAGCTGAAGTTTTAGTGTCCTCCTTAGAGACACAGTAATAGCTTGCATAATCGTTTGAGCAACAGGCCTTATAGATTCGTTCAAAATCTTCACGGCTTTCCATGCATTGTTGGGCGGTTTCAGGGCTTCGGGGATAATGGTAGCCTAAATGATGGCGATTGTGATTGGCGTAGGTAGCACCGGTCATAATGTCCGATGCCTGATCGAATACGGTTACATCATGAGTCTTATCCAGGTTCATGGCGCAGGAAAGACCAAAGATACCGCCTCCGATGATGCCTACTTTTTTCTTCATGTTTTTACCGGGAGGATTAGATCGTATAAACCTGGGTTACACCGGAGTAATCAAACTGCCAATCCATTTCAGTTAAATTGCGGTTTTGCATACTTCTGCGAAAATGGTCATGTTTTTCTGAAGGAACGTAGAACATAAAGAAACCACCTCCACCTGCCCCCATCACCTTTCCTCCTAAAGCCCCATGATCTCTGGCAAATTGATAAACTTCATCAATATAAGGTGAGGACATCATATTTGACATGGATTTTTTTAACTCCCAATGTTCATGGAGTGAATTCCCGAAACTATCTATATCACCTGATTCCAGATTCTTTTTTGACTCATAGCCGATCTCCTGAATTCTTTGCATTGCTTCCACAGCAGATTTTTTACGTCCGCCAATATCTTTGCTCTGTTCTTTTAATATTTCATTTGCTTCACGGGAAACACCGCTGAAATAAAACATCAAGTTGTGGTTCAAATGTTTTTTTGTGATGTGGTCTAATTCAAGCGGAGTGACGGTCACTTCCCCCTCTTTGTTTATTTCCAATGAATTGATCCCGCCAAAGGCAGAAGCATATTGATCTTGCTTGCCAGAAGAATGGCCTAGGTCAACCATCTCTATATGACAGGCCAATTCAGCCAATTCCTTTGTAACCAGAATACGCCTTTCCATCAGACTTAATAATTTTAGCGTTGCAACAAGAAAAGCCCCCGAAGAGCCACAACCTGTATTTCCAGGAAGTTCAGAGATGGAATGCAGTTCGAATCCTTTAGGGATATTGAATTTTTCCAGACATTTTTTAAACAGTTCATTTTTTATTTCATCAATGGAATTACAGACTTCCACCTTGGAGTAGCTCAACCAGATTTTGTCATCGTAGATACGCCTGGACCCTATAGCATAGATATATTTATTAATTGCTGCGCAAATCAGGAATCCCCCGTGTTTTTGATACCAACCAGGAAGGTCGGTGCCTCCTCCTCCTAGTGTGATTCTCAGTGGTGCACGAACCATTCGCATAATTCAGGTGATTGTAGTTTTTTTAATTAATGGGTAGGAAATCCAAACGAAAGTTTTGCTGGTCAATAATAGCTAGAATGGCAAGGATTTGACAAGAAAAAAATGACTCAAGACCAATCAATTTAAATTCAATTTTACTTGTGATCAAAAATCTTTTCGAAGCTAAATTGTACTATTTTTGGTTTGCTGTGAAATTAAGGAAAAGGGCCAAAAAAGAAAGGCTCCTCGGGTCGTCGGGCGTTTAAGTATTCCTGTTTGATAATCTATGGAACATTGCGCCCACATGGAAACAAGGGCGGCCATGGCTTCAAGCGAGATGAATGCTGCTTTGAATAACCCTTTTGGAACACAACGCGAATCTTCATCGTGTATATAGGGTACATGAATTTCTGAAACCGTAAATCCAAGCCCATAAGCACGAATGACGATTTCTCCATGTTTCATGCCGTCATGCCACAGTCGTAGGGTAGGATAAATTTTAAGAACCGATTCCTTCTGGAATAATCGAAAGCCAATTTGAGGATCATTAACCTGATCTTTAAACAGCATTTTGAATAAGTAAAACATTCCAAAAGAAATAGTTCGGCGTAAAGAAGACTTACTTTTAATCGTCCACTGGCCTTCCTTCGTCAAAGACCTGGAGCCTTGGGCAATACCGGTTTCGTTTATAAAAGGAAGTAAATTTTCAAATTCTCTTGGGTGGACCGCAATATCGGCATCCATATTTCCGACGAGAGGATACTTTGCGGCAAGAAACCCTGCAAGAATAGCGTGCACGGCCCCAACATGTGTTTCTTCGATCAAGCGGATCCGCGAATCCTCTTTGGTAAACTCACGAACTAATTCGCAGGTCCGGTCTTCACTTCCATCATCTACAATGATTAATTCAATCTCAAACGCAGGTGTTTCATCTGCCCATTCCATAACTTTTTTTATGGTTGGTGGTAAACGATTTTCCTCATTGTATGCTGGAATAACGATAGTAAGTTGCTCTTTGGGCATACATTTAACCTTTTTTAACTTGTTTCAATATGATTTGGCTGGATATTTGAATTCAATATGATTGGCAAATTTACCATCATGCCAATAGCCCATCAATAGCTAAATTTATTTGTTTATAGGAGGCTTGAATAGAGTTAATTTGATTTTTTGAAGTTGCATTTTAAAAATGTTGGTGGGTTTAAAAACCAAGCTGGCCCCAATAGCGCATTCAAAGGTGCAGGCACACCCTTCATTTTGAATAAAGGAATTCACTCGACGTGCTGGGGCTGTTTTCAAAACTTGTTTGATATCATAGTTGTGGTCTCTAACATTTCCCATCCAGGATTCTTTGAAATCCGGTTGTCGTAGCGTTTCTTTATCTTTAATAAGAGTGTCTAATGTCTCACAGGGAAACAATTCTCCATATTCATTCATTTCAATCAAACTTGTACCGGCTTGGCAAACAAAAGGCATTTTTTTCTTTCGCTGAATCTCCATGATTACCATTTCAGTCAAACCCCGCATAAGAATCAGAAGACGTGAAAAGAAGGGGAATTGATATTTCTCTTGTTTTCTAGTTTCGCTGGATCGATTGATGATTTCTTTGTACTTTATTTCTTCGGGTAGGATATTTTCTTTTTCTTGAATCGCTCCTCTTGGGTAGTTTATTGCGTGGTTTTCAACACGCATCTGGTTGTTCACAAAATCCACCAAGGTTTCAATGCTATCAAGGTTGGATTTTTGCAAAACACTTGTTACATCAATTTTGACGTTAGAATATTTATCTGCAATCACTCTGAGCAATTCATAGGTGTGTAAAACTTTTTTCCAGATCCCTGGCATTCCTCGTATCCGGTCATGAACTTCTTCAAAACCATCCATTGATAAGGGAATCCTGACTATAAGATTGGGGCAGGATTTTGCCATTTCCTCGACCATTTTCCCGACACGTTCGGGGTAAGTTCCATTGGTGGTTATGGTGACGGAACGGGTATTGGAAAAACGATAGAAAATTTTGACTATTTCATCAATATCTTCACGAAGGAAAGTTTCGCCTCCTGTAAATGTGATGTGGTATAGGACAGGACTATGTTTGGCAATTTTTGTTATTTCCTCAAGCGTTAACTCCCTTTCCTTGTCCGCATTTTCTATTTCTTCTAAGTAAAAACAAAAGGAACATCGGAGATTGCACCGCCCGGTAATAAAGAAAATCAAATAGTTGGGGCCGTCTGAGGCCAATGTTCTGGTATAGGCAACCGCATGATTTATCAACCTGATAATTCGATTGACCACAGTTAACTCCTTTTACTAATAATTCCAAAGATTAAATTTGGTTTTCGGGCTAATTCAATAAATGCGCCAGTCAATATAGCCAGGGCAAGAAAACTATGGCACAAAACGGACATGATCGTAAAATTCAAACCCTCTTCCCTAAAACATAATGTCACAAATTTCCAATTTGCCACAATGGCGGCACTTAATAACGCCAACCCTGGAAGGAAGGAGCCCCATATTGGTGTACCTATGAAAGCGAACGGCCACACCGCGCTGAACACCTGAATAACGGCATCCTTCTGGCTGGTTCCAAAGCTGTCATCGAACCCCCCCATTGAAGCCTTTAATTCCATCCACATTCTAATACGCTGGAAATAAAGTTTGAACTGCTTCCAAAAACTTGGATACCTATGGTGGACACGTAGCCCACTTAAATATTGTATTTTCCCATATTTGCGTCGAAGCCTGTACCCTAGTTCGAAATCTTCGACATCCGCTCCTTTATATTTGTCATCGAAGCCCCCACTCTCCAACATAACATCCCTCTTGATTGCAAAACACCTGCCAGCAATAAAAGAGACGTCGGCGTCAGTTTTTGGGGCGCCAACTATCATGAACAACGCCTTGAACCGAGGGAAAAATCCTGGATTTAGAGGAATGGGTGAATCCCATCCCGAAAATATTTTGATATCAGGATGAATGTGAGAAAAATCTATTAGTAGTTGGATGCCTCCTGAAACCAATTCAGTATCAGAGTCAAGATACAGTATGATATCCCCCTGTGCAAATTGGGCACCTTTATTTCTGGCCTGACCTGGGCCTACGTTTTTTTCAAGGTGGACAAAGCGGACATCCGGGTAGTCCCGTTTTAAACTGTCAAATTCGCTTGGGTTTTTCGAACAGTCATCTATCACGATGACTTCGTGAGTATTTTCGTTAGGCTTTACCGACCTTAATAAACCTTCTAAATCCTTACTTCGACCATAGGTAGGGATCACGATACTTAAAGGTGCTTTTTTCAATTGAAAACTCTTAATGAAATTGAATTAACTATATTTTATATCTGAAATCTGACCTGATTAATATATTTTCGCAGGCATGGGTTATGTTGCTAAGTTCTATAGGAAAATTCCCTTTCCTCGCTTATGACAACCAGCTAAAAGCCTTAATATAAACCCTCTCGTCAGGGAAAATCAAATTTTGCGGAAGCCTCTCTATCAAGAAACCATTCTCCTTGGATCCTCAAGGTGGGATATATATTGATTACCGATGGGTTGGATGCCAGTTTGAAAACTATTTCAGATTTTTCTTCCCCAATAACATGATAGGTTATACGATGTGATCTATTTATCGTCGCCGGGGTCATGGTTATTCTTTTTTGCCCAGTGTCAGGATGCTGAGATACTTCGCAAAGTTTTTTGGAATTAATAATATCTTGTTGAGGGAAAAGAGAGGCTGTATGACCATCAGTCCCAACACCAAGTAAAACCCAATCAAAGAAATTAATATCTCCTTTTCTAAGAGCCAAGTGGCTTTGAATTTCTTTTGCGTAGTGAATGGCTTCTTTTTCGGGGTTTTCTTCTCCACGAATTCTATGAATGTTTTTGGCGGGAATAGAAATATGTTTCAATAGATGATCGCTTGCAATTTTATAATTACTTTCTTCATTCTTCGGAGATACGCACCGTTCATCTGCAAAAAAAATATGGACCGTTTCCCAGGGAATTCTATCTCTCCATTCAGGTTGAGACAATTTACCATAAAGCAGTGAGGCGGTTTTTCCGCCAGACAATACGACAGAAAATATAAGTTGTTCTTTTGCTGTCTGCCTAGCTTTTTCATGCCAGCAACGGGCTATCTCTTCAGCCATCTCTTCAGAATCAGAAAATACGCGGATGGATTTCATGGAGGTTTAATTATATGTAGAGCTATTCAAATAGAGTATAGGTCAACGTTTCAAATTATTTTAGCAATTCGCTATAGGGTTTACAAACTCAAGTGCTCAACACGTTCAAGAAAAAATTTGCTGGAAGCGGGTACTTGGTTTTTAAATGACTATTGAGTATATTGAAGATCGAGAACCAAAAATAATGTGGTTCAACGTGAAAGAAAAGTTTATTTAAGTTAAAGCCGTCCCGTTATCCCTAAGAGGCTTGTATTAGAATGGCAAAAGTACTTATCACCACTGTTCCCTTTGGAGAAAATAATCGGCTTCCGTTGGATTTACTTGAAAAAGCGAAGATCCAATACCAAATAAACCCTTATGGAAAGAAGCTTACCGAAGACCAATTATCCGAATTAATTCGTGATATTGATGTCCTTGTTGCGGGCACGGAACCGATTACGGATAAAGTAATGGCTCAAGCTCAAAAACTTAAATTCATCTCTAGGGTAGGTATTGGATTGGATAGTATTGATTTAATCGCCGCCAGGGAAAGGGGGATTAAGGTTTCCTATACTCCAGATGCGCCTGCCCCAGCTGTAGCTGAGCTTGCCCTATGCATGATGTTAAGTCTCTTACGCTCAGTTCATGTTTCCAATCAGCAAATGCGCCAGGGAAATTGGAAGCGAATTTTTGGCCGAAGACTTGCTGGTACTACTGTTGGTATAATTGGAGTTGGGAGGATAGGAACCCATCTGTTGCGCCTTATGAGAGGGTTTGGTAAAATTCGTGTTTTAGTCAATGATATTTTGCCAAACCGTGAATTGGATCGAGAATTCGAAATTGAATGGGTTACTAAAGAAAAAATTTATAGAGAGGCAGACGTTATCAGTTTACACCTTCCCCTAACTCCTCTTACCCGGGGCATGATTTGCAGGGAACAGTTGCTCCAAATGAAAAAAGATGCCTTAATTATAAATACCTCTAGAGGGGGCATCATCAATGAAAAGGATCTATATAATGTGATGAAAGAAGATTGCCTTGGAGGGGCAGCTATTGATGTTTTCGAAAATGAACCCTACAAAGGGGAGCTTTTTGAAATAGATCGTTGTTTGCTGACAGCTCATATGGGATCCATGTCAGTTGACTGTCGATCTCAGATGGAAATTGAGGCAACTGAGGAAGCTGTTCGTTTTCTTGCCGGGAAACCCTTGCAAAACGAGGTACCACAATCAGAATACGAGATTCAAAGTTGAAGGGTTATTATGAGCCAAATTAAAGGCAATGAAAAACGCAATGTAACGGTAATAGGAGGTAGCGGATTTATAGGCTCCCATGTGGCCGACCAATTGACGCAAGAGGGATACCAAGTACGAATTTTTGATCGTACTGACTCCCGCTGGAAAGGGGAAGATCAGGATATGATTATCGGAGATTTAGCCGATAAAGACCTCCTCATTAAATCAATATCCGGGTCGGAGGTGGTTTATAATTTTGCAGCTTTAGCAGATTTAGATTTAGCTAGAAATAAGCCAATCGAAACTGCTGAAATCAATATTCTGGGGAATATCAATGCCTTGGAGGCTTGCCGCTTGAATGGGGTCAAGCGTTTCATTTTTGCCAGTACGGTTTATGTATACAGCCGTGAAGGAAGTTTTTACCGTTGCAGTAAGCAAGCAGCGGAAAACTATATAGAAGAATACCAAAGAGTTTACAATCTGGATTACACTATATTGCGCTATGGTTCGCTTTATGGGCCTAGGGCTGACAAGAGTAATGGTCTGTTCCGAATTATAAATAATGCCTTGGAATCTGGCGTGGTGCGTTATGAGGGAAGCCCTGAAGCTCTTCGCGAATACATTCATGTCGAAGATGCAGCAAAAGCAAGCGTGAAGGTTTTGGGGGATGATTTTCAAAATCAGAGTGTTGTTTTGACCGGCCAAGAGCCTATGAGGGTGGTTGACTTGTTGAAAATGTTAGCTGAAATTCTTGATTTTCCTGGTTCAGTGGAATTTATTGAAGGGGATTATCCCGGCCATTATATACATACTCCCTATGCCTATCTACCCAAACTCGGACGCAAATATGTAGCTCCATTCCATGTAGACATGGGGCAGGGGCTAATCCAGTTAATAGATGAAGTGCGTCGAAATAAATGACGACAGAAACTTCCAGCTGATGACGCTCAATGTCACCGGAACACTGGCCAGGAAAATTGGTAGAAAAATTTAAAATTGTTTTTTGGGATTTTGATGGAGTCATAAAAGATTCTGTGAGCGTTAAATCCCTCGGATACGCAAAACTATTTGCTCCATTTGGAAAAGAAGTGGTTGAGCGGGTCAATCAACATCATGAGGTGCATGGTGGGGTTTCGCGTTTCGAAAAAATACCCCTTTATTTAAGCTGGGCAGGTCTGTCTCCTGATTTGGCTAAAGTTCAAGAGTATTGTGTTCAGTTTTCCAGATTGGTGCAACAGGCTGTGATTGATTCTCCGTGGGTCCCAGGTGTCCATGAATTTTTAAAGACCCATCACAAGAGACAATGTTTTATCCTTATAACGGGCACCCCTCAGGAGGAAATTGAGCAAATACTTCAGGCGTTGGAGTTATTCCCTTATTTCAAGGAGGTGCATGGGGCACCCAAAGAAAAATCCGTGATGATAAAAGATGCATTAAAGCGTTTTGATTTCCAGTCAGACCAGGCTCTGGTAGTTGGAGATTCAGGGACAGACTTTGAGGCAGCTCGAGAAAATAATGTTGCTTTTTTGTTGCGCCGCACACCCTTAAACCACGAGCTTCAAAAAAAGTTTAAAGGGCCTTCATTTGAGAATCTAAATTTTTAAGGGTTTATAAGCGTTGAGTAGATCTATTATTTGTGCATTGATGATTGGGCGAAAGGGAAGCGTGGGTTTTCCAGGGAAAAACTTTTATCCAGTTTTGGGTAGACCTCTTGCGGCATACCCGCTGTTAGCAGCTAAGGCTTCTTCAAATATTGAAAGAATTTTTGTTTCGACAGATTGTCCCGAGATTGTAAGGATTTCAAAGGAACATGATGCAGAGTTGATCGATCGCCCGCCCGAGCTGGCGACTAAAGAAGCTTTGGGTGAAGATGTTTTTGTTCATGGTTATCAAGAAATAAAAAGACGCCTTAAGCAAAATGATTTGGAAATCGAATTGGTTGTCTTATTGTTTGCAAATGGCGCTACCCTAAATGCTGACTTAATAGATCAGGGTATAGAGGCTTTGAGGAACGATAAGAGCTATGACTCTGCGGTGACAACATCGGTTTACAATATGTGGAGTCCACTCCGGGCGCGTAAGCTTCAGGCGGATGGAAGTTTGCATCCGATGGTTCCATTTGAAACATTTGGAGACCCGCTCACCATGAATTGCGATCGCGATTCCCAGGGTGATGTGCATTTCGCAGATATGGCAATTTCAGTAGTGCGGCCAGAGTGTCTGGAAAAATTGAATGAAGGGCTTCTACCGCAAAAGTGGATGGGCCAGCGCATAGCACCTATTCCCAATTGGGGAGGCTGCGATGTGGATTACGAATGGCAAGTTCCCATGGTAGAGTTCTGGCTTCGTAAACATGGTTTTAAAGAAGCGCAGAGGTAATAAATGAAAAAAGACTCTCGGCCTGTTTATCAAAAGCAAAACAGTTTTTTTGAGATCAGGCATAAAGATAATAATTCACTGGCTGAAACTCTGGAACGTATCAAAAGTGTTCGGAAAAGAGATGATTTTTCTGAAAAAATGTCGCAAGCGCATAAGCAGATTTTTAATCAAGTCTGCAATGATTTATTTGATTCGGATTCGAAAGACCAATTCAACCAATTCAGCCTTAACCCCAGTGTTGTTGAAGAGATTGCCACATGCTCTGATTCCGATCTGCCACGGTATTTAGTTCATCGTTATCGTTATGAAATTTTTCCGCAGCTAAAAACTCTGGACGAATATCCCCCCTATCTGCAAATTGAACCTTCTTCAATATGCAATTTCCGTTGCATTTTTTGTTTTGAGACAGATCCAACTTTTACAGATAAAGCCAGTGGTTTTATGGGGCAGATGACGCTTGAGTTGTTTAAGAAAATAATTGATCAGGCTGCGGGGAATATAGAGTTTCTATCTCTTGCATCACGTGGTGAGCCTATGATCTGTAAAGATATCGTTCCAATGCTGGAATATACTCGAGGCAAATTTTTAAATCTTAAGTTAAATACCAATGCTTCTTTACTCGACGAAGAAAAATGTCATGCCATTCTTTCTGGTGGAGTAAAAACCATAGTTTTTTCTGCAGATGCTGCTGAAGAACCTTTGTACAGCAAGTTCCGGGTCAATGGAAAGCTATCGGTAATATTAGACAACATTGAGCGATTTCAAAAAATAAGGCAAACCAGTTATCCAGATTTGCCCGTCATCACACGTGTTTCCGGGGTGAAATTTTCAGATGAGCAGGATCTGGATTCCATGCAGAAAGTCTGGGGCGGTCTTGTAGATCAGGTCGCTTTTGTGAAATACAATCCTTGGGAAAATGTTTATAATCAACCTGCTAATGGTTTGGACAAAGCCTGTTCAGATCTTTGGCGCAGGATGTTTGTGTGGTGGGATGGAAAAGCGAACCCCTGTGATGTGGACTATAAATCAACCCTGTCGCAAGGTTCTATAAAAGAGTTTGACTTGAGTAAGCTTTGGCGATCTTCAAATTATGAGACCCTTAGATCGGATCATATCGAGAGCAAACGAAAAAACAGAAACCCCTGCTCGGCTTGCACGGTGGTTTGAGATTTTTGGGACACCCGTAAGATTAAATAGTTTAATAAGACGGTATCGATATGCAACAGGTTTTAATTACAGGAGCGAGCTCTGATATTGGGATCGCAACGTGCAAAAAATATCTGGCGAACGGATTCCACGTTGTAGGGCATTACAATCGCGGGCAGGATGGGTTTTTTGAGCTGGTTGATGCATCGCCCAGTATGCAGGCTGTTCAGATTAATTTGTCTGGTTCCAACGATATTGAACAAGCTTTAATTCAATATGAAGACCTCATTCAGAAAACAGATGTTCTGATAAATATGGCTGCTATTTCTCAGCCAAAACCATTTTCTGAAATTACCGCTACGGACATAATTGAAACGTTGAACGTAAATCTCATTGCCGCATTATTATTCATACGAGTCGTTACTCCAGGAATGATTAAGCGAAATTGGGGGCGAATCGTTAATGCGGGTAGTATAGGGGTTAAATTTGGAGGAGGAGTAAATAGTTTTTGCTATTCGCTGAGTAAGCACTCCCTTGAGTTCATGCCGGCCGATCATAAAAAATGGGCCGCGAAAAATGTATTTGTTAATACACTAAGGGTGGGAGTTACTGATACAAAAGCTCATATAAAGGATCCAGAAAAAAATATGAAAAGTCGAGTGGAATTGATTCCCGCAAAGCGCATGGCTAGGCCTGATGAAATAGCTGATGCAGTTTACTGGTTTGGGTCCGATCAAAATTCCTTTACTACGGGGCAGGTCATTTCTGTCGCGGGGGGAGAATAGTCGGTTGCACTTATGAATACGGATTCAACGAAGAATTACCTTTTATGAAATATTGAATTCCCCGAGGCGACATAAATAAAAAGAAAAAATATTAGCGCCTCGATTTAGATCAGTCGCCCTTAAAAAAATATTTTCAAAATAAAACCAGAATTAATTTGCCCGATTGTTGTTTGGCATAAAGAATTTCTAAATACGAGAATGCAAATGAAAGAAGAAGATATTCGCCCTGAGAAAATATTTTCTGAGCATCTTCGCCTTTGCAAACAAGATGTGCAGACATATTTTACGAATGTGGAGCGAGAAAGAATTAAGTGCCCAGCCTGTGACTCTGACGGAGAGTTTGCATTTAATAAGCAAAGCTTTGAATATGAGCATTGTCCCAATTGCCAAACGTTATTTGTGAGTCCGCGCCCCAAAGCTGAATACTTTGTGAAGTACTACATTGAATCATCGTCTTCAAAGTATTGGGCGACTACTTTTTACAAAGAAACAGCTGAGGTAAGAAAAGAGAAACTGTGGAAACCTAAGGCAAAAATGATTTTGGAAGCTATGCAAAAATATGAGGCGACCCATAATAAAGTCATCGATGTGGGTGGAGGGTATGGCCTATTTGCTGGTGAAATGGAAAGTCTTTCGGGGCAACCGGTTTTGGTGATTGAGCCAAACCCGTATTTTGCATCAGTCTGTCGGGAAAAATCTTTTCAAGTAGTGGAAAAATTTCTTGAGGATATCGATAAGGAAAGTCTCCCTTCAGGTGCCAAAGCATTCGTTAGTTTCGAATTGTTTGAACATCTTCACAGTCCTTCAGCTTTTTTGAACCAGCTGGAAAAAATCATGATGCCTGGCGATCTGTTCATAATGACCACTCTTTCGGGTACGGGGGTAGATATTCAGGTGCTTTGGGAGGAATCGAAATCTGTTGTTCCTCCACACCATCTCAATTTTCTAAACCCAAAATCTATAGAAATATTACTTGGTAGGATAGGCCTGGAGGTTATGGAAGTAACGACACCCGGCAAACTAGATATGGATATTCTTGCCAACAGCCAAGATAAAATAAAGGACCGTTTCTGGCGTGTTTTTAGTGAGCTGGCTGATGATAAAATGAAAGACCAATGGCAGCAGTTGGTTGCCTCATCGGGATGGAGCTCTCATATGATGGTGATTTGCCAAAAACCAGATTCCCCCCTCAAAAATGATAATTAATGGGCATTTTTCTCTTACTTCTTACCTCCATTTACCTATAAACCAATAATTGATGTGGTTTCAGGTTCTATACATATGGATTTATCAATACCAAGAACTGTTTTAAATCTTTGATATAGCATGGATATAATGTGTCTTATAATAATCGCAAAAATTAAGAGTGCGTCGATGCATAAAGATGCCTGTTGAAATTACAACAAAAGCTCGTATCCGTTTGAAAAAGATGGTTTAATTATATACTCTTCGGTAAATAAATGGACGCGGTCCGGCCAAACATTTTTAGAAGGGCAATCTCCTTTAATTATTCTTTGCAGAAGCTTTCCCGGGTTTTTAGCGGGGTGTAAATATTATGAAAAATAGGTTTGGAAGTCTCCAATACAGATCTGCACAAAATGGACGCTTGTTAGGAGAAAATCATTGAATAGAGATTCAGAAAGAGCCAAATCAGATATTAAGGTTCTTATTGTATATCCCAATTTACCTATGATGTTGGTTCCTTCCCTTGCTGTGGGCATTTTCACTCGCGTATTGAGATCTAATGACTACAAGGTTGACTTGTTTGATACTACTCATTACTCAGATGATGAAGGTGCAAGTACCCAAGAGCGGGTAAGATTTTTACAGGTGAGAGAGTTCAGCGAGGAAAACGACCTTGGTATCAGTGCTAGAGACGATATGCTAGGTGACTTTCGAAAGAAGGTTATGAGTTTTCAGCCTGACTTGATTCTATTTTCAGTAGTAGAAGATGTTTATTGTAAGTCACTAAACATGTTGGAATGTATAAAAGATTTGAATGTTCCCACTCTTCTCGGAGGAGTTTTCCCCACCGCTGCACCGGATGAGTGTTTTAAATCTCCTTTGATAAACTTTGTGGGTTTGGGAGAAGGAGAAACCACAATAGTTTTGGCCGCAGAAGCAATCCGCAAAAATCAGCCTTTACATAATATTCCAGGAACCTGGTATCGAGACTCGGCGGGTGAAATTCATAAAAACCCTCAATCTCCTCTGGTAAATATCAATCAATATCAGCCTGATTTCAGCCTGTTTGATGAGAAGCGTTTTATCCGTCCCATGGGAGGGAATATTTTTAAAACCATTCCCTTAGAGACTTACCGCGGGTGTCCCTTTGCTTGCACATATTGCAATTCTCCGGGGCAAGTCGTTTTTTCCAGGGAACAAGGGTTGGATAGTTTTCTAAGGAGAAAAACAATGGTAGGTCTTGCCGATGAGATAAGGGAATTGGTTGATCTTTATGACCCCGAATTCTTTTTCATTGTTGATGATAGTTTTTTGGCTCGTCCAGATAAAGAGGTCTATGATTTTTGTGATATGTACGAAGAATTTAAATTGCCCTTTTGGTTCAATACCCGACCTGAAACCTGTGATGCTCAAAAACTAAAGCGGCTTAAAGAGGTGGGTTGCTATCGTATCTCCTATGCCATTGAATGTGGAAATGAAACTTATCGCACCAAGATTTTAAAGAGAAGAGGGTCCAATGATCAAATCATTAATTGGTTCAGAGTAATTTCCGAGAGTGAGATCCCATACACGATTAACTTGATCGTTGGATTCCCGGGAGAAACCAGAGAAATGGTGATGGAAACCATAGAACTGGTTCGTCGTATACCGGGTTATGATACTTTGACCGTGAGTATTTTTACTCCCTACCATGGAACAGAGTTGCGGGATGTTGCTTTAAAAAATGATTGGCTTGAATCCGATATCCTCACAAAACATTTTCTTTCAGAATCCCTCCTGCGTATGCCGACTCCGTATTTGAGTTGTGAGGAAATTAACGGGTTGATTCGTACTTTGCCTATGTATTGCTATTTCCCGAAAAGTGAATGGCCGCAAATTGAACTGGCAGAGAAAAATGATGAGGAAGGCAATGCAATTTTAAAAAAATACTCAGACATATATAAAAAAGAATTTTTGGGTGAAACTCAAGGCAGTCAAATGCCTTATCTAGTAGATGGTGCAGGCGGGTGCCGATCAAACCCAAAGGATTCATATCCGTTGCAACAAACACAGTTTTCAGCTTCGGAAATAGAACGCTTAACTGTATGAGAGATTCTTACTCTATTTTTCAGGATGCTTAATAATTTAATAAGGATGAATCTGTGATTGTATATCTTGCTGATCTGGCTCACGACTATTTGCCTGCAAGGCAGTTTGTGCCTTTAGGTATCGGATACCTCGCTTCTTACTCCAAGTCAATTTTTGGAGACCAGGTTGAGTACCGATTATTCAAATCAGTCGATGAGTTATTGGATGCTTGCGATGATAATCCGCCGGATTTGGTTGGACTTGCCAATTATACCTGGAATGAAAGACTGAATGCTTTTGCGGGTTTTAAACTGAGAGAATCTTTCCCAGATCTTCCTATTGTTATGGGAGGGCCTAATATTGCAACGGATGAGAAAGGAGTTGAGGGTTTTCTAAATAAATATTCCTTTGTTGATGTTTATTGCATGTATGGGGGTGAACTGGCTTTTTCAAAAATAATCGAAATCCTATGGAGGGACACTTCTAAAAAAGATTGGCAAAAAATCTTATGCGCCGATCCAGATTTTTGTGGGTATTCACTTTACCAAGGAAAAATTATTGGCTCAGCAAATTATGTTGTGGAAAAAGATCTCAATTTTATTCCATCCCCCTATCTAACAGGTGTTTTGGACTCTTTCCTGGAAAATGGATTCATTCCCATTATGGAAACAAATCGCGGATGCCCATTTGCTTGCACCTTCTGCGTATGGGGTATTTCTGCTTTAAGTAAAATTCAAATATTCAGCATGGATCGGGTCGAAGCCGATTTAGATTATGTCACTCAATTCGGAAATAAATACCCTCAACTGGTTTTTGCAGATGCGAATTTTGGAATATTAAAGAGGGATGTTGATATAGCAGGTTACATTCGAAAAGTATGGGAAGAAACAGGAACCTTTACTTCGATTGAGGTTTATTGGTCCAAATCCGCTCAGGATTATATGGTCGAAATAGGGCGGGTGCTTGGTCATCTCACCAATACCTATATTGCCTTTCAAAGCCTTGATGACAACGTTTTGGAATCCATTAAAAGAAAAAACATCAGTACTTCGCGTCTGGTTTCGTTAATTTCAAGACTAAAACAATTTACACACACTACTAGAACAGACATTCTTGTGGGCCTTCCAGGGGAATCTTTTGACAGCCATTTGAACTCTATTGATCAGGCAATGAGCTATGGCATTAATGATATTCTTGGAGGAGAAATTCAATTACTCCCGGGAAGTGAAATGGAGACCCAGGAATCTAGAGAGAAATTTAATCTGGAAACTAAATATCGATTTTTTGAAGGTTGTTCTGGAATCTATAGAGGGGAACTCGTTTATGAGTTGCAGGAGGTCGTTCGGTCCACAAACACAATGACCGAAAAGGAGATGATTCGATTGCGTGCCATTCGCGCTTTATTTTTTGGTGGTTTGACTCTTGGCGATCACCGTCCTTTAGTATCCTACTTAATTAGTAAGGGAGTGCGTATAACAGAATTGTATACAAATCTTGTATTGAATGGTTCTGATCATCCGATTTTAAACAGAACTTTTAAATGGTTGGACAGTCAGATATCCAGTGAATGGTTTGAAACGGTAGAAAAGGTCGAGGAATTTCTAAATGATTCCGATAACATTGAAAATTTTTTCGGGGATGATGCATTTGTAAAGTTGAATTATGCTTTTACTGCTTACCTTATGGTTAACCCAAAAGAATATGAAGCTTATTATCGTCAGTTAGAATTTGAGGTAAATCATTTACT
Source organism: uncultured Nitrospina sp. (assembly GCA_964510965.1). GTDB lineage: Bacteria > Nitrospinota > Nitrospinia > Nitrospinales > VA-1 > UBA8687. The sequence continues at coordinate 33,711 of CAZECX010000003.1, read as the reverse complement.
TCCAGATGAGCCTGAACAGGTTATTCATGAGATAATCAGGTTATGTTCGGAAAGAAATTTTATTTTCAGGTGCCTGCACGGAGACATAGAATACGCTACTTCGATTGAGCTGTCACCTCCTGCCTTAAGGGCTCTTGTCGATAGTGGTTATTTTCCAAAAGATTTTCAGATCGGTGACTCGAAGGATGTTGGTATGAGTTTAGATGGTTTAACTGCCGATGGAATAGTCGGCAATCTCGAGTTAATAAATGGAAAACCTTCGGTTTTCAATCTAACCCAAATCATGCAGATGTACCGCGGTAGATATCAATTGACACCGACTACTGCTCATTGTTCCATGGATGAGACAGACCATTTCTCCGAAGCAAATCATTTTAATTCTTCCTTAATAAATTAGTGATTTTTTGCCCAGATTCTCCAAGAGGAAAATATGATGCAGTGACCTTTGATGTGTCTTCCAAGTTAATCTCAAGCTTTAAAACTATTTGATGTTATCTTGATTTCCCAAACTAGCTATTAATATTAAAGAGACTAGTTTGTGGCGAGGCAAGTTTTAAAACATTTAACACGATTTTTGAATATCTGATAAAATAAAAATTAAGAAAAATTAGGTTCAGTAAATCTTTTTTGATTTTTTTTTCATGAAATTTAGTGGTTCGCACCCTTCCCTTAGACTAATTCCAAAAAATTTAATTATATAGGCATAAAGCCTGAATTTAGTATGTTTCTAGACCACATTTATAAAAAATTGTTATAATTAAAGACTAAAAATATTCCCTAAATATCAAGTTTCGATTTTATAGGCAACACTTAATGAGCGGTCAAAAGCACCCCAGAATACTAATCATTACGACTCCCATTCGTCCTGTGCCGACAGATTTCCCACCCCTAGGCAGTTTGTCGATAATCACCGCATTGAACAAGGCTGGTTATCAGAATGTAGAGTTTTACAATATAGATTATCTACGCCCTGAATATGAGGATGCAATTTCCCATATAAAAGAGAGAAAACCCGACATATTGGGAATCAGTGCTGTGGTTTCCACAGCGTACTCGTTTGTAAAAAAGCTTTCAGTTGATATCAAGAAATGGTCACCCCAAACCACGATATTGATGGGTGGCAATCTGGGAGCCTCAGCTGAAATCATCCTCAATAAAACAGGAGTGGATTATATTTGCACTGGGGAAGGGGAAAAAACAATTGTTGATTTTTCCAATTGTTGGAAAACCGCCAAAACCAAAAGCGATTACGCTCAAGTAAAGGGAATCTCCTACCTTGATGAAAAGGGAGAACTAATAATAACTCCTTTCGTGGAATCAATTTCAAAAGATGAAGTTTACGATATTGATTGCGGGATATTAGAAAAATGGGAGCAGATAGATTTTTTTTTCCCCATTAAAGAAGAGGCTCCAATAATTGCTTCCAGTTTCTCTAAGGACACTAGGACTTTCGAATCTCATAGAGCCGGTAAGCGAACTGCCACTCTCCCTGGAAGTAAAGGGTGTGTGGCACGTTGTACTTTCTGTCATCGCTGGGATAAGGGAATTCGTTATATTCCAGTTCCTATTTTGATGGAACGAATTGATCTCTACATCCAAAAATATAATGTGGGTTTCATTAATTTTGCTGATGAAAACTTTGGCACGGACAGGAAATGGCTAAGCCATTTTATCGAAGAAATAAAAAAGAGGGATTTGCTTTGGAGAGTTGGGGGTATGCGGGTAAACACCATTACTTTTGACCTGATCAGGAAAATGAAAGAAAGTGGTTGCGTCAGCATTTATTATGGTATGGAGAGCGGTAGCCAGACAATGCTGGACGTAATGGAGAAAGTTACTAAAGTAGAGCAAAACTACAATGCTGTTAAATGGATGGCTGAAAATGATTTGTTTACCATAATACAACTCATTATAGGAATGCCTGGAGAAAATCTAAAGACCATTGAAGAAACAATCCGCTTCACCTCATACTATGTTGAGCAATCACCGAAAAATGATCCTAATGCGCTAAGCATTAATTTTGCTCAGGCGCTCCCAGGAACTCCTTTGTATGAGGTGGGACGACGAAAAGGAGACATTGGCCAATCCTTGGAAAAAGAGGAGCAATATTTGATTCATATTTCGGATCGTGACGCTCGTGATGGAGAGACATTTATTAACTACACAAATTTCCCCAAGCTTATATTGGAAAAATGGCATTTTGAAATACAAAATACAACGCGGCATTCCTATATTAAAAAATGGGGGATAACTAATTATAATAAGATTGTTAATAATTCGCAAAGACAAAACCATCGCCAGATAATTCAGGAGGAAACGCCCTCGATCGACACAGGTTATTTTGCAGACCCTGCACGCCAAAACGAAAGTCTTGTATTGAATGGCACGCCTGCAAGGCCACAAGCTAGCAGCGACGCGACTGATTCGCTCCACGAAAAAGAAGAGGAGATTTTTTCCGAAGGAGGGCAATCACCTTCCCTTTGGTCTTTACTCACGCTTAGGTCCATTGGGAAAATGGCTTTGTTTTATCCTAATTTTTTTTGGAGAATCAGATCGTTTATTCTCGTTTTTATTTTTGGAAATTGTATCCGAAAGTATGGTTTGAAATATTCCCTTAGAATTTTAGTCGAATACTGCAGTTGGAGATTTACTAATTTATTGAAGTTTAAAAATCAGAATTTAATTTTAGAAAAAACCTCCCTGAGAAAGCTTTTAAAGAAATTAATTTATCCTGAAATAGCTAGCGATAACCCGGCAATGTCTGTACTGCGCAAAGGGCGTTGAAATGATGGCCGTAAACTCAACTGTTTTGCCTGTTGGGAATCTGAGTATTATCTTGAGCCATATGGGTCTCAGACTTTTAGCTTAGGCCATATAAAATTCGATGCAGGCTAAAGGCTGCCAAATTAATTTGTGGTTTAAAAAAAATTAGCCACCTTATTGTATTTTTATAAAGTTAAATAATTATTAGGAAAATCAGAATGATTCCCCCAAAGACGTATGTGATAGCGGAAGCAGGTGTAAACCACAACGGTTCGTTAGAAATGGCAAAACAATTGGTAGATGCTGCCATTGCAGCAAAAGCTGACGCGGTCAAATTCCAGACCTTTAAGGCCGAGTCTATTGTTAGCCGATTTGCCGGAAAAGCCAATTACCAAAAAGAAACCACCGGTACTGATGGTTCTCAATTTGAAATGATAAAAGCACTGGAATTGCCAGAGCAAAGCCAAAAGGAGCTTTTCCATTATTGCCAGAAGAAAGGTATTGAATTTTTATCAACACCTTATGATTTGGCAAGTGTTGATTTTCTGGCTTCCAAGTTAAAGCTTCCCACTTTAAAAATCGCTTCCGCAGAAATTACTAATGGTCCACTTTTATTAAAGGCAGCTCAATCACAAAAGTCGATCATTTTATCTACCGGAATGTGCGAACCCAATGAAATTGAAACCGCACTAGGAGTTCTGGCATTTGGCTATACTAAACCGAATGATGTGCCTTCACTTGAGGGATTTAAAAAGGCCTATTTGTCTTCGGAAGGAAAATCTGTTTTAATGCGTAAAGTTAGTTTGCTTCAATGTACCACCGAATATCCGGCACCCTATGAAGAAGTTCACTTGCGTGCAATGGAAACCCTGCGTCAATTATTTGGCTTGTCAGTAGGGTATTCTGATCATACGGTGGGTTGCTCCATTTCTCTTGCAGCTGCAGCACTTGGTGCATCCATAATTGAGAAACACTATACATTAGATCGAGATCTCCCAGGGCCTGACCATCGGGCTTCTTTAGAGCCGGATGAATTGGCGGATATGATTCGGGATATCAGAATGGTGGAAAAAGCTATGGGTACTCCAGAGAAAACCTGCCGACCTTGCGAACAAAAAAATAAACCCATCATGAGAAAGAGCCTGATCGCCAACGAAGAGATTAAAAAAGGCGAACCATTGACTCAAAAGAATTTAATGGTTAAACGGCCTGGCGATGGGGTTTCTCCAATGCAGTATTGGGATTTCCTTGGCAAATCAGCTAATAAAGACTACGCCTCGGATGAGAAAATTAATTTTTAGATGGGCTTTTTATTAGGCCATGTAGAGATTTAAAAACTCCTGTTAATAATGATACCTCAGTGTCATGGACTTGGGTAGGTATAAAAATTTAATTCGTAGAATCGGAGGGTGAATTGACCCAGAAAATCGTTCATGTGGTTCATTGTATAGACACCGAAGGTCCGCTTTATGAAGCGCTTCCTGAAACCTTCAAACGTTTGAAAGAGCTTTTTGATATTGAGCTCTTACCTTCCAGAGAGAATCTAGAAAAAATCCAAAGGGGCCTTTTAGATTTAGGTGGACTTGAGGAGGAGGTGGCTCGTGTCTTCAGTCCAAAGCTAATAAACTACAATGATACCTGGGATAAAATCGATGACATGCTTCGGGATATTATGTCTAGCGATTTTCGAAACAATCTCCCCGACTCATTTGGTGGAGGTTGGATATATAACTGGCATTGTGTGGATTTTATAGGGTACTCAGAAAATCCACGTCGTAGAGACATGGGATTTCATCAAATTTTTGATCACTATAAATTTTTAATTGATAATAATGTAACAAATAAAAAAGATGGCCTGCATTTTCATTATCATCCCATGGCTTTTTCAAAAAAGGCCCATTATTGCGCTACCCATTATTTTGCTACGGGAAACAGATTATATGAAATTTTAGCTCGGGACATCATAGATCGTCATTGGTTTCCAGCAGTGAATCGACCTGGATTTCATGTGACCCGTCCCGATAGTCATTGGTTTCTGGAGCAGTTTGTTCCGTTTGATTATAGTAATCAAAGAATGGAAGAAGATGACTTGAGACAAAAAGATCTTGCCAATGGGCGTTATGGAGATTGGCGTCGGGCCCCTAAAAGTTGGAAACCCTATCACCCTTCTCATGATGATTACCAGGTATCAGGTGATTGTCGACGCTGGATTGCACGGTGCTTGAATGTTGGGGCACGGTATAGAACAATCGGTCAAAAAGAAGTGGACCAGGCTTTTTCAGAAGCTGAGTCGGGGGCTTCGGTAATTCTAGCTTTTACCAATCATGATTTTAGAGACATGAAACCCGATATTAAAATTATGCGTGAAATGTTGTCAAAGGCTCAAAAACGTTTTCCAAATATAAAATTTAAATATTGTGAGGCAAGGGAAGCTTTTCGACAGGCACTACAAATGAAAGAATCTCCTCCTTGTCAGATTAGCCTGTCCTTTGCGGAGAATGTTTTAAAGATTGAAAGTGATAAGAAAACATTTGGTCCGCAACCCTTTTTTGCCATAAAGACCCAGTCGGGAGAATATTTTCACGACAACCTCGATTTTCAGGAACCCTTTCGCTCCTGGACCTACACCTTTGATCAGGCGACCTTTGAATTAGGTTCTTTAGGAAAAATAGGAATCGCTGCAGGTGATGATACTGGAAACGTCACTATTGTGAATTATGATTTTTTAAAAGGTTCTTCATCGAGTTGCCACATTTAGCGAAGAGGTAATAGGCGGAAATCAAGCGACCTTCCCATAACGATACCCAATTTAAGCCATTTGCAATTTTCTTGATTTATTTTTTCTAAAATGCTTAGATTAATTCAAATTTCTGTTTGTGAAATAAATACAAATCTACCGTCTGCATTTAGCTCAGCTTGCAATGATCTCGAAAATATGAGTGGTCAGCTTTTTTTATACGGCCGCAGGCATAAAATTCTCTAAGCTTATCATTAATGATTGCAAAAATAATATTTCCCCATGCCTGTTGAACGAATTATTATTTTACGTGAAGACAAGTATTCTAAATTCAATCACGACAGGTTCGGTATCGACATTTTAGAAGAACGAGGGCTTGCTGTAGAATATTGGGATTGTTCAAGAATATTCAGAGCGCAATTCCAGGGAACCCATCGAGTTGAAAAAAAAGATGGGTTTTCAGGGTTGCGATATTTCGACAAAAGAGATTTTCTTTTGGGCAGAATAGCCAGCTTGACCCCTAAAGATGTATTAATAACAGAATTGACCCCCACTATTAAAACTTTGAAGTTGCTGCGCTATATTGCTGGAATAAAAGCATTTTGGGGAATGGTAAGACTAGGTGATTTGCCAATACCGCAAAGTGAAAGCAGTTTTCTATCGCGAATTGAAAAGCTCATCCGAAAGCCTTCCGTGGGTGTAAATTTTCTCCTCCGAAAAGTGCCTCCTGAAAAACTCGGATTGCGTGCTTTAGATTTCATTCTCCTTGGAGGCGCATCTCCAGTTTTAGGGGGCCCTGGTCGAATGATAAATGAAAATACAAAATTTATTGATGCCCATTCCTCTGATTATGATAGATGTCTTCTTGAGACAAGGGAAAAAGGAAAAGCCGATTGCCCTAAGAAAGTAGTTTTTTTGGACCATGGCGGTCCTTTTCACCGCGATCAATTTTTCTTCAATGTCCCATTTCCATGTTCAACTGAAGAATATTTTTCAAATCTAAACAGTTTTTTTAGGCTCATTGAGAAGAAATTTGGATGGTCAGTGGTAGTGGCGGGTCACCCACGAGTTGATTATAAGGAGAAGGGTAATCCTTTTGAAGGTAGGGAGATTGTGCAAGGAGAGACTCACAGGTGGGTCAAGACTGCGCATTTTGTAATAAATTTCTGTAGTACGACAGTTTCTTTTGCTGTAATTTATAAAAAGCCAATTGTGTTTTTAGAGATCAACCCCAAAAAAAGAAATGTCTTTGATCCTCTAGGTAAAAGCATAGCAAATAAACTTGGCAAGTCATCTTTTTATTGGGCCGGTAAAGGGGAAGTTGACTGGGATAGAGAGTTGAAAATTAATCATGACTGTTATGACCAGTATATGGAGTCTTATATTAAAAAACAGGGGTCACCGGAAAATTCATGCTGGGAAATTTTAGCAGATTATCTAATGTCGAAGGATGGTTGATACGCAAAACTTAAACCAAGTTCTATTTTTTTTCATCGCTGTATAAGTCTTCAGCCAATAATTAGTTTTCAAAAGAATAAATTTATAGTATCAGTTTAGCCCGTTTGGTTTTAATGTGCTAGGCGGGTATTTCCTGTTAAACATTTGCATGTCATTTGATGTTAATAGCAAGAGAGACTTTCTACTAAGCCCTTCTTGTGCAAGGAGTTTGTGATGGGTAATTTGGTAGATGGGTTTATTTCTAGTGCTGAAAAATATCCAGGTAATAACGCATTATTTGTTGATGGCGAATATTATAGCTATCGAAAGCTAGCTGGCTATGTGATAAGAACATCAAGCCTATTGAAAAAAGTTGACTCAGAAGATTGCCTAATTGGTATATTCGCATATAGAAGTCTCGCGATGTATACCGCTATACTATCAATATTATACCAAGGAAAAGGGTATGTTCCTTTAAATCCAAGTTTGCCTTCGAATAAAAACAAAATAATTTTATTAAACTCTAATATAAATACAATATTAACAGAAGGCAAACAAATAAAAAAGCTTTTAGATTTTTTGCCTGAAGATAGTCCTGCGTTTACAATCATAGTATTGGATGCTAATGATGCCGACTTAGGGTTGCTTTCCAAGAAACATAGAATTTTATGTGTTGAAAAAAATGATCCAGCTCCTAAGGGAGAGTGTTTAGGTAAGGGGATAGGAATAAATCCAAATTGTGATATTGCTTATCTGCTATTTACATCTGGAAGTACTGGTGAACCAAAGGGAATAGCGGTTAAGCATAAAAATATTCTTCACCTGATTCAAGTGATGATGACCAAGTATGGATTTGGTCCTGGAGATAGGTTTATTCAAAATGCTGACTTTTCGTTTGACTTTTCTGTGGCAGAAATTTTTTTAAGCTTTGCATCGGGAGGTTGTTTGTATTGCACACCAAAATCTCAATGCGTAATGCCTGCCCATTTTGTTTCTAAGCATAAAATTTCGATATGGACTTCAGTCCCTTCCGTGGCAAACTTTCTCTCAAAATTCAAATTTTTAAAACAAGATTATTTTTCCAGTTTGAGATATGCCTTCTTTTGTGGAGAACCACTGATAGAAGAATTGGCGGAAGAGTTTTCACGTGCGGCACCGGAAGCAAAAGTTGTAAACCTTTATGGCCCAACGGAAGCTTCCGTATTTTTTACTGAATATGAATTTATATCTAATGAGTCGAAGTGTCCAAATGGGGTAGTTCCCATCGGCAAGCCATTTGATTCTCTGAATGTTGAAGTGGTTGGGGAAAATAATGAGCCTGTTAGGAATGGGGAAGCAGGCGAACTTTGTTTGTCAGGGCCTCAAGTAGTTTCTTCGTATTGGGCTAATCAAAAGTTAACGCGCGAACGATTTATAGAGAAAAAAGGGTCTGCTAAACAAAAAGTAGTATGGTACAAAACAGGCGATTTAGTAAGGCGGGGCCAAAATGGTGACCTAATTTTTGTTGGCAGAACAGATGATCAAGTCCAGATTTCAGGATATAGGGTTGAGCTTGGGGAAATCGAATATGTAGTGAGAACTTTTCACGAGGCAGGCCGAGTGGTAGCTTTAGCGTATTCCGATTTTAATGCTCAAGAGTATATTATTGTTTTTTATGATGGCAAACTACTGGATAAGAAAAATTTAATAAGCGCATGTGAAAAAAATCTTCCAAGTTATATGGTGCCAAGAGAATTTCACTTCATGGATTCTCTGCCAGTAAACAATAATGGGAAAATTGATAAAAGTAAATTAATTGATTGGAGAAGACAAGTTTATAAAAAACATGAGAGTAAATCAGAAAATGGAAATTAAAAATATTGGTGAGTTCAAAAATTTTGTCTGGGAATTTTTTAGAATTAAATTTTTAGATAATGGTTTTTCTGATTCGAAAAAATTGGAACTAAATAAATCTTTACTAGGGGATGGGTTAATTGATTCTTTGGATCTACTAAATTTAGCTGTTGCTTTACAGGAAAATAGCGTTTATCTGGATATTTCATTGTCTGAAGGTGAGATTGACACTTCTATTTTAGGGCTTTTTTCTATGTTGAAGTTCGACGATGATGAAGTTGAGGAAAGAGTTGAAGGTGATGGCATTAAACATATATTGACTGACCTTGGCATCCAGTCTGGGGATAATTTGCTGTTGCATTCGTCCTTTGTTGCTATTAGTTCATTTGTTGAAACTCCAAAAGATGCAGTGAATAATATATTTGATGTGATTGGTGAACAGGGGACTCTTTTGGTGCCAGCCGTTAATATTGAAGAATTTAAGAGAGGAAAGTTTGATACAGAGAATTCCCCAATCGAGGGGAAATATGGTGCAATTAGTGAACAGGTAAGAAAAACTCCGGGGGCAATTAGAAGTATAAATCCGTTTGATTCGGTGTGTGGAATTGGCCCAGTAGCTGAAATGATATGTGGTGGATACAATGATCGCTGCTATGGGGAGGAATCACCATGGAGAAAAGCACTTAATCAAAATTTTAAGCTTGTGATGATCGGTGTGGATTTTTATTATGCTTCGGTAGTTCATGTTGCCGAATTAGATTCAAAAGTTCCGTACAGAAAATGGATGGATTTTAAAAATAATATTATCCATAAAGATGTGAAAATGGATTTTACTGTCAAACTATATGCATCTGAGATGGGACTAGAACGGCATTATGACAAGGTTTGTGATGAGTTCTTAGAGTCTGGAGATATGCTTAAAAAAAGCAAATACATTAAGGGGTACGTAATTGATTTGGACTATATGTATAATTATTTTATGACTAAACTTAAAGAAAACCCGTATATGTTTGTTTCATCATGAGACAGGTAAATTTTGCTTTTATTGGTAGCGGTAAAATTCTCAGAGATTGCATAAGTGAGATAGTTAATTTTAATCAAGGCTCTGCTGGATATTTTATAAATATAAAATATGTTTTTGTTGACCTGTCGAAGGGGTTTTTCGATAAAAAACTTCCTGAACAGCTGGCTGAAGGTGGTATTTCTTCGGAGGTTGTAGTTAAGTTAAATTCTGCTAAGGCTATACAAATAATTAAAGAGTTGAAGGTTGATTATTTAATCAGTGTAAACAATCATCAAATATTAAAACAAGAAATTATTGCGGCACCAGCTAAGGCTGTCCTTAATTTTCATAATGGGCCGTTGCCAAAGTATGGCGGGTTAAATGCATGTACTTGGGCGATTTATAATAATGAAAATATGCATGGTGTTACTTGGCATTTTATGAGTGAAAAAATTGACGGGGGCAATATTATTGCCCAATCAAACTTTAGTATCAGTGAATCTGAAACAGCGATTACTTTGATTATGAAGTCAATTATTGAGGGCGTAAAATTATTCCGAGAATTGCTAATTGAAATATGCAAAGATAACCTTAAATCTTACAGGCAAGATTTTAGTAAAAGGACATATTACTCGAGTAATGATATCCCTAACTCCGGATATGTAGATTGCTCCTGGGGGTATGAGCAATTTACCCGCTTTAAAAGAGCTTTTTCCTTTTACCCCTTTGACAATTTGCTAGAACCTCCTAAGATAAAAATTGCAAACAAGACATATCATCTTCTGGATTATAATTATGTAAAGGGAGATACCGAGAATATTAGTCTTGGTCAGATAGTTTTTGACGATACACGTTTAATCTTATCAATTGGAATGAGCGAGGGAATCCTTGAGGTAAAAACAATATTGGGTTGTGAGCTAAAAGGACAATTTAGTAAACTGTCTTCTCCAGAGGAAGTTTGAGGTTAAAAAAATCATGGAACATCTCTGTCTACTTTTCACTCAATCTGCTAAATAACTTTAATGATAACCCAGGCAAATGTGGTTTTATCTTCGATCTGTTTCAAAGAACGTAACTTGCCTGAATTGTGTGAACTTCTGGTCGGCAATGGTATAGATAAGATAGAACTTAGTGGGAATATTCAGCATCTTCCACTTCCTGAAATTGAAGAAATTCTTAATAAATTTAAAAGCCAGATAAAATTTTATATACACAATTACTTCCCCGCTCCTGAAATACCTATTGTTCTAAATCTTGCTCATCCAAACACAGTTTCCGAAACCATAAAGCATTGTAAAAGGTCTATTGACCTTTGTGCGTTTCTGGGTTCAAAATTTTACTCTCTGCATGCAGGTCTATCTTTTGCTCCCAAACCTTCAGATCTTGGTAAAGGTCAAACACATCTGACGTCAATGAGCTTGGAGGATTCATGGGAAGTTTTAGAGCAGGCGTGCCTCCAAGTAGCCGAATATGCCAAGACGAAAAATATTCAGTTATTGTTAGAAAATAACGTGGTAGCAAACTTCAATTGCCCTGAGAAAGTTAATGACCGCTATCATTTTTCAGATTTAAATGAATCGACCCGTCTTTGCAGTCTCTTTAGTAAACCACATATGGGTGCCTTACTTGACACAGGTCATTTAAAAGTCAGCTCCAAAACACTGGACTTTGATCCGGTACAATTTATAGAATGTTTTTCTCCTTACATCAAGGTTGCTCAAATTAGTGACAATGATGGATTGAGTGACCAGAATCTGCCTGTGCGGGAAGACTCTTGGTTCTGGAAATATATTCCATGGAAACAATTGGGGTATGTGTCTCTTGAAGTTTCTGGTCAATCTACAGAAACACTTTTAAACCAATTAAAGCTTACTGAGGCTAAGATCGCTGAATTTAGTTAGATGAAGCGGCTAGATATTTCTGGCTTGGAGGAGAGCTTCGGCAATCAAAAGTTCATCGATAGTATTTATATCGATAGAATCAATTTGGCGCATAATATAGGGCAAAGTTTTTTCCCCATACCGGCTCTTATTTTTGATCAGGTTTTGAATTTTAAATACGTAAACTGCACCATTCACAAAAAAGAATGTTGGGTATCCCTGACGCTGAGTTTTTTGTTCCTGAAAAAACAAATCTGATAAAAAGTTCATTTTTCCTTGTGCATCCCAATTTACCATCACTGCAGGATGCTCCATCGGTTCGGAAACGGATACAACAGAATCGGCTTTTTTTTCATCTAACAATTTGATGCAGTCATCGATATGAGTTGCCTTGCGAAGTGGGCTAGTGGGTTGAAGCAGTACGATCATATTGGGCTGATATCCTTCATTTTTATTTAATTTCTCAAGAACATCCAGAATGGCATCTTCAATAACAGAATCATCCTGTGATAATTCTGCCGACCGCAGGAAAGGAACTTCAGCACCAAGAGACTGGGAGATTTCCGAAATTTCCAGAGAGTCTGTCGAAACAATAATACGATTTATCCTGCTTTTTTTTGCTTCTTCAATCGTATAACTGATCAAGGGTTTTCCATTTAATAGTTTTATATTTTTCCCAGGAAGTCCTTTTGAATTTGCCCGAGCCGGAATAAAACCTAATATCTTCACAATTCTAGGACCTTCAAAACTTCAGAAGCGATGGTATCGATCTTCTCGTTATCCAGAGATGGGAATATTGGTAAATTAATTACTTTGGACGTGAATTCTTCCGCGACTGGGCAATTCATTTTTCGAAAAGTTACTCTTTCCTTACTGTATAGTTCCTGTTTATAGGGTGGAAGGGAGTAGGCAATTCGTGTGTCAATTCCGTTCTTCTTTAAATGATCGACAACCGAATCCCGCCCATTCACAAGTACTGGATAAAAAAAATATGAATTTTGAGAGTTCGAACGTTGACAAGATGCGACTTGAATTCTTTGGTGGTTTTTAAAATGATCATCATAGCGTTTGGAAACACGTTGCCGTTCTTTTAACATCCATGGAAGTTTTTTAAATTGAGCCAAACCAATAGCAGCGTTTAAGTCCGTCATCCTAGCATTTGTTCCAAGATGAGAGTGTAAGTATTTGGCAGATTCTCCCTGGTTTCTGCGAATTCGTAATTCTTCGGCTAATTCTTTTATATTTGTAAAAATCATTCCCCCCTCAACGGTGGTCATAACTTTTGCCATATGAAAACTCATTGTTGAAACAGGAGTATGTGCCCCCAAAAGTTTACCCTGATAAATGCCTCCTAGAGATTGAGCGGCATCGTGTAAAAGTATTAAATTGTGTTTTTTTGCAACTTCCTTAATACCTTCAATATTCGCCGGATTTCCTCCATAATCAATAAACATTATAGCTTTGGACTTAGGGCTGAGGGCCTTTTCAATTTTATCTGGATCAAGGTTGAAGGAGGTTGAATCGATATCGACAAAAACCGGTGTAGCATGTTGGTAGGAAACTGCCGAAGCCGTGGCAAAATAGGTCATTGCTGGAACGATAACTTCATCCCCAGGACCAATGCCCAAGCACTTTAAAGCTAAATCCAAGGCAACCGTACCATTTGTAACGGCAATGGCCTCAGTAACCCCTAAGTAGTCCGCCATTGTTTGTTCAAACTTTTTAACTTTCGGGCCCATGGTTAGCCAATTGACATCAAAGGAATCTAATACCTGCTTTAGTTCGGATTCATCAATTTCGGGTTGAGCCCAGGGAATTTTTTGTGTCATGTTCGTAGTCAAAAGTATTTTTTTAATACCACATTCCTAAGAATAATGGATTGAAATTTAACAGATATATACTTATCTGGCTAGAGTGGATTCTTGTTGTTTAAAAAATAATTTTAAGTTTTCCAGATTATTGTTTTCAAAATCTATTTTGCAGAGGACACCCGTACGAAAACAGAAAATTAACTCCTGAATTCCATCTTTAATGGTCAGGGTAGGTTTAAACCCTATGGTCTGTTCAATTTTTGTGAAATCTACTTTGTAATTTCTGATGTCATCAATGCTATCAGAATAGTGGGCCTTAATGTTCGGAAGAGTATCTTCAATCATATGCACAACATCTTCTTTCTTATAGTTTTCGCTAGTTGCTCCTGCATTAAAAATTTGACCGCCTACCGTGTTTTCATCTGCCGCTAAAATATTTAACAGAATCTGTGACATATCGGCAACATGGATATAGGGTCTCCAGGTATTGGCTCCGAATACCATCAGTTCTTTTTCAAATAGCGCCTCATAAATAAAAGAGTTGAGCAGCAAATCAAATCGGGTGCGAAAGGAAACACCATAGGCAGTACCATATCTGAGACAAGTAGGATAAAAAGAATCATCTTGCAAAGAGGTTAAAAAATTTTCACAGTCAATTTTTGTTTCAGCGTAAAGGGAGACAGGATTCAATTTTCGGTTTTCGTCTGCTGGGATCTCTGGATCTACCACGCCGTAATTGGAGCATGTGGATGCAAATATAAACCGGCGGATTTTTTTTTGTTTTGCCGATTCAGCCACCAATTGAGTGCCTTGAAAGTTTATCTGGAATGATGATTTGGGCGCGACCTGGCAAGGTAGATCGCCTACAACAGCGGCAAGATGGATAACAATATCAACATTCTCTAAAGCCTTTTCTACATCCTTTTTAACACGCACATCCCCTTTGATTAATTCGAAATTTGGGTTGCTTAAAAACCCCACCAGGGCTTTGCCCCCATAGATTAATATGTCAAGGCAGCGCACTCGATAGCCTCTAGCAAGAGCATCTCGAATAAACGTAGCTCCCACGTAGCCTGCCCCACCCGTTACCAGAATAAGGAGTTCTTTCTGCCTCATCATTCAGACTCCTTCCGGTATAATCCTTCGAGGCTTTCATTAACTACAGTTCCGGCAGCAACCACTTGATTTTTCCCTATCTTAAGGCTTTTTTCGATGATTACACCTGCTCCCAGCATTACATTTTTCTGAATCGCGCATCCTCCGGCGATTACAACCCCCGGAGATAAATGACAATGCAAACCCACGCTGGCGTTAACATCCATCACCACCCCGGGGTCTAAAATTGTATTGTCACCGATCTTTACTCCATGTGAAAGAATTACTCCTGGTGCAATAATTACCCCCCTCCCCAGAGAAACATCCGGGTTTATAATTGCTTTGCTTGATATAGCGTTTACAGGGGTCAACCCCGCTTCACAACATTCATAATATGCTTTCTCGCGAATATACACATCTCCAATTGCGCAAACAAACCCTGGAATATCTTCCTCCTTGAGTTTATGAATGATTCCGCGATCCCCTAAAAATGGGAATTCATGATACACATTTGAAGAACGTAGAACTTTTTCTTCCTCAGTAGTTCCGACAAATCCCGCCAATTTAAAATTGTGACTTTCTATAATAATATCGGCAACGATCATCGCCATTGTTCCAACTCCTACGATGACAACTTTCATCGTAACCCCCTTAAATTAAAAACCTGATTATTGAATAAATATTATCATCATAAAAGCATTCTTTTATCCAGTCAAGCTCTGCCAAATTTCACATGAAATCAGTTTTTTAAATTACAACCCTCAATTTACTAGAAGGCATGTTTGGGGAGGACCCAAAAAAGGTGTATTATAAATAATCGTTGTTAGTGCGATATGAATTAGACAATTTGAGTTTCAAGACTTGGCTAATGGCATCGAAATAAGAGTTTGTGCCCATGGTAAATAAATGGTGGGTAGATATACTATTTAAAGTATGCAGCTCAATAATTTTAGATTGAAATGAAACTTTATAATTCTAGCTGGGAAATTATATTCCCGACACCGTTAATAAAAAATAAAATTACTCAGTCGGCTTCGAAAGTAATATTAAACATTTTAAAAGCTGAATGATACTTTCCCCCATTCAACAAGCACCTTAAAAGAGGTTTATAATTAAAAACCGACCGAAAGAAATATCTCAATGAAAAACATTGTCCTTTTTGGCGGTTCAGGCCACGCCAAAGTCATTGCTGACATTATAGAACAAGAGGGTCTTTATAAAATCCTCGGATTAATTGACATGAACCAACCTTCAGGTGCTAAATGTTTCGGATATGAAGTGCTCGGTTCGGATGATGAATTGCCCCAGTTGATAGAAAAGCATGAGGTAGAAGGTGGAATCATTGCTGTTGGGGACAACTGGATAAGGCATTTAATCGCACAAAAAGTTTTGAAATTAATTCCGGGTTTTAATTTTGTTAAAGCGGTTCATCCTGCAGCTCAAATTGCACGGAAAGTGAGCCTGAAGCAAGGGACCGTCGTAATGGCTGGAGCTGTAATCAACAGCGGTTCAGAAATTGGAGAGTTTTGTGTTGTAAATACTAATTCATCTATTGACCATGATAATTTTTTTGGGGATTTTTCCAGCATCATGCCTAATGCCGCGACAGGTGGAAACGTGCGGGTAGGGGAGTTTTCTGCCTTGGGTATGGGGGCCAATATTTTGCACCAAGTCCAAATTGGAGCGCACAGCGTAATAGGGGCAGGGTCAGTTGTATTGAAGAATGTCAGCGACCATTCAGTGGTCCATGGTTCACCGGCAAGTCGAAAAAAAACCAGAAAAGATGGGGAACCCTACCTTTAACCTTTTTTAAGCCCTAGCATTTTCATTACCCTTAAAATCCCATCCTTAATTTTACCTTTTCTTACCTTTCGTAGAATCAAATCGCATTCTTCTTGAAGGGCGTTAGAATTTTCTATTTCATCGTTTTTCTCAAATATTCCATACATGTGGATTTTTCGATCCGGACCAAACTCAATTATTTTGAAACCACAAGCTTGCATATAATGCTTAAAGGTTCTTGGGGAAAAGTAAAATACATGTGCATTTTGCAATTGGCCCCAACCATAATTATCTATATTAGGGACCCCTACATATATTAATCCCTGAGGGCTCAAGTGCTTTGCAAGATCCTGCATATTACCCAGAAAGTCCGTAAAATGCTCCGCTACATGATTTAATAAAATGACATCATACGTTCCTTTCACATTTTGAAGAGACCCCAATCGTAAATCCAATCCTTGAGTTTTTCCAAACTCAACCAGTCCAGGGCCAAAATCGTAACCAACTACCTGATAGCCCTCGCGAGAAAAATGAGCAAGATTCCATCCTCCTGCACAACCAATTTCCAAAACGCTTGAAAGAGATCGTTCCCGAATAAAAGGTAAAAGAGCATCGGCAATTTGTTCCCCCTGCCCATTTTTAAAGCGATCAGGTGCTTGCTCAATAAAGTTTCCTTCATCATAAACCTTGCGGTAGGTGTCAGATTCATAAAATTCTTTGTAGGATTTTGCGGTTGGATGCGGGTTATACATCATCAATCCACAATTTTTACAAACACTGACAGGATGCCAAAATCCATAACGATCGAAATCGGCTATTTTCACAAATTCTTCAGAGTTGCACAGACAAGAAGTAATTTCTATGTCAATAATTCCCTCAGCAATACTTTTATTATATGTATTTACTATCTCTTCCTGCTCTTTAGTTTTTTTTAAAGCCACAATCTAACCTCCCTCATTTGTTGGTACTCTTTCAAGGTGATTCAAGGTTTAAACTATATTCTTCGAATTACTTTATCTTGTCCCCATTTTTGGGCATATCGATCTGTTGCGACACGAACAGCATCATCCGAGCTTGATCCATTATCCAGTTCCTCAAGGTACGAGGCGACGAATTCACCAATTCTCTGACTGGCTTTTCCATCTCTGAAAGGGTCAATCTTATCCAAAATGGGAGTGGCGTTTCCCAAATTTGGGTTAGCAGCGGGGTTGGTAAAGAAATCAGTAATTGCCTGACGTAATAATTTAGTTTCATAAAAAACACAACGATTGTGACCCAATGAGTGCAAAATACAATATTGTTTTTGAGGCCCTTGATCAACCTTTTCATAATCCAGGAAAATTATTTTGGCTCCTTGAATAGCCGCTACGACCAGAGCAGATATTGTGCTAATGCCCACTGAAAAATCGGACAAGGTAGCAGCGTCTCCGGGTGAAGATGTATGATCCATTACGTACAGTCGATTGGTTTTTTCTGCACGTATAAACAAATCATTTAAATTGTCATCATTTTTATCTATCCTTAGCTCCCCTTTTCCTTTTATTAGTAATCCTAGATGAGGATCTTCAATTAACCAATTCAGGAAAAATCCGTAGAAATCGGGACTTGGGGAAGAGCCATCGAACAAAGTAAGGATGTAACGAACACCCTGCTTTCGCATTTCTTGTACCTTTTTCTGAGCATTTTGATGCTCTTCATTGTTTGAGTGGTCGGACAAAAAACATCCTGAAAGTAGTAAATTTTTGGATATTGACCCCGCATCCAGAGCGAGTTGGGCATCATGATGCCCCCAAAGAAAATATACCTGATGGTTTCGGCTGCAAATTTGATTAATACCGGCGTGAGAAGCCCAATGTGTTCCAATGCGAATGGAATCGCTCATATCAGAGGCAAGCGAGATTAAATCCAAACCTGCTTCTTCAAAATGAAATATTCCTTTTAGATTTAATTTCTTGTAAATATCGGAAAGCTTTTTACCTTTAAAATATTGCCAACACACTAACGCCAATACTGCCTGAGAAAACTCGTCTTTGATAAAGGATGTCCAGGCAAGCTTGGATATTAAACAAAATCTTCGTACTGATATAAATAATGATTGATTTTGTATATTTGGAATTATTAAATTTGGATAATCTCCTGGAAACTTGGAATTCAACGCCACCGATTCAATACCAAGATTTTTGACTTGCCCTACTCGATCCCTAGTGGGTTGGATATTTTCTCGCTCAAACATATAAAACAAACGATCTGCAGCTATTGAGCTATTGCGCCACCAATACAAATCGTCTTTTTGGTTTTTGTCCATTCCTTCAGTTCCCCAGGCGGCTGCTGCACCAAGCTTAAAAGAATAAAAAGATTTTGAAGCCTGAGTTGTTTTGGGTATAAAAAATTTAAAAAATACCTGCAGTACTTCCAAGATGCTAAAAAGTACTGTGGCCAGAGGATATAAAACAGCCTTGTTCTGATTGGGGTGGGACATGACAAAAACGTCATTCTTTGTTGATGGGTTCAAATTTAAAATTTTCAACAAGGAAGCATATCGAGAAATAAGAATCACATGGTCCGTAGGAATATTCTCCTGTTTTCCTAACCTCCTGGCTACAGAGTGCAAAAGGAGGGCTTCATTAATCCAGACTTGCCATGCACGACTTACATTCGTTGCAAAAATTTTTTTTCTATAAAGAGTGCACTTGGGAATATATGTTTCGATAATGCTTTCAATCCGATCCAGTTGATCTTTGCAGGTCTTAGTGACCTGGTATTGGATTTCCCAAAAATTCGTATTTGGGGTGCCGAAATAAAATAAATCTTTGATTTTTAATGGATCGGATGTTGCAATTCCAAATAGGTGAAGCAGAAAAGCTAATCTCAAGCCTCCGCGAGTGGCTCTTTGATAATAAATCAAAAAGGGACCCTGCTTAAAATAGACCCCCAACAAGGGAAAGAGGGATCCACAGGAAAGATCCTGAATCACAACTAAAGCCTTATGGTTGTTGCCTCCAGGCCTGGGATTACGATGGTAATCTCTTGGTCCATCAGTTTTTTCGGAAACTGAAAACCCATTATTATCATTTGGCTGGTTCATTTCTCAGGTGCAATCACAAGGAATTAAAAAGGACGGAAAACTTTAGATTCATAAAATAATTAATAAGGACGGCAGGATTTAGCGCCTAAAAGATAAAAAAATTTATATTAATAGAGGTAAGGCGTGCCGCCTTCCTTTACCTAATTGAGGAAGCAAAAACTGAATTGGGTGTGAGATTATCAATGAAATGGTTCAGCCAACCATGTGCCCAGCATTTTATGTGCTTTTTTATTCCAATGTCCATCTGTAGGGAAATAATAATTTTTATTTGTCTGTTTTTTAGCACTTTTAATCAATTTTTCTAAAGATACTACTTCAATATTAGTGTCAGACAATTTCAACTTGAGATATTCTACAAGCGGTTCTGCGGTAATTGCAGCATTAGCATCCATATTATATGCATCATGGGTTTTGCCATCAACACCTTCATCCTCAAATGCCCAGGCAGCAGGTATCATCAAGATTCGCATCTTTCCACCTACCTTGTTTACTTCGTTAATAGATTTTCGTATATCCTTTATAGCGCTATCAACATATTTATGTAGTTCCTCATTCCAACAACTCTTATTAAAAGCCAAACGTACATAATCACGAGTCAAAACGGTAATATTTTCATATTTCTTTATGCGATCACAGTCTTTAACAGGGTCTGTCAATATATCTGAAAACATGTCAGGTGAAGATATGCTTAAGGGTGATTTTTTTTCTTTCCACTTGGTTTTTATTCTTAGTAAAAGCCTATAGATTGCAGAATTCATTACCAGTGCATGTTTTAGCAGCGACGGGAACTCAGATTCCCCAAATATTTTCCACATAAAGCTGAAATCTCCAAATTGCAGTTCACCCGATTCCCCCATTTCTCCCAAACGATAATAGTTCAAGTTTGAAAGCCCATAGTTAGGCAGAAAATCGTTGGTCATTACAAACATATTTACCTCTACATTTTTACGCAACTCATTTTTTTTCAACCAAGCATAAAAGTTTAGCGGTGCCCAACTTCCCATTCCTACCTGCAGGACCGTTTTCCCGCTGGCTTCTTCCATTACGCTGCTCAAGGTATATTCATAAGGTATTTCATCTGCTTGTAAAAACGAGTCACCTATATTGATTACATCGTAACTAGTCACATCCGTAACTGCTGACATGTCACTAGGTCCCGCAACCCTGATGGACGATTTATTAATAAAACTCACTATTACTTCTCCCCCATCGGTAGGTAGCATCTTGTTTTTATGGGAAATTTCGGGACAATAAATATGGTGCAAACGCTCATCGGGACACATTGTGAAAACCGTTTCATAGTAGCGGTCGGTAAAACGCGCGGTAGAATCCTTTTTTAAAAAATTATTTGAAATATATAAGGTCCAATTACCGAAGAGAAGCTCAAGAAAAATCACTCCAATAATTAAAATAATACTATTTATAAAAACAATTTTAGCAAAGGACTTCATTTGCGAAGCTCTCCTTTTAGTGCCTGGAAAAGAAATTTAGTGAGACCGTGATGCCACCAAGATTTTAATTTAGCATAGTTGGTAGTGGGGGTAGAGGGCTATTTTGAGGTTTAAAAATATCGAAAATGATCAATTAAAATAAATTTGCGCTCAATAAATGATGCCACCCTTTCCAAATTGGAAGAAGGATACCATAAAAATAACCAGAAAATTTTATCAACTAAAGCTAGGTGAATTCAGAGCTAGGTGGGTAAAAAGCTTACCTAAGAAATATGCCGAGACACCTTTGCCAAACGGTTCGTGTATTCGGGAGCCGGTTCCTTATTACCCATAGAAACTTCTAATTGCCTAAAAACACTTCCCTGGTTGAGATTTTTTCAGTTTAAGCGTAAAATTGAGCAACTTGACTTCGGCTAAATTCATGGGATTTTTAGGGTAAATTAAATCCCAAGCTTTTTTACGGTTTTCAATTTGTTAGTTACTCTTTGTTTATTCACAGATTCGCTTCAAATGGCTCAATTTTCTAAATTCCGTTTTTTCGTCAGTCCCTTCGGGCATTTGATATGAATAGATCAATATATTTAGCAGACCTGACTCACACTACTATTACCATTTCGAATGATAGTTTTCCGCTGAATGTTGGCATGGTTGGGGCATATTGCAAGCAATTTTATCCAGACTTGAATTTTAAGCTTTTCAAGTACCCCGAAAAACTGATTTCGGAAATAAACCAGAAAATCCCAGATATATTGGGGCTTTCAAATTATCCATGGAACCATAATTTGAATATTTCCATCGCCAGGTACGTGAAATCCATAAACAAAAATGTAGTAGTCGTATTTGGGGGTCCCTACATTTCTTATGATACCGAAGAGCAGGAAATTTTCATGACTCGTTACAAAGGGTTGGTTGATTTCTATTGTATGTTTGAGGGTGAAACGAGCTTCAAAAGCCTGCTGGATAATGCCCATCAATCATCATTTGATATCGAGAAAATGAAAAAAACCGCTTTAGAGGGGAGCCTGTTTTTGTCAGATGATGGGAAACTTGCTCCTTTTAATTCTATTACTCGAAGCCGTTCGATTGATGATTACCCGTCGCCTTACACCACAGGTCTGCTGGATGAATTTTTTGATGGAAAGCTATCTCCCATGCTTGAAACTCATAGGGGATGCCCATATAGCTGTACCTTCTGTCATGAGGGGCATGACTTCTATAGGAAGGTCAGTAGGTTTGATGGGCAACGGATAAAAGATGATTTGAAATACATAGCCAATCGGGTAGGCAGCAAAGTGAATAATTTAATGATCGCTGATCCAAATTTTGGACAGTTTAAAAGTGATATAGACTTTGCGGAGTATATCAATGAAATTTACGATAAGCATAACTATCCCTCGACCATGTTTGCATCATCCGCAAAAAATAACCAGGATAATTTGATCAACATAAGCAAGACACTTAAGAATACTTCCATGCCTATGTGGATGTCTGTGCAGTCCATGACTGATGATGTTCTGGAGAATATTAAAAGGAAAAATATATCAGTTGACGCAATGTTGTCAGTTCAAGAAAGTTTGCGCACCGCAACACAGGGTACGCAAAGCGAAGTAATAACTTGTCTCCCCGGGGAAACTTTTGAAACGCATGTTTCATCCATTTCTAAATTAATGGATGCAGGACTGGATAAGATTGTCCCATATCAGCTAATGCTTTTAGATGGCACTGAAATGAAACTGGATGAAACCAAGCTTAATAAGCATGGTTTTGTCAAAAAGTATCGGGCGCTTCCACGTAGTTTCTCCGATCTGGTATATGCTGGTAAATCTATTGAATTAGAAGAAATCGTAGTGGCAACCAATACATTTTCCTTTGAAGAATATATCAAGGCCAGGGTTTTTCACTTAATTTTAGCTGTTGTTTATAACGGAGCGCCTTTTGTCGGATTTTTTAAAATTGCTCGTGAATATAAATTAAGTTTAAAAGATTTTTCCTTCAAGCTTCTTGAGAATTTCTCTTCACATCCTAAACTATCGAAACTTTATACAGAATTTGTCCGGGAAACTCATGAGGAGTTATTTGAAAGTTTCGAGGAAGCTTCCGAGTTCTATCTAGACAAGAAAAATTATGATCGCCTTGTTAATGGAGATGCGGGAAGCAATCTATTGCAAACATATTCTTGCAAGGCCTATATCTCCCATACTAGTGATTTGGTGGATCTTCTTAAAGGTACGCTGGAAGAGGTGGCAACAAATATTATTCCAGAACGAATGCTAAGTGATTTATATCAATACTATAAATCGGGATATAAGAATTATCTGGACACCAACCGGCTCAACCTAAGTGAAAATGTGCTTTTAAGGTATGACATCTCGTCATGGTTGAAGGCGGGAAGAGGTCTTTCCGAGTTTGAACACCCTTCGGAAACGGAATTCACTTTTTTCACATCCCCCAAAAGTTATGACTATGTAGAGTCTTATTTTAATCGTTACGGCAGATCGGCTCAAGCATTTGGTAAGGTTTTGACAAGATTATGGATGAAAGAGCTTCTAAGAGAAATAAAACCGACGCGTTTATGCCAGCAGTAATAACCGGTCGGTTTTTTATTTTCGGTTAGGGTAACCAATCTTCAGGAAATACTTAGTTACATTCTCATAGTGCTTATCCACAGATAAAAAATTGTTGTGCTCTCCCCCTTTTAAAAACAACTCCGTTTGTTTGAAAAAACCAGGTTTATACTCTCTATCCAAATGGTCATCAATTTCTATAAACTCAGTGGTTACAGATTTGGGTTTTTGCACTTGGAGTTTTTCAAGTGGTCTGAAGATCAATCGATTGTTGGGTGTAAGAACTTCTACAGACCAACGCCCCGGTGCCAGCCAATTTGCTTGATATGAGAACAGGGCGCCAATTTCAGATATACCCGAACCGGAAAAAATAGCGGACTCTGGGTGCCAATCACATCCCTCAAGGGCAAAGGATTCTAGTTTTTCTGGATAGCCACCCAGCAAAAAGGCTGTGTCTAACACATGGGTAGAATTTACCAAAAACCAATTTCTTTTCGCGCTTTCACTAAATCCTCCTTCCAAGATAGTATGCGGCCATTCGGTAAACTCAAAATTGAATGACTTTACTCCCCCATCATTGCGAATAATCTCTTGAGCTTTTAATACCGAAGCATAAAACCGCCTGTTATAGGCTATCCATACATTGGATTTCGTTGCTTTAGCCTTATCTTTAACTCTTCCAATTTCTTCAGCATTTATACCGCCGGGTTTTTCAATCAATATATTTCGGATTCCGCAATCCATTAAATCCAAGGTGGTTTGTGCCAATTCCTCTAGGTTGACGGCAACTATTGCGAATTTAGTATCCGGAGCTCTGTTTGTTTTCCAACCTTCTACGCCACCTGAAAACGCATGAATTCCTGTTTCGGAAATAAATTGATTCACTCCAGTCACGCTTCTTCCGACTACATGAAAATCGGAGCCGAGCTGTTGTAAAATTTTGCAGTACTCCTTTCCAATGGGTCCCACTCCAAATAATACTGGGTGTGCAGAGTTTAGGTTATCGGACATCGTGTGACTCTCTTTCCCGTTGTTTTTGAAAGGTGTTCCAAAAATGCCCGAATTAAAAATAAATGAAGGCCCATTGATTCTGAATATGTTGGAAGACCACAAGAACCATTTTTAATAATATCTTCAATCAGTCGGTGAGTTATTTGGCTTTGAAGAGGTAAAGATTCTGTTACTTCTGTTTCATTATTTTTTGTTTTAGATTTATGTGTAACTCGATCCATATGCACTGTAATGATATGGTGATTGGATCCATTTTCAATTTGTATGGTTTTTACACCACGTTGGTTCTCTTTTTCGTGCTCACTTTCTTTACAGTTCATAATAAGTTTATGTCCTTGCGAATTCTTTCCAGTCATTTCACCTATAAACTCTTTGGAGCCTGGACGTTTGAAATCTGGAATCACCCGATCAAATCTAATATCAGTAAACTCGAAATCCTTGCACCCTGAAAGAAAGGCAAATAAATCAAGAATATGAATCCCATTGCAGGCCAATCCCCAATCGGCCCCATCTACTTTCATTAGGATAGTCTCGTTTGAGTCTAATAGAGTTTTCAAATTTCTGAAAAAATCTGTTGCGCGTAGAATACAATTTACCCATACGGGGATTTTTTTTTCTTTAAGAAGGGCATCCATTTCGAAGTACTCTGCTTCAGTTTGAAACAAAACTTTCTCGGAAATTATCGCCTTTATGTTTTTTTTTTGGATCAATTCTTTTAAGACTTTGCTCCTGACAACGGCATCTGTGGAGATAATAACTATATCCTGGGACTCATCCAATCCATCAATCGAATTTAATGTTTGCAGCGATATTCTTTCTGAATTTTCTTGATAAACGGAATGAAATCGCTGGCATGCAATTTCAAGTGATTTTGAAGAAGGATCTACCAGCTGAATACAAACAGATCCCTTTAAATTTGAAAGTGCTTGTAAATGACGACTGCCAATTTGTCCTGAACCAATTATGGATACGTTTAATGTTCTGGACATAAGAGGAAATTAGTTGCTAGCTAAGTGGCTTGCAAGCCGGGGTAGAAGGTAGTAGAGAAATGAATGTTAATTGAATCCTTTGAGGCTATTTGTAAATTACAAATTTTAGTTTAGCTGTTTTTAATAATCAATACTTTCTCTTTCTTTTAGTAGAACTTCGGCAAATTTTAAATCAATTCTATTGTCAATATCAACAGCATATTCAGGGTCAATGTAGTAAGAACGGAAACTATCTCCCCAAATAGAATCTTTTTTCATTAAAACATCGTACCAGGTAACATAAACTGCTCCACAGTCTCGGTAGACTTTTGGTAATTGCTGGCGAGGCATCTCTTTGAAAGGACCTTCCATGAAAGGGAGAAGCTTTTCCCCTTCTAGTTGATACATTTTATAGGGTGTTTGTTCAACATCACTAACGCTAATTACGGCATCCCAGTCGCTGGAAAGGAGATTAACTGCCTCATCAATATGGCGTGCCAATCTGAGTGGGGATGTGGGTTGCAGGGTTACAACTTTACTGGGGACGGCTTTCCCTTTCAGCTGTTGAAGGGCATGTTTTAAAACTGGAAGGGTTAAGGTGTTGTCACCTGCTAACTCTACCGGACGATGAATTACTTCAACACCACAGCTTAATGCCACTGCAGCAATTTCTTCGCTATCTGTTGTGACAAGCACTTTTGATAAAACTTTCGATTGTAGCGCTACCTCAATTGTATGGACCAACAAAGGTTTTCCCGCCAATAGACAAATATTCTTTTTCGGGATTCCTTTTGATCCACCACGTGCGGGAATAATCCCAATCACATATTCTTCGTTGTTATTTCCAGCCATAAAGAGAGCCTTTAAATGAGGAAGCAAATATTTTTAAAATAATATTTATTGGCCTCCGAAGTTCAGCTTGTATATCACGGCAGTATTGGTGTTAAATTTCACGGAAGGTTTTTTGGCAACTTCTTTTCCAAAAACTTTCTTTTTTTAGAATTTCACCGAATAGTTTTGCGCTATTTCCTTTTCCAAAGTGCAGAGAGGGCGAAGATTTTTTAGGAAGTTTTTGCAATGTGTCGAGAATTTTATTGTGATTTTCTGAAAGATGGATGATGGAATCGTGATCGAATCTTTTGTTCTGACGAGAGCCAATGTTGATTGTAGGAACTCCATAAACAGGAGCCTCACAGATCCCCGCACTTGAGTTTCCGATTATAGCCGATGACTGTTTTAAAAGAGTTAGAAAATATTCGAATCGCATAGAAGTCACCAGCTTAAACCTATCCAATCTTTCCAGTTTAGAAATTTCTTGGACAATTATTTCTGAGCCGGTATCGTTATTTGGGTAAATAATAACTATATTTAATTCGGATTCTTTCAGAGCGTTAACTACAGTCGTAATATTTTTTTTGAGCAGGGGTAATTCGGTAGTAACCGGGTGGTAAGAAAAAATCGCATATTTCTTAAAAGGTATTCGGTAACGCCGCTTCACTTTTTGAAGAGAGGGAAGCCGGCTAGAAAGCATTATGTCAATATTTGGCGAGCCAATCACAAAAATGTTTGCGGGTTTTTCGCCCAGTTGGATCAGTCTTTTTTTTGCTTGCCTGTTTCCTGCGAAATGAACGTGGGATAGTTTTGTTATAGCATGCCGGAGAAGTTCATCAATTGTTCCGGAAATTTCGCCTCCCTCGACATGGGCGACTAGGATATTATTCAACGAGCCTACCATGGCACCTGCTAAAGCCTCAATTCGATCTCCATGGACTACAATTAAATCCGGGCTGAACTCTCTTACATAAAGCCCTAATCCCTGAATGGTGTTTGCCAGAACATAATCCATTTGGGCGCCTACAACATCATCTTGGTTTATGTGAGGGTATATATTTTTAAATCCGGCTTTACGAATTTCATTGATTGTAGATCCATAACGTTTTAACAAATGCATTCCAGTGGCAAAAATGCCGTGTTCAAAATGTCCATTGTTTTTAACGTGCTCTATGAGACCCTTAAGTTTACCAAAGTCAGCACGTGTGCCCGTAATAAACAAAATTTTTTTTCTATGCTTGTTCTTTTTATTGTAAGAATCAGTTTTTAACATCATTCCAGTTCAATTGAGTGTTTTTGTTGAGGTTGCGTGTGGCCTTTTGTCCTATCAGGGTGTCAAAATCTACCGCTTTTATTTCTCCAGTTCCGGGACGTTTGACCCACAAATTTTCTTCGCTAAAAACTTCTCCTTTTGATATCTCTCTTAGTGTCACTACACAAGCGTATGCAAAATCAATAGTTGGTTGTTCTTCCGAGAGTATTTTTTTTGAACCTCCCAGGGCTTTAAATATCGCATTAGAACCATCTATCAATTCTTTCAACTCAATGGGTGTAATGGAGATAGCAATATCCGGTCCATCCCAGTTTTTTTCTGAAGTGAAATGTTTTTCCAGAATTCTTGCACCCATTGGAATTGCTCCGAAGCATGTGTAATTTCCCAATGAATGATCGCTAAGTCCCAAGAGGGCATCTGGAAAATTTTTTGCTAGATCATTCAAAGCTCCCAGACGGACTTTCTCATAAGGGGTGGGATACATTGAGGTGCAATGCAAAAGAGCATACGGAACCCTTGCTTTCTTAAGTATATCCACGGCAGGAATGATCGATTTAACATCGTTCATCCCGGTGCTCAAAATAATGGGTTTCCCATAGGAGGCGATATGCTTTATAAGAGGATAATTATTGCACTCCCCTGATCCGATTTTATAAGCCAGAACGCCCATTTTCTCCAGCCGAATTGCAGCTGCCCTGGAAAAAGGGGTGGATAGAAATAACATTCTCTTTGATTCAACATATTGTTTGAGGCGGATGTCTTCCTCCTCTGTGAGGGCACAACGCTTCATTATTTCCCAAATGCTTTCATTTGCATTGCCGGGAATAACATCATTGGGAATCATTTCATCTTCGATAATGTGTGTTTGAAATTTCACACATTCACAACCTGCTTCAAAAGCATCATCAACCATAGCAATGGCTTTGTTGAAACTGCCTTCATGGTTTATGCCAATTTCGGCAATTACTAGCGGAGTAAAATCCGCGCCAATTTTTCGTGTTCCAATATTGAAATAATTTGGGGTTTGATCGATCACAAGAACCTATGTTGAATCCAGCGACAGAATTAATAAAAGCCCGGCAAAACCGAATTGTATTAACCTGGGAAATATACGATCCGTAAACCCCATATGTGAGGTTTTTTTATTGAACTCTCTCACCCATCTCTTTTTTTAAGATTTTTCAACAAAAGAAATCATATGGCTATGAGGAAGTTTGTTGATGCAAATGTCCCGCTTTTGAAAGATTTCTAAATGGGTCACGAATTTACTCATCCAGCTATTTACTCATCCAGCTAAATGTAGTCGTAAGATAAAACCCAGTTTCATAGTCAAAGGGTTTGCTTATGTCTATATTCATGGTGCGTAATTGGATTGTTGTAAGTAGTTAAAAGTAAAACAATTCTATCATAAATTAAAATTGCTAAGGAGTTAAATTTCTTATAAACCTATTTGATTTGAAGGTTCAACAGGCAGACTGGATGTTTCCTAGCTCAAGCTTTGCTTGGCACAAAGTTGGCTGTATAGTCCACTTCCAGATTTTAATTCTTCGTGTGTTCCTTCTTCGGCTAGATGGCCGCTTTCTATCACATATATATAGTCGGCCTGGGAAATCGTGACCAATCTGTGAGCTACTACTATAACGGTTCTTTTGCCGTGCAGTGCTTCAATGGCCCTTTGAACCTTTCTCTCTGAGTTTGCATCCAGAGAACTGGTAGCTTCATCAAAAATAAGAACGGGAGGGTCCAGATAAATTGCTCTTGCGATTGCCAATCGCTGTCTTTGTCCCCCTGAAAGCTTAACTCCTCTCTCCCCCACCAATGTCTGGTATCCTTCTGACATTTGTTCAATAAATTCATCAGCAAAAGAAATTCTTGCTGCTTCTATCATCAGGGCATGATCCCTATTCTCTATGTCAACACCAAAGCAGATGTTATCCTCTATCGTTCCACTAAATAAAAAAGCATCCTGGCTGATCAGCCCTATTTGACAGAGCCAGGTGCTGATATCAGCATCATTCAGATTTACGCCGTCAATCATTACCCCGCCATTTTGCGGTTTAAAAAAACCAGCTAATAAATCGATGATCGTGGTTTTTCCGCTACCAGAAACACCGACAATTCCATAGAATTTATTATTCTCAAACTTTAAAGTCATATCTTTTAAAATCATTTCTCGATTGTTGTAAGAAAAAGAAACATTTTGGAATTCGATTTTTTCAGCCATTCGAGGAATTGCGCGTCCCGTTTTTTCTTTTACTTCTTCTCTAAGTAGTTTTGCGACAGTTTCAGCTGAGGGAAGGACAGATGCAAGTGACATAGCTTGGGAGCTGGATGCTGATGATAACGGAAGAATTCGAAATAAACCTACAGCGAATACTGCAAGCACAGGAAATATTTCATTTCCCTGGCCAGAGACATTTTCAAACATCATTAATGTTCCAACTCCGGTAAGTACTACGAATGTCTCTAGTATTGGCCGGGGCAAAGTGGTTAGGAATTGATTGCGTATGAAATGTTGAGAGTATTCTTGCCAAATTTTTCCAATCCGTTTTTGGAAGTGGTCTTCCGCACAAAAAACCTTGAGTTGTTTGATTCCAGAAAGAAGTTCTGTGGTGAGCCCGAAGCCTTGTTTTTCAAGCTGAACAAGACGGTCCCCTGCTTTATAAACTTTTTCACGTGAAATTTTCATCGTGATGAAATACAAGGGTATCATCAGAATGGAAATTGCCAGAGTGACCTTGAAGCTCATCAAGCATAAAACAAAAAAAACCCCTAAGATGTTTGTCACTCCTCCTAAGAGTAATATGAAAATCCTTAAGGCTGCGGCGGCTTTATTGGTTTGCATGATCTTGAGCTGAACAAGGTCGCCAGCTTTGTTTTCCATGAAAAATGAATACTCTTTATTCATATATACTTTGAATATTTGATTCATCCATGAGCAATAGAGATGAGTGATCACCCTGATATTTCCATATCCTGCCAAGACAAGAAAAGCGTTTTTAAAAACGAATAGAGTCGCTACAGCCAAAAGGGAATAAAATAAAAATTGATCTCTATCGAGATTATTCAGTGCTGGAACCCAGGTCACTAACTTGTTTTGGTAGTAATCAAGTTGACTGGGATCTTGGAGCATTTCGGTGAGGGGGTAAAACGAAGCGATTCCGATAGATTCCATGGCTGTACTGCCAATAACAAGCACATACAATAAAATCAGGGAAGAACCCTTTCCGCGAACCAATGCACAAAGGCTGGAAAATTGGGAAAAAATCAAAACAAATTCCTTAAAATATTAAAGCGCAGTTATCCTATCTACTATGCCGAAAATAGGGTGACGGGAGGAAGTGAATGGAATCTGAAAAAAAACATAATTTTGGCAAGTTGCTACGTATTTCTATAAAATTGAATTCAACGGTTTTTCAATAATATTTTTTATTGTCTTTTTCCTAAGTCTTCTCTGGCCATTTCCAATGTCTAAAATTCAAATGGGATGTGGATTTCCCATTCATCAAAGGCTTGTCAATTATTATATAATGATCGGCAGATGCTTCCAAAAAAACTTCATGAACTTCTAAAACCTCGTCTGGCACCATTTTCTCATTATGTTAGTATTGGACTTGGTGCTGTGATCACGATACAATTCTTTTAAATTCAAGGGGATATTTTTATTTTGAGTGATATCCCGTCTTTTTGCTTTGTAACCAAACACTAGACCCTATATATCGCTTAATGCCGGATTTAAAAATTCTTATTACTGGAGGACTGGGCTACCTCGGGGGGCGGATTGCCGATTTTCTGAAAAGAAATCATCCGGAGTCAACGATCGTACTGGGAACGAGCCGAAATATTTCAAAAATTCCGGATTGGGCTAAACCTTTTCAAATTGTTCAGCTAAATCTCTTAGATCAAACTTCAATAGAGAAAGCCGTTTCGAAGGATCTTCATGCCATTATTCATTTGGCGGCTTTGAATGAACATGACTCTTTCAGCAATGTTAGTTCCGCTTGGGAAACTAATTCTCTGGGAACGCAAAACCTGTTGTCAGTTGCAAATCAAAAGCAGGTTCAAGAGTTCATATATTTTTCCACTTTTCATGTCTATGGAAATTGCCAGGGAAGGATTACTGAAGATTCACCCACAAAACCTCATCATCCCTATGCGGCTACTCATCGTGCCGCGGAAGATATGGTTAGATTTTTCCAGCATTATAAGGGCATGGAGGCATTAACCTTGAGGTTGTCCAATGGGTTTGGCTATCCTATGGATTCTGGGGTCAACCGATGGACACTGGTTTTTAATGATTTATGTCGACAAGCCATGACTTCGGGGAAAATGATTTTGAAGTCATCTGGTCAACAACACCGTGACTTTATTTCACTGCATGATGTTGCGGCGGCGGTTGATCATTTTTTGTTTAAAATTTCAGGGAAATGGGAGGATGGATTATTTAATTTAGGCGGAGATTGCTCTCTTTCTATTGCCGATGTGGCAAAAAAAATTGCTATGGTATATGAAAAGAAATATGGCAAAACAATCCCTATTCAAATCAATGGCAATGACAATATGGAGGTTCACGATCCGGTCTATTTCAATATCGACAAATTGAAAAATACCGGGTTTAGCTTAACTGGAAATATGGAAAAAGAAATCGAACAAACTCTTTCCATATGCGAAAAATTTTCTAAATGAATCAACTCAATTATTTATACACAACTCCAAGAGGCTTTTGATGAAAGTTGTTATTCTCTGTGGTGGTATGGGAACGCGGTTACGCGAGGAAACAGAGTTCCGCCCAAAATCTATGGTCAAAATAGGAACCAAACCTATTCTCTGGCATATTATGAAGCATTATTCCAAACACGGATTCAACCAATTCGTCCTTTGTCTGGGCTATAAAGGCGAGGTGATCAAGGAGTATTTTTATCACTATATGCTACACAATAATGATGTCACCGTAAAACTGGGGCAAGATCGCCAAATCACAATCCATGAAAATGATAAGGTCGAAGATTGGGAGATAACTATGGTTGATACTGGTGAGCATACCCTTAAAGGAGGAAGGATCCATAAAATCCATAAGTATGTTGATGATGATTTCATGGTTACTTATGGCGATGGTGTCAGTGACATAAATATAAGTGATCTGGTGAAATTCCACCAAAATCATGGAAAAATTGGGACCGTTACGGGTGTCAGCCCTCGCTCCTCCTATGGTCAATTAAAATCAGAGAGCGGACAAGTTCAAGGTTTCATAGAGAAACCAAAAATCAAAGAGGGCATGATCAATGGTGGTTTTTTTGTTTTTCAAAAAAAAATCTTTGATTATCTTAATTCCAATGAAGATTGTGATTTTGAAATCGGTCCATTAGAACAACTTACCAAAGACGGCCAATTGATGGTTTACCATCATAAAGGTGATTGGGCCTGCATGGATACTTATCGAGATTCCGTTTTCCTGAATAGCTTGTGGGAAAAAGGGCATGCCTTCTGGTAAGTCAGAAACATTAAACGAAAAAACTTATGTTTGAGAATGTTTATAAAGGGAAGCGGGTTTTGATTACTGGGCATACCGGTTTCAAGGGCTCTTGGCTATGCACCTGGCTATTAGACTTGGGTGCAACAGTCGCCGGTATTTCTGTGGATGTCCCGACAGAACCGTCTCATTTCGAAGCATTAGGACTTTCGGATCGAATTGAGCATTTCCAAGGTGATGTTCGAATCAAAACTTCTCTGCAAAAAGTAATGAACCAATTTCGACCGGATATCGTTTTTCATCTCGCCGCCCAATCACTCGTAAGAAAATCTTATGAAAATCCCGTTCTTACTTTTGAAACAAACTCATTAGGAACCCTGAATCTTCTCGATTGCCTTTGCGACCAACCTTCGGTCATTGCAACTGTTCTTATCACCAGCGATAAATGTTACGAAAATGTTGAATGGTTATGGGGTTATCGAGAAAATGATCGCTTGGGAGGGAAGGATCCATATAGTGCCTCGAAGGCCTGCGCTGAAATTATATCAAAGGTTTATATGGAATCCTTCTTTAGGGAAAAAGGACCCAGCATTGCAACAACCCGAGCGGGCAATGTGATAGGGGGGGGAGACTGGGCTTTAGATAGGATTGTTCCTGATTGCGTTCGAGCCTGGTCAAAGGGAGAAAAGGTCGAGATAAGGAATCCAAACGCCACAC
>CAZECX010000002.1:0-87685 GCA_964510965.1 uncultured Nitrospina sp. | reverse complement strand
GGCCTGACAGGACTTCATTTTTCTAAAATAAAAGCTGAAATACAGATGTTTTTTTTACAAAATACTATCCATATCAACAAATACCACAGGTCTAAAACAACTTGATCTGATTAAAAGATAAATGAGAAAGTTGTCTCTTAAAATATCATCTGCAACCCACGTTTTCACACAGTCTGGGCCGAAAGCCGAAATTAATCTCGCCTGTGTAATCCGGTCTTAGGGATGGATTATCCAGAAAAAATTCCCATATTAAATCGAAGGATAAAATGAGGTTTAATGAGGGGACATACCATCCACCGCGCGTGGCCCAGTTAGATCAGGCTTTGGACGGTTGCCAAAAGATCTGACTGATCGAAGTTTCCTTTAACTATATAAGCATCGGCACCCACTTCTATTCCTCTTCTTTTATCTTCTTCCCGGTCCCGGGAACTGACAATAATAATCGGCACGTGTTTATATTCTTTGTCGCTTCTGAGTTTTTCTACCAGCGAAAAACCATCCAGTCGTGGCATTTCAATATCCGACAGGATCAAGTCATATTTGACGTTTTGGGTTTTTTCCAGACCTTCGATGCCATCTGAAGCAATATCCACTTGGTAGCCATAGGATTCCAGAATACTTTTTTCGATTTCGCGGGTGCTGACAGAATCCTCCACCACGAGAATGCGTTGTTTTTCTTTTTGAACAGGTCGGCTTGTTTGTTTGCCTTCCTGTATCATTTTGGATTTTTCCACTATTTTTGGAACGTGCAGAAGAATAACAACATCCCCTTTGCCAGTAATGGTTGCTCCACTTGCCAAGTCTGAATTTCTCATATGGGAAGGAAGTGGTTTAACTTCCATATCTTCTTCACTTATCAGGTTGTCCACTATAACGCCAATTGTTTCATTTCCCATTGCAAGCAAAAGAATGAGCGCGTTTTCCTGCTCTTCTTCCGTTTGAGGGAGCTTTATTATTTTTTTTAAATCGGTTACAGGTATGATCTGGTCTCTCAATCGAATGGCCTGTTTGTTCACCACCTCGATAATTTCGCTTTTTTTAACTCGAATGATCTCGCGAATGGAACTGACTGGAAAACCGAATAAGGTTTGCGAGATGGAAAAAAGCAAAATGCGCATTACCGCTAAGGTTAGAGGAACGCGAATTGTAAAACAGGTTCCCTTATCCGGGAAGGTATCGGTTTGAATGGAACCGTTTAGTAATTCAATAATGTTTCCCTTTACCACATCCATACCGACTCCTCTGCCGGAAATATCTGTGATGATGGGGCTGGTGCTAAACCCGGGTTCGAAGATCAGGTTTGCAATTTCCGATTCAGACATATTTGAGAGTTCGTCTTTATTCAGCAGATTTCTTTGCAGGGCTTTTTGCTTTATCTTCTCAATGGGGATGCCACCCCCATCATCAGAAATTTCTATATGAACATTTCCCCCTTCATATCGAGCTGCGACTTTTAGAGTTCCCTTTCTGGGTTTGCCTTTGCTTTCTCGTTCTTCGGGCGGTTCTATACCGTGGTCTACAGAATTGCGGATCATATGAAGGAGGGGATCGCCAATTTTTTCTATGACTCGTTTATCCATTTCGGTGTCCACACCTTCCAAGATAAAATCAACTTCCTTTCCTGATGATGCGGAAAGGTCGCGTACCAGGCGGGGAAATGTTTCAACGGCACTGGATAGGGGCATCATTCTCAACTGCAAAACTTTTTCTCTCAGGTCTTCTGTGAGCAAGCCGTGAATATTCATCACGTCACGCATGTTGGACGAATGCACTTTAATTTTGGAGTGGAGAAGCTTTGAAATTTCCTGATTGGGCATTGAGGGGCTATTACTATTTTTATATGATATTGTTTCAGAGTTATTGAAGTTTTCAAGATATTGCTTTGAGATTTTAAGTATTTCTTCCAGATCAATTAATCCCTGTTTCATCCTTCCGTGGTTGGATAAAATTTCTCCCATTACTTTTATTGAATCATCCAGTTTTTGAGCCCGTACTTTAATTGACTCTTCAGGTGTTTTGGGTTCAGTGATTTTTTCCGAAGGCTTGTTCTCAGCAGTTGAAGGTGAGTTTTCTGGGCTCTCAGTTTTCTTTTTCTTAGGTTGTTTAACAGAAGATTTTATTTTTTTTGTTGGAGTTTCTATTTGTTCTGTGTTCGGTGTGGTTGGTTTCCCCGCGGATGTCTCGAAGGATTTTTCTTCGAGTAAGCGTTCTAATTCATTGCAAATTCCTTTCTCATCCTTAATATCTTTCTGCCCTGCAACGGTTTTTTCAACCATTTCGGAAATCAGATCTACAGAGCGAAAAAATAATGAAAATAGCTCTTTTGAGGGAGAAATTTTTTTGCTTCTTAAAGCATCAAGAACGTCCTCCAACTTATGCGCAACATCGGCGATATAAGATAATTGCAAAATTTTCGAAGAACCTTTTATGGTATGAGCTGAGCGAAAAACTTTGTTGAGAAGATCAAAATTAGAAGTGTCCTTTTCGTATTCAAGAAGAGAGCTGTTGATTTTAGCAATATGCTCACCTGCTTCTTCGGAAAACTTTCCAATAAATTTGTTTATATCGAATACCATATCAAGCTTTGTAAAAATTAATTTTTTGTTCCAGGTTATTCAAATTGTGTTTGAAAAGGTGAACCAATTGTTCCTGACTATAGGCCAAAGGAAAATAAGACAGGTTTCTCTTTTCAGCACCGGTTATTTCTAGATGTTTCAATGCAAGAGAATATTCTCGATAAGCCCCCTTTAAATCTCCATCCATGTCATGAAGTTCAGCCAAATACATATGTGCTGTCCAGCATGAAGGCTGGATGAAGGATACGCTTTTAAACCATTTGGTTGCCTCTTTGTGGTTTCCCTCCATACGTGCCACAATTCCTGATAATAGTCGTGCTTCCAGATTCCACTCATCCAGTTTTACTACATTTAGGCATCTATCTTTGGCTTTTTCAAGTTGCTGCAAATTAATGTGAATTGTGGCGCAAAGATTTTGAGCTTCAATATGTGTTGGTTCAATTGCCAATAGGGACTCCAGGCTGGAAAAGGACTTTGCATAATCCTTTTGTATTGCGTACCTGAGGCCTTTTTCAAAGAGCTTAGATGGATTTTCGTTTTTATCTTTCTTTTGAATCGATGCTGAAGGTGGTATTGCCAAAACGGTGTTATTTATTTTTGTCGATTCTGAGGATTGAATCTTCTTTCTTATATTTGTTCGTGATGCAGTTTTAACAAGATTATTTTTAAAACCTCCTTTTTTGGTGTAAAAAAATTTATTTTGGATTTCTTCAAGAGATAATCCTTCAAGGCTATGGGAAAAAGTTTCTGTGGAGCTTAAAATGATATAGCCATGGTCATTAAGCGACTTGCTCAAATTTTTGAAAACAGATTTTTTGATTTGTTGTGGAAAGTAGATGGATACGTTTCTGTAAAAAATAATATCGGCATCGCTTAGCCACTCTGGGTAAGGAGGTTGGGACAGGTTACAGCGATAAAATTTTACAGCCCCCTTGATGGAGGAATTTATCTTATATTGATCTTGTTTAATTCTTTGGAAATATTTTTCTTGATAGGTTGAGCTGGTTTCCCTAAAAGAGTGAGCGCCGAATTCCCCTTTTCTGGCGGTTCGAAGCACCGATTCGCTAATGTCGAAGCCGATAATGGAAATGGTTTTAAAGATATCTATTCCGTATTTGTCTGCAAGCGCGATGGCAAGCGAATAAGGCTCCTCTCCACTGGAACATCCTGCGTTAATGATTTTTAGTTGCTTTGATCTCTTTTTTTCAATAATGCTCGGTACCAATTGGTCCATGCAAATCTGAAAATGAGGTCGCTCGCGAAAAAAGTATGTTTCGTTGTTGGTTACAAGATTAATCAGATTTTGAATTTCTTCTGAGCTATTCATCAAGAAATCGAAATACTGTTTGGAGCTGTTGAGTTGCTTTAGTGTCATCCGCGCATGGATAGCCTCTGACAGGTTGGGGGAATGTTTTGATTCAATTTGCAACCCACAATTTTTATTGATTAGATCAACGAAAGGGGTCAGTTCCATGCCAAATTATTCTTTCTTATAAAAAACCTATTGATCCTGATTTTTTGACAAATTGATTAGAAAAGGGCTGATTTTTTGCAGAGGCAAAACATGGTCAACACATTTCTTTTCAATCGCAACACTGGGCATTCCAAATATGACTGAGGTTTCTTCGTCCTGAGCGATTGTTTGCCCACCAACATTTTTAATATTTTGCATCCCTTCAGCTCCATCCGAACCCATTCCTGTCAGGATAATTCCGATACTTTTATCGCCGAATGTTTCTGCCACCGATGATAGTAATCGATCGCATGAGGGGTGGTAAATTTCTCCTGGTTCGGGTTCTACCAGAGAGATCAGGCCCAGATTGTCAACAGTCATATGCTTGTTGCCGGGCGAGATATAAGCCATTCCTGCTTGAGGGGATTCCCCTTCTTTCCCTTTCAGGATTCTTAATGGGCTGGCATCGTTTAAAAAATCAATCAGGCTTTCTACGAATTCCGCATCAATATGTTGCGAAACCAAAATGGGAAATGGAAAAAATGGGGGCAGATTGGAAAGGATAGCGCTCAATGCCTTTGGCCCTCCTGTGGAACAGGCAATGGAGACGATGTGGTCAAATTGCGGCGCATCGTTAGTTTGATCGCTCCCATTATTTTCATTTTTGACTTCCGGTTTTGTGCCAATATGTCGGATGACTTTTACTTTAGAAAGTAGTTTTATCTTTGCTATCAGTTCGCTGGCTTTTTCGGGTTGTAGCCAAGATTTGGGCAGAACCTCCAACGCCCCATGTGTCAGGGCTACAAAGGCCACTTTTGAATCTGTGACATCAGAAATTACCAGAATGGGGATTGGGTTTTTTGCCATAATTTTTTCTATGGCTTCCATGCCATCCATTTTTGGCATAGAAATATCCATAGTAATAAAATCAGGTTTTTCAGCTTCCAGAAATTCAAGGGCTTCGAATCCATTATTGGCGACCCCAATTACCTCTATCTCTTCTTCTGAATCAAAAATGACAGTTATTATTTCTTGCGTTAGCAAGCTGTCATCAACAACAAGAACTTTAATAGGTGCCATTAATTATTTCCTGAATTATAAATTTATTGAAGATCGATTAAATAAACAATTTCCTGTTCGATCAAAGTCGTACCCCATATTCGGGTTCGGTTAAATTTTTTAACCAAGTCTGGCAATGGCTTAATACAATCAATCGAAATTTTACAGATCTCCGACACTTGGTCGATTAAAATACCGGAAGAGGCGGAACTTTTTCGCAACAAAACTTTTGGCGAAATATAGTGGATAGATATATTGCCAAACATAAACTCTTCTTCAAACCGCACAGTATCGCATTCCCGTTGGTTGGCCTGATCCAATTCAATTAATTCATAAACTTCATCCAAATCAACCGCAAATCGAGCCTGATTGATTCGGAAGGTTAAAACTTCGATTTCCTCTTCCTTGATAGATTCGCTAGTACGCATAACTTTTCCGATGCGGGTATCCAGGTTTTAGCAGTCCGACTTTAATTTGCTGAAATATTTTTAAAGATTTCCTGCACATTTAAAACGGTAACATTTTTCTTTTTATAATCTGTCTCGCCAATTACGAACGGTTTAATTTTTTCATTCAAGGAGGAGAGAGGCGGTTGGATGGAGGCTTCAGGGAAATCCATTACATCTTCTACCGAACTGACCAGGATCCCCGATCTTATTCCTGCTCCTTCTGCAATAATTATATTTTTATCATTTTCACTATTT
This sequence comes from uncultured Nitrospina sp., assembly GCA_964510965.1. Classification (GTDB taxonomy): domain Bacteria; phylum Nitrospinota; class Nitrospinia; order Nitrospinales; family VA-1; genus UBA8687. Next base: position 81,893 of record CAZECX010000002.1, on the reverse strand, counting down.
TGTTCTGGCAAGCCAAGAAAATCATTGATATTAATTACCGATTCGATGTCTCCCCGAACATTGATGACTCCTAATATAAAATTCGGTACTCCGGGTACCACGTTGATTTTAGAAGTAGGTAAAATCTCTTTAATGGACTCTCCCTGAAATGCGTAATAGCCGTTTAATAAGGTAAAAATAACCAATTTAACAGATGCCAAGTTGACATCTGCGGTCGTTTCAATTTGCTTTTCCTCAATAGCTTCTAATATTTTCCGACTTTTCTTTTTTGAGGGCATAACATTATTTTTGGTTTAATAAAATGTAATGGCTTTAAGAGGATTCGTTGTGTTGAGATTGAAATTTGTTTTTCCTCGTCGTTGGTAGATTTTGCGCCTTGGAGCAAGCCTTGGGCGGAGAGCCTCCCCTCTAATTGATTGAGTAGGCCCATCAATGCCTCAAAACAAAAGCTACAAGTGAATAAAGCCCTATTTTTTGAAGCACTTATTATAATCTCAAATGTTTAGGAATTAAAAATAATTTGGAGGAGAGAATATATAAAGACTTAATCGTTTCCAAAATAAAAATAAAACCAAAGCCAAAAAAAATAAACGATTGATATTTAATGGATAATTGTATTACGTGAGTGGGGATCGGGGCCTTATTTACCTCGATTATTTAGGGTCTTGGAGAGGACGAAATTTCAAAAGTTTGTGGAAAGGTCAGTAAAGAATTTTTCTGATTTTTAAATGCAGGCTATCTGGTGTCGAAGGTTTGGTAATATAGTCGGTAGCACCCAAGTTTAATGCTTCTTTATTTTTCTCCAGGTCATTATAAACAGTGAGAATGATAAACGGGATATCCTTTAGGGAAGGATTATTTTTTACAGCTTTCAATAGTTCCAAACCATCCATTTCGGGCATTTCCCAGTCGGATACAATAATGTCAACGGGGTTGCTCTCCAAATAGTTAAGAGCTTCCACCCCATTTGTGGCGCCAGTAATTTTTTCAAACCCGATTTGTTGTAATTGGACGATGCAAATTTCACGTTGCAGTTCAGAATCTTCAACAATCAAAATATTCCTGATCCCACGTTTGAAAATAATCTCAATGCTCTCTTTAAGGTCGCCGGGGGTCGATGGCTTGACAATATAGTCGACGGCACCATAGATCATCCCCTCTTTGTTTTTTTCTTGATCGTCGTGAACGGTCAGGAAAATGAAAGGAGTGTTTTGCAGCGCAGTATCTTTCTTGATGGTTTTTAATAGTTCCAGTCCATCCATTTCCGGCATATCCCAATCTGACAATATTAAATCAATGGAACTATTCTTTAAAACTTCAAGGGCCTGAATTCCATTTTCGGCTTCGAAAATATTTGCAAAACCGATATCTCGAAGTTGCTCAACGCAAACCTCTCGTTGGACCTGAGAGTCTTCAACTACTAAAATTTTTTTTTCGTTTTCCATCAAAGTTTGGGAGAAATTTTTACAATAGAAGTTAAGAACAAACTGTATTTTTAAATGTTTTTTTCAAAACAACAAAGATGGATTTTATCAGCAACTCGGAAAAAATACCAACTGTAAAAATTTATAGTGATCAATAGAATATGGGGTGTCCGTAGTGGGTTCTAAAAACGTTTTAATTGGTAGCTTATGGATCAGGAAATTATATTGAGCAGGTTTCCTGAAGGGGCAGGAGACGGTGAAAAATTGTTTTTTACACGTCGGGAAAAAGGAGATCCATTGGTAATTTCTTCATTGCTTTTTTCAAGAGCTTCTTCATTTTCTTCGGCTTTTTTAGCTTGCACTTCCTGTCTGGCCTGGGCCTCAAGCTGGGCTGCCTGAGCGGCTACCTGCCTGTCTTGCCCCGAAGGTTCTCTTGGAGCCAGGGCAGCTCTCTTAATTGTTTGTGCTTTTCGAACGGTTGCTTCTGGGTCGCCAGGAACCGGAGAGGTGTCTATTGAGACTTCGCCGCCTGTTGCATATTGGCGACCATCTGGCCCGGTTTGATACTCAAATGTCGGAGCGCTGTTTGCATGGGGTCCTGCAGCGGCCAAATGGGCGGCTTCGTGTGCACGAACTTCAGCATCTCTTGCTCTCAACTCATTGAGAATGCGCCGTTCTTCTTCGGATAGTTGAAGTTCGGTTTTGGGCCCAGCGGTTGAAGATCCCGTATTTTCGCCGTCTTCCTCTGTTGAATTCTCCCCAATTCTGGAATTTTCAGAACTTGAATTCGAGGAACTGGGATCTTGAGCGAGTTTTAAAGATGCCTGTGAAAGATTGACTCGGTCCTGAGCTTTGTCTTCCTGTAAAGCTTCTTGCCGTTCTTCCTCTTCGCAATCTTCGCAACGCCCTGAATTTCCAACATATACAACCTGGGTGCGGGCCTGAATAATTTGAGCTTCCATGTCAAATCCCTAATTGTTGGCGTACCTCTACGTGGTGGTCTCTTCGGCAGAAAACTTTAAAACTTTAGCCTCAAATCGAAAAAAATACACTTTTTGATGCTTTTTTTGGTTTTGTCTGCCTCTTTTTTAGAAGAAGTAATTTTTTTGTGTGGATACAAAATGAATTTGTATAAATTCCTCTCCAATGGGTTTTCTTGACATCCGATATATATTTTGATATATAACGATACATCGCTATATTTTTAAAAACATAACGAGTGAATAAATGTACCGTTTCAAAAGAAAAGCAGGGCTTGTTGCAGGATTGTTGTTGGCATTCTTTCTGTTTCATGTTTCCAATGCTTTGGCTAAAGAGTTGCGCGTTGCTGTGGCTTCCAACTTCCTATTACCTTTAAAAGAGTTGTCCATGGAATTCAAGAAATCCACAGGTAACAAGGTGGTTGTGATTTCAGGGTCCACAGGGAAGCTCTATGCGCAAATCAAACAGGGAGCGCCCTTTGATATTTTGTTAGCGGCAGACTCGGTTCGGCCTGAGCTTCTTGAAAAAGAAGGAATAGGTGTTCCAGGGTCTCGTTTCACTTATGCGGTGGGAAGGTTGGCTCTGTGGAGTGCAAATTCTACACTTTTTTTAAGAAACGATTTGCAGGTTTTAAACCAGAAAAATTTTCGTTACCTGGCAATCGCGAATCCCAAAACGGCCCCTTATGGAAAAGCCGCTGAACAGGTGCTAAGAAAAAAAGGTTTTTGGAAGCTAATTCAAAATAAATTGGTTCGGGGAGAAAATATCTCTCAAACCCTTCAGTTTGTGGTAACTGGAAATGCAGAAATAGGTTTCATAGCTCTCTCGCAATTAAAAAATACTCAAAGAAAGCTCAGCGGTTATTCCTGGGTAGTTCCTTCGGGTTGGCACGACCCTATTCGGCAACAAGGCATATTATTAAAACGCGCAAAGACGAACAAAGTGGCCCGGGAATTTTTAAGTTTTATAAAAAGTAACCGAATCCAAAAAATAATTGAAAGCTATGGTTATTCCCTCGAAATTTTATAAAGAAATATCATGGATGTAAGTTCTCTCGATTCAGGACCTATCTGGCTCACATTGCAACTGGCGGGTGTCACGGTGGTGATTCTTCTAACCCTGGGAACTCCTATGGCCTGGTGGCTGGCTCATACCCGTTCAAAAATGCGTGTTGGGATAGAGGCGGTGGTGGCATTGCCATTGGTGCTGCCCCCCACAGTATTAGGATTTTACTTGCTCATCCTATTAGGTCCCAACGGTTGGATTGGTGGCCCTGTTCAAGCTTTAACAGGTTCTCCACTTTCTTTTACGTTTTCAGGTCTGGTATTAGCTTCAACTCTTTATTCGTTGCCCTTTGTTGTGCAACCTTTGCAAAGCAATTTTGAAGCGCTGGGTCGTGCACCCCTAGAAACGGCCGCTTCTTTGGGTGCCTCCCGGTGGGATGCATTTTTTTCGGTAATTCTTCCCTTGTCCCGGCGTGGCTATCTTACGGCAACGGTTTTAGGTTTTGCCCACACATTGGGAGAGTTTGGTGTCGTATTAATGGTTGGAGGTAATATCCCAGGAAAAACGAAAGTAATATCCATAGAAATTTATGATCGTGTGGAAGTTATGGAATATGCCCAGGCACATATCCTTTCGGCTGGCTTGTTATTGTTTTCTTTTCTCGTTTTGCTAATGGTTTATTCCATAAATAAAAAATTACCGGTACATGTTTCATGACTGAATTGCTAAAGGCAACTTTTAAGGTCGATTACCCGGATTTTAATCTTGATGTAGATCTTCAGCTTCCAGCATCGGGTATTACAGTTGTGTTTGGCCCTTCGGGCTCGGGTAAAACCACTCTATTACGTTGTTTGGCGGGATTGGAAAAATCCGGAAAAATGGAAATTGCAGGACAGGTTTGGCAGGACGAGAATATTTTCATTCCGATAAGCCAGCGGGCAATCGGTATGGTGTTTCAGGAGTCCCGCTTATTTCCACATTTAACAGTTCGCAACAATCTAGTGTATGGATATAAACGAACGCCTGTTGATTTGCGAAGATTGCATCTGGATGAGATAGTGGATGTTCTCTCTCTGGAAAAACTTCTCGAACGAAGCATCGAAAAATTATCTGGTGGCGAAAAGCAACGAGTCGCGTTGGGTAGGGCTCTGCTTACTAGTCCAAAACTTCTTCTGATGGATGAGCCTCTTGCCGCGTTGGATGCTCAACGAAAAACCGAAATAATTCCATTTATCCGAAAAGTAGAAAAAGAACTTTCCATTCCAATAATTTACGTGACTCATTCGATGAGTGAGGTGTTGCAGCTTGTCGATACCATGGTTATTTTAAAAGATGGAAGAATTGTGAAATACGGTCCCGTGGAAAAAGTTTTTTCTGACATTCAGTTACGCGATGCCATTGGCGACGAACATTCTGGAGCAGTCCTTGACACAACCGTTTTAGAACATGATACCGAGTTTGGTATCACTCGACTCGATTTTATGGGACAGGAATTAAGCGTGCCTATTCAGGATATTTCACCCGGGCAAGCACTTCGAGTGCATATCCATTCCAAAGACGTGAGTCTGGCGACACAACCTCCCGATGGGTTGACCAGCGTGCTCAATATCTTAAAAACAAAAGTCAAAAAAATTGGGGAAAATGTGGGGTATTCGGTAGATATAGAACTTGATGCAGGCCGTCCACTACTTGCTACGATCACTCGAAAGTCTTTATCTAATCTGAATTTGCAACCCGGCCAATCCATTTATGCTTTTATCAAAGCAATTCGTATGGTTCATGAAAGCGAAAAAATATAATTGAAAGGATAATTTAATTTAAGCTCATGATGCCTGAGTTTTATATTCCTTATTCGCTTCCTGCAGTCTATGGTAGGAGAAAGGCTGTGGATTGTAGAATGTCTGCTTGAAAAATAAAACCTCCTCCCGGTTTGTTGAGTTCTCCTTGGAAAAAAATATACTCAAAGATTTCATTGGCGCAGTCTGCATCCACGATAACCGTTAACATATCCTGTTCGGCCCAGGCTCCATAATCTTTCACACTTTCAACGGTTCGCAAGCCTCTCCCGGTATGCACATTTGTTGAGTCGATATTTTTTTCGACATGAAGCATTTCAACAATTTTCAACCCAACCCCTTTTGGTAAAAAACAGGTTATGCGCTTTTCTTTTTTGTTTAATTTTATTTCCATGAGGGATCGACCATCAAATTACTCTTTCTGGGATTTATTGGTTTGATCATCGGTTGAAAATTTAGCAAGGACTTCAGGGGGAATGTATGTGGCTGCTTTTTCCAAAGGGGTGATGTACATGATCCCCATTCCGGGAGTATCGAGGTTGCCAGCTAAATACATTCTTTCAAATACCCTTTCCACCTGCTCTTTAGAAACCACGATTTCGATGACTTCTTTTTCCACCTCAACCGAAACCCCCAAAATTCCCAATCGTTCCCTTATCCCCATGCCTCGTGCAAAATAAACCGTTGCACCTTGTGCGCCGGCTTCGCGGGCAGCCTGAATGATGACGTCTGCCACTCCCCGTTGTACGATACAGGTGATCAGGGCAATATCTGTTAAAACGGTAATTTCTCTTTGTATCATGCCACTCCTTCCTGGCCTTTTAAGATTTCAATACGATGCCGGTCGGCTTGCCTTCTTTTGAACTGAACCCAAATGCCGGTTATCAAAACAGACAAAATAGGGCAGATCGATGCCATGGATAAAATGCCGAAACCTTCGATTGCATTGACGGCATTGCCAAACCCAAGTCCCATAGCCAGAACAAGAGGAACGGTAACAGGCCCGGTAGTCACACCTGCACTATCCCATGCAACGTTTACAAACTCTTCTGACGAAAGTGCGGTAAGTACGAGTCCTAAAATATATCCAGGTAAGAGAAAGTAAGAGATTGGTATTTCAAAAATTATTTTTAGAATTCCCAGACTTATCCCGAAACCCACTCCTATTGAAACCGCATACATGAGCATGCTTTTTTTAAACGCTCCATTGGTAAGGTTTTCCACCGTCTGCCCCAGGGCATTCAAAGCAGGTTCCGCCAAGGTGGCTCCAAACCCGAGAATCCAGGCGAAGAATACTGCGATTAAAATTCCGACACCATAAACATATAAAGGAGAGCCTTCAACATTTTCGATGGGAGCAAAGGCCGCTGGCACAAAACTTCCAGACTGGCTTCCCAGTTTTGCCAGGCCATAGCTCAACCCAATATTGAAAACGATCATTCCCAGCACAGAAAGACATAGGCCATAAAAAAGTATGCCAGGTTCAGGAACTTTTTCCTTTAACAAGAACTTTAGAACCATGAATAAAAATAGAACCAGGGGAACGATGGACTGTATTCCCCCAAAAATTTCAAGATAGGGTGTTTCCTGCCACCACCCACTGCTTGATTGGGTTACTACTGACTGGGCAGTTTGAATAATGGACTCTACGCTGACCGTTGAGGAAACATATATCGCAAGACCCATTACGCCAATTATGGGAAAGAGCGAAGCGAGGGTTACAATTCCAAACCCAGATAGAGATGAGTTCCCCTTTCCAGCAGCGGAGGCAATTCCAATTCCAAGGGAAAGGACCAGAGGAACGGTTACCGGACCCGTAGTCACCGCCCCACAATCCCAGGCGAGTCCCAAAACCTTATTCAATTCCGGATCAGACATGCAGTAAACCGTCAATCCAAGGGTGGGAACCAGAGCAAGATAGATCATGGGCTTGAGGCTCCATCCATTTAGAAAGCGCAAGGTTCCTAAAACTGCTGCAAGGCCTACTCCCATTCCTACCACGAGAACCAAAGGTCCCGTCCAGTTGTTTAACAGAGCAAATAGATATGGGGCTTTTTCTACATCCACGATAGAACCCACCGCCTGTAATGCTCCTATGGCTGGTTCGGCAAAAGTAACCCCTATTCCTAATAGAAAAGCGATGAATAGCACCATGCCAAGTTTAGATTTCTTGGGAAGGGTGTGGCCTATAATCTCACCAAAGGGCATCAACCCAAGTTTCAACCCCTCCATGAAAATCATGAGGCCTAAAATTACCGCGATCAATCCAGCGGAAATGATCCAATGATCAAGAACCCCTTGACGAAGAATGAGAATCTGGAAAAGAAAAAGGTATGCTGCCAAGGGAACAACGGCTTTCACCTGATTGATTAGACGAGTTCCAACATAGGGACCTAAAAGACGGTAAATATCGATGCTGCGTAGTTGAAGTTTTGCTGGCTGGTAAGGGATCTCGTTGCCATGTTCATCGGTTTTTAACGGAGGGGTAAGAGCATTATAGGAAATATAGTTTTGTTTAAGGCTGACTTCCCTTACAAAATCCCCGAACCGTATTCCCTGGGTCATATGTTAGACCTGTGAATTGAACAGACCCTTCTAATTTATGAAATATTTTTAAAATTAGCAAGGATCAAAATATTCCCCAAAATATGAAAATTTGTAAATTTTTATTTCCTTAATTTTCTGTATGCGGTTGACGAACCAATATTGTCAAACTATCTTAATGAAGATAAGGTAAACCCGCACTACAGGAGACCCCTTGGATCCTATCTGGTTACCCGTATTAGACTTGAGTGGTTTGTTGGGACTGGCTGTTCTGATGTATCCCGCATCCCATCGTCTTAATATTCCATATACCGTTTTGTTGGCAGCAATAGGTTGTCTTCTCGGTACCATTGCAAAATGGGGAATTGACCTGCCGCATTTGGGAATCTTAAGTGATTTTCTGGTAAGTCTGAATTCCTTCAGCATTTCTTCAGATGCCGTTCTTTTTATTTTTCTACCTGTTTTGGTTTTTGAAGCAGCATTGGGAATCGATTCGCATCGATTGATCGATGACATCGGCTCCATTCTTTGGCTCGCTATTATCGGGCTTTTAATTTCAGCTTTCATAGTGGGTTTTGCGCTCCATTGGGTGTCAGGTGTTTCGCTCATTGTTTGTTTGCTATTGGGTGCCATCGTTTCCGCAACAGACCCCGTTGCTGTTATGGCCATATTCAAAGAATTGCAGGCCCCCAGGAGATTGTCTGTGCTGGTGGAAGGGGAAAGTCTTTTTAACGATGCGACCGCAATCGTTTTATTTGGAATTTTGACAGCCATGCTGACAGGAAATTCCAACGTAGAAATTTTTTCCGGCATACAATCTTTTTTAAAAGTTTTTCTTTTAGGAATTTTTGTTGGGTTGGTAATGGGTTATATTTTTTGTTCTGTTTTATCTGGAATGGGCAAATATCCACTCGTACAAATCACCCTCACGTTGTCCCTCGCCTATTTATCTTTTATTTTAGCCGAACACTATCTCCATATTTCAGGTGTCATGGCTGTAGTGGGCGCAGCATTAATGGTTGGCTCGTTTGGTCATGCTACCCTTTCACCTGTTACCTGGGAAAAATTACATGAAACCTGGGATCATTTTGCGTTCTGGGCCAACTCCGTCATATTTGTTTTGGTGGGAATGTTGGTTCCCAAAATAATGGGAAGTATCGGATGGAATGATTGGATATTGCTTGTGCTATTGGTATTGGCGGCCTTCGCTGCACGGGCGATAATCCTCTTTGGGTTGCTTCCCGTTTTAGAAAGATGGTCTGCCACAGCAAAAATCAACAATGCCTACAAAGGGGTCATGCTTTGGGGGGGGCTGCGGGGTGCGGTTTCTTTGGCATTGGCATTATCCGTAATGGAGAACGTTTTATTTGATGTAGAAACTCAAAGGTTCATTGGCGTTCTAGTCACAGGTTTTGTTTTATTCACCCTTCTGGTTAACGCTACAACAATAGCAAGTGTTTTGAAATTATTCGGATTGGATAAATTGGATCCTGTTGATCAGACCATTCGAAACAGGGCTTTAAAACATTCGTTGTCTAAAATTCAAAACTCCCTGAAAGGCAAGGCTCGCGATCACAACATAAACCCTGAGTTGTCTGAAGATATCCTGAAACATTATCGGGAAGATGAAAAAGAGGTGGACAGTTTGCTAGCACAATCCGAAGGTCTTTCAGAAGAAGATTGGATTCGGGTGGGCCTTTTTGATTTATGTGCGTTGGAGAGAGCAGCCTATCTCCAGCAATTTGAAGAAGGCTATATATCAACCTATATTATCCGCCGTCTTTTGGCACAAGTGGAAGATATTCAGGATGGGCTGCAAACCAAAAACGTAGATTACAAAAATTGTTCCACAAAAATTTTGGAATTTAATTGGCGGTTTCGTTTCGCACTTTTCCTTCACCGTAAGTTTGGGTACAGCAAAATGCTTTCAATACACCTGGCAGACCGCTTTGGGATTCTTCTCGCATGCCAGACGGTGATGAAAGAAAATTTATTGGTATCTCTTCCAAGAATGGAGTCTGTGATTGGGCAAAGAGCCAGGGAAACTATACAAGCATTGATTAAATATAGATTGGAAAAAACGGAGCAGGCATTGCAATTTTTGCAACTCCAGTACCCGGATTATTTCCTGATGTTGCAGAAGCGTTATTTAAGCCATGTGGCTCTACGGCTTCAGGAATCGGATTATAAACAGTTCCTAAAGGAAACCATTATAAGCGGTGATGTTTTCAAAAATCTGAATGAAGATTTACAGGATCAATTTCAAAACAACCAACCCCGGCCTGTTTTGGATCTTCATCAGGAACCTGAGGCATTGGTTCGCCGTGTCGCCCTTTTTCAAAAAATTCCCGCTGACCGGTTAAGTCATATTTCCCGACTCATGAAACCCATGTTGGCGGTCCCTGGAGAAGTGATTGTGAAACAGGGGGACATGGGTCATTCCATATATTTTATTTCTTCCGGTTGTGTGGAAGTCGAGATGCCACAGAATCCTGTTCGGTTGGGAAGCGGAGATTTTTTTGGTGAGATTGGGTTGATTAAAAAACATCCCCGAACTTTTTCGGTCAAAGCCCTGGGGTTTTGTGACCTGCTTGTCTTGAGGGATTCTGATTTCAATTTGTTTTTAGATGACAATCCTGAAATTCGCACAATCTTATCTGAAACGACTGACAAGAGGATCGAAATGGATGGTTTGAGTTGACCCCGAAGGTTAGGGAAGGTTTCGTACCGCGCGAACTCCGCCTTTTGTGCATTTGTCCAGAGTGCGAACAAAGGGCAGGCCAGTGACAAAATAAGCGGTACGAGCGCAACAATGCCCACTTTCGGAAGACCAGTACCAGTACGCCGCTCCATCTGCAAACAAATTTGATAAAGCCAAGGGGTGCTCCGGGTCATGATCCATAGTCATGACGTTCGACTCAGTGTTGTCGTAAATTTCTCCATACTCCCAAACCTCTGGCATTCTCCAGTCACGGTGCCCACCTGTGTTCAGGTTTTCAACATAACTTTTTGAGTCGTACCAATTCAAGCATCTTCCCAAATCAGCAAAGCTGTCCTTTTGGGTCCACATCAATTTCGATTTGGTTTCAGTGATGGTTCCGTCTCCGTTGTCTACCAGGTTCAGTCGTGATGGTAGGGGCGGCGGTGGTACGTAGGGAGGGGCTACATAAGGTTCCGGTTGAACATAGAGATTTCGCTCCGCGTTTGCCCCTCCGGGAAACAGGGCAACCAGCGCGCTCAGTAAAAGACTATTTAAAAATGTACTTTGCTTGTTAAAAATTCGCATAATAATTTTACGGATACATATTTGCTACTTGCTCTGCATAACCATTGTATAAAAGAGTTTTTTCTGTTCCCTCTTTTCCTGGAACCCTTTCGAAGGCCTGATGCCATCTTGCGTAAGGGATATCCGGATTCACATTTGCTTCAAAATCATACTCGAGAGGCGACATGGAAGTATAAAACGTTGCTGGCATTTTATCTGTAAAATCAATGCGAACAATCGACTTGATGCTTTTGAATCCATACTTCCAGGGAACAACCAACCGAATGGGAGCGCCATGTTGACCGGGAAGAGGGTGCCCATAAATTCCAGTGGCCATGAAGGTAAGATCGTGCCTTGCTTCTTCAAGGGTCAGTCCCTCGGTGTAAGGCCAGGGTTCCCAGAACCTGTTTTTTTGCGCCGAAGCAATATTGGGTAAAAGAAAGGTAGTGAATTTTACATAACGAGCTGAGGGTAAAGGATCGAGTTGGTCGATTAACAACCGCAAAGGGAAACCAAGCCAGGGAATTACTACCGACCATGCTTCCACACAACGCAAACGATAAACCCTCTCTTCTTCAGGGAACTTCCGCATTAAAGTTTCTACATCCAGCGTTTTGGGTTTTTTGACCAGTCCCCCGACTTCAATCGTCCAGCTTTTGGTTTCGAGTTTTCGCGCCGACTTCCAGATCTGTTCTTTTTCAACACCAAACTCATAAAAATTATTGAACCGTGAGGCAATGGATTCAGGCGAGAATTCGATGGCCTGCTTTTTATCTGCAGCCAGCACTGGCGAATGCATCAATGTCATAGCCGCTGCTCCAAACTTTATAGTGGAACTCAAAAATTCACGGCGGCGAAGATAAATATTTTCAGGTGTGATTTCCTGATTCGGCAGTTCCCAGTTTTTTGGAGTTTTTATCCAGACCATAAGAATACTTTTTTCTTTCTATATTTTCATGCCCCGTTAGGGGCTTTTAGCGCAACGAAAGCCTAAAGAATTCAATTTCACATCGGGAGCAAGTCGAAACCGCATCCCGGCTTGCAAATACCAAATATCATTATACCAACTGCCCCCCCGAACTACCTTGCGCAAACCTTTACTTGGGCCTTGGGGATTATTCTTGGGCGAATTTGCATAATATTTTTCATCAAACCAGTCGTTCGTCCATTCCCATACATTTCCCTCCATATGGTGCAAACCGTAGTCGTTTTCTATAGAAGATTGTACCGGTGCTGTTCCGGCTTCGAAAGATAATCCATAACGAGATTTTCTTTTATCGGACTTTACATTGATGTCGTTGGGGCCGCGCCGGGCTTTTTCCCATTCCGCCTCCGTGGGCAAACGTTTCTCAAGCTTTTGGCAATAAGTTTTTGCCTCTTCCCAGGTGACTCGTGTAACGGGGCAATCATCACAATGCGAGGCGTGACTGCGTTGGAAATTGGGATTTATTTTTTCATAATCTCTATTGGTTACTTCAAAGCGATCCAGAAAAAATGCATCGATCCAAATTGTGTGAACAGGCTGCTCCGCTTCGGTTCCTTTTTCTGTTCCCATTTTGAATTCCCCTGCAGGAATTAATACTTGTGAATTTGCCAGAGTTTCATGGTTGGAAAATAAAAAAAAGAACAACACGCTGATTTTTAAAATAAGCGATCCTTGCTTCATGACTCTGTTTCGCGAATGGTTTTTAGCGGTTTATTATTTATGACATCGAGACTGCTCAGTACTCCTGTGGTAATGGTGAGCAGCACACCAAAACAAAAGGCCAAAAGAATGATCCCGGGTTGTAGATGCCAGGCAGATTTAATCATGTATTTCATGACAGCCCATGAAAACCCTTGCGCGAGTAAAATACCCACCAACGCTGCAATGACTCCTATCGTTGCGTATTCAAAACCGAGAATTGAAGCCACTATTCTTCTTTTTGCGCCGAGTATTTTTAACACTGCTGATTCGCGCAAACGCCGATATTTTGTTGAAGCAATTGAGCCAGATAGAATAAACAATCCAGCTGCAATTGCGAAGCCGGACATGAAGTCCACCAATGTAGTTAATTTAGCAATGGTAGACTCGACGGTGTTGACGATGTCGCGTGTGCTGAGCGCAGTGATATTCGGCAATGCTTTTACAACGGCATGTTGTAGCTCTAATTCTTTTTCATCGGGAACATGAACTGTGGCAACGTAAGTAAGTGGTGCACCTGCAAGGGCACCGGGTGAAAAAATCATATAGAAGTTGGTTCGCATATTTCTCCAGTTCACACTACGGATGCTGGTGACTTTTGCGGATACAGGAATGCCCTGAATGTCTATCGTCAACTGCGATCCAATTTTAGCACCCAATCTTTTTGCGGCATCTTGTTCCAGAGAAACTTCAGCATTTTTTGCGCGTTCTTCATCCCACCACTTGCCTTCGAGAATTTCGTTATCTTTTGGAGGAGAGCCTTCCATATAGGTCAAAGCAAATTCACGGTTGATGAACCATTCTTCCCGCTGTTTGTCTTTGTATTTCCAGTTGGCGATAAGATTTTCATCGATACTATGTAACCGTGAGCGCACCAAGGGTGTCACACTGCGTTCCGCTTCTGGTGCAATTTGGTCAAGTACTTGAGTGAATGTTTCTTTTTGATCTCTCTGGATATCGATGAAAAAATAATTGGGTGGATTCATTTCCGTATTTTTGTTCAGCATAGCCAACATATCCATTTGTACCAGTCTAACCGTTAGGATCAGCATGATGCCCATACCCAGACAGGTGACTATCGATGCCGCTTGATTGTTCGGTCGTTTTAGGTTGGACATTCCATATCGTCGCGCTATGGAACCGGATTGAGGCAACGCTTTAAGTATTTTTAAAAGGAGTACCGATGCCAATGCGAACACAGCTATCGAAATTCCTAATGCAGAAAGAAACACCAGGCCGCGCTTAAGGGATTCGGCTTGCCAGCAAATCATCGCTGCGAGACCAAGCCCCAGGGTCAGCCCTGCAAGCCATCGATCTTTGCGTGTGCCTGAGGTGAGTTCCTCTTCTTCAAAGTTACGACGAAATAATCGCAGGGGTCGAGTCTTAACCGCTCTTAGCAAAGGCCATAAACAAAACAGAAGGGTTGTTGCAATGCCCAGCAGCAAAGATTGTAGAGCAGGAACCCAGTAAAATGTGGGTTCGAGTGAATAGTTGATCAATCCTTCCATTTTGGACGGTAATAAATAGGTGAGAGAAAAACCCAGAGTGACCCCCAGCAAGCTGCCAGCAAATCCCATTAACATAGCTTGTAATAAATAAATCTTTAATAAGGTACGTGAAGAGGCACCCAGACAATTCATAATCGCCACCGTATCGAGTTTTTGTGCCATGAAGGTGCGAACGATCATGGCTACCCCGATCCCGCCCATAAGAAGCGCGATGACACCCAGCGCACCCAGGTATTGACCCATTCTTTCGATGGAACTTGAAAGCGAGGATTGCATATCTTTATAGGTTCGAATGGAGATGGTTTTGTCGGGAAGGCCACGCTCCAAAAGCACCACTGCTTTTTCCAGTTCTATGCTGTCAGGAATCTTTATTAAAGTTCGATGTTTGATCCTGCTTCCAGGTTGGATCAGGTCTGCTTTATCCAGCGAAGCGCGTGAAATAAATAGCCTGGGCCCGATACTAAAAGCACGAGAAATGCGATCGGGTTCGGACGCAACGATGCCAGTGATATTTAATTTTGTTTTTCCAAGAGAGAATTCATCGCCAATACTCAATCCGGTTTTTATAAGAAAAGAAGATTCAACAACGGCACCGTTTCCCTTGAGCAATTCCTGTAAAGGCAGGTCCGGTTCGTTTTTAAATTCTCCATAGAATGGATATTGTGGGCCCGGTAGGGGAATGGATTTTAGTTCCGTGATCAGGGAGCCTGATTTTTCTGGTGAATCTGGATTTTTAAACTGCGCCATGCCATGCAATTCTTTAATGAATAAGAATTCGGTTCCCTCTGGCAAGATTTTTTTCTGGAAAGCAAGATCCTCTTCGCCTTGTTGCCAACTCCCTTTGATGGCGATGTCGGCAGCAAGCAAACCTTTGGCCTGTCCCTGAATGGTTTCCTGCACCATGTTGGAAAAACTTTTGACCGTCATTACGGCACCAACGCCAATTGCTATACAAAGAATAAAGAAGGCCATACGTTTCCATGCCCCACGCGACTCGGCAAGTACAAGGGAGATCAGTTGAGAAAAATTGAGTTGGTGGGGTTTCATGATTCTTTATTTGGATGGTCGGCGATGATCTCCCCATCTTCCAAAGTTAGGATTCGTTGGCTTTGTTGAGCAACATGAGATTCGTGAGTGACAAGAACGATGGTGGCTTGTTTTACTCGATGCAGTTCCCGAATCAATTCGATAATTCGGTCACTGTTTTTTGAGTCGAGGTTTCCAGTGGGCTCATCTGCAAGAATAATATCGGGTTCATTGACGAAGGCACGAGCCAATGATAAACGTTGTTGTTCGCCACCCGATAATTGAGCCGGGTAATGATGCTTTCGATCTCCAAGACCTACCATTCCCAGCAGGTCTTCGGATTTTTTTGTTGCCCCGGGAGTGTTATTGAGTTCTGCGGAGAGGGCAACGTTTTCCAAAGCCGTCAGGGTTGGGATGAGATGAAAGTTTTGGAAAATAAAACCGAATCGGTTTCCGCGCAGCAGGGCCAGTTCGTCTTCGTTGAGTTTCGTGATATCCTGCCCGTCTATATTAATTGTTCCACCCGTCGGGACATCGAGTCCAGCAATCAGACTGAGCAGTGTGGTTTTACCACTACCTGAATGACCCGTGATAGCTATGAACTGGCCGCTTGGGATTGTAAGGTCGATGGATTTTAAAATTTCTACTTTGTGACCACCACCGTGCAGGGTTTTTATCAATCCAGATATTTCGATCAATGCCTTAGTAACCGTTGGTTAATGTTAAGTGCTTATTGTATTACATAAATATGCGAACTTTTTTATTAAACTTTTATCGAATTTCTGGCTATGTTCTGGCAGGATTGCTGATTATTCTTGGTGAAAACCATATATTGGTAGCCGACAACACACAATCGGCTGCCAATGCAAAACAGGAGAGACTTGTGGTTCTTGCATTAGGAGATAGTTTGACGGCTGGATTTGGTGTGGATCAGGAAGACAGTTTCCCATCACGTCTCCAGGTGAAAATTGATCAAGCGAATTTAGGATATAAAGTTGTTAACGCAGGTGTCAGCGGCGATACGACAGCAGGAGGTGTGCGCCGTATCGATTGGCTGATGAAACACAAACCGCAGATCGTCATTCTTGCCCTGGGTGCCAATGATGGATTGAGAGGTTTATCCATAGAAGAAATGCATTCGAATCTTGAGACTATGATTCGAATTTCTCATGAACACGATGCTCGGGTTTTGTTGGCAGGTATGAAAGCTTTGCCCAACTATGGTGAGGATTATTCGAAGAAATTTGAAGCGGTTTACCCGGAATTAGCGAAAAAGTACGACCTGGTCTACCTTCCATTCCTATTGGAAGGGGTTGCTGGTGTTCGAAAACATACGCGGCCTGATGGGATTCATCCCACCGCATCGGGTTATAAAATTGTCGCCGACCTGGTCTGGCAACATTTGCAACCCATGCTTGAAAAATAATATTTCAAATACCTTCCTCAGCTTAAAAAAACTCTCTCATATTCCTTGATTTAATTAGGAAATTACCGATGCATAAGGTAGCTTCCGCAAAAACAATATTTCGGTAAACTCACATTTCCTGTTTTTAGGTTAATTGATGTTCAAATTGCAAATTAGAATTATTTTTTTGTTTTCGATTTGTTTTGCCCTCTTGGCTAACGCTCCGACTTCATTTGCAAAATCCAAAAATAGAAGCAGGCCTAAAACCTATTTCAGTATTTCTGGATTGCTCTTTAATGTAGGGGATCAGTCAGAAACGGTAGGAGGCTTATTGATTGAAAGTGACACCGGCCTGGGTTTTGGTGGCGTGTTTGCAACAGGTATAAAATTAGGAAAAGGTTTTCGGGCAGAAATTGAATACGCTTATAGAAGTTTCGACTTCGATGTTCTGATAAGCAACGCGAAAGTTTCGGAGGCTGAGAGCACGATCCATTCTATGATGGCAAATCTGGCTTTCGATATGCGATTGACGAAGAAGCTCTCACCTTATTTTGGTTTGGGTGTGGGATGGGCCTGGGAAGATGGACTAGTTACCAGTGGTGCCGGTAAAGGATTTAAAGACGCTGACGATGGTGTCTCTTATCAGGCCTTGGTAGGAATAAGATATAAGGTAACTCCAAAATTCGGTTTGTTTTTGGGGTATCGTTATTTTCTTATTGATTATGAGGAGGATACGAAAGGTGGGAATTTTGAATTAGGTCTGCGGCAATTTTTTTAATTGCTCGATCCATTGCATTAGCTTTTCGTAGCTGCTTCCCGATTTTAAAATTTTCATAGCGGCATCAAAACCTTCCTGAGGCGATTGAAAAATATCTGTCAGGTGCGTCAGGCAAGCAGTTTGACTGACAATTTGTGGTGCTGCGGGTCCCTCTCCGGTTTTTAACGCTCGCTCCCCTAGCTCGGCCAGGATCTCCCGTTTAGATTCTACCTCCTTCAATGCCTCGTGAGATTCTGCTATTTGTTTTGCAGTTCCTTCCTCATACATGTCTGAATAACTTAGGGGGCGGATTTGAGTTTCACTTTCTCCATCCTGAATAAAAACTTTCGCTTCTTTATGGACACCAAACAGGGTGGTGCCTTCCATTCCATTGCCGACAATGACGCGATCAAACTGACTGCGTTTTCCAATTTCTGTTAAAGATGTTTCGTATCCTCGATGAAAATAGGTCGTGGCAAGAAAGTTTTTGCCTTCGGCTTTAAGCGGCATGAGAATTTTTTCCAGCGTTGCCAGCATGGGGCGTTTGACAATTTCTGTTCGAATTGACCGCAGGTTTTCCAATGCAGGCAAGCAGTCGCTTGTATTGATATAGCCGAATTTGAATTCTTCAACTTGTTTGATTCGTTGCTCGCCAGTACCGGAAACGGGAGCCTGATAATGGTTGACCAATAAATCTTCGAAGGTGATACCCAATTTGGGTGGCAGAGGCAAAGCAGAATGACCGTAAACGGGAAGTCCCAATTCTGCTATAACCGGGATAGCATAAAATCCGAAATAAGGAATCCGCTGAAACCCATCAAAAGGGTCAGCGATTTGCAAAAGTTTATCGAGGCCGATTTTTTTTGGCGTCATTCTTTTTTGCAAGGCTCGCCAATAACCAATATTTTCGGGAACGGTTTCAATTTTCATTCGAGCCGCGATGAGGAAAACCCCCATCCTCACCTGAGATATTTTCCCATCCAGTATTAGAGACAAGGCATCTTCCGCCTCCTCCTCGGTGAGGTCTTTACTCAGCTTGGGGCCAGCAGCAATTTTTTGCAGATAACCCTGCATTCTATTTTCAGGCGAAATTTCATTCATGGATGCGGGAATCCTTTTTAAGTCAGCTCTTTTTGGAGTATGATAAAGACTCTTTTTTTAAACCCAATATTTTCGAGAATTAATGTCAGTTTCCTGTCCAACGGATCATACCATTTCCGATAGATCAGTGCCGAATCAAGCGATCCGGGTACTTTTAGTTTACCCCAATACTCGGGAAGTAGCTCTTGCCAACCTGGGTTTCCAGCAGGTTTATTCGCTATTGAATTCCATTGAGGGCGTGGAATGCGATCGCTATGCTTTGCCCACCGATTGGAAACCGGAAGCAGAAACCCTGGGTCAGGATGATTTGCGGTCCATGGACATGAATCGACTTCCTGTAGATTTCGATATCATCGCATTTTCAATTTCCTTCGAACCGGATTACTTGAACACCGTAACTGCCTTGAAGTACTTCGACATCCCTCTAGACCGGGAGGATCGCGATGCCTCCTATCCAATGATTGTTGCAGGAGGATCCGCAATTTTTATTAATCCCGAACCGTTGGCGAACTGCATGGATGTCATGTTCATCGGTGAGGGCGAGGGCATGGCCAATGAATTTTTTAACACGCTTTTAAAATTTGAAGATAAAAATGAATTTTTGGAAATAGCAGCAAGTCTCCCTGGAATCTATGTGCCGGAATTTTTTAATTCGAAAATGGAGTCCGGTCATCAGGTAGGTGTTTTGCCCTCTTTAGATATTCCTTCGCGAGTGACCCGGCATTGGGTGGCGGAAGAAGAATCACTTTGCACCCACTCCGTGGTTCATGGAGAAAATTCCACGTTCAAGGATATGGCTTTGATGGAGGTCACTCGAGGTTGCATATGGGCTTGCCGGTTCTGTACGGCGGGTTTCATTTATCGTCCGCCTCGAAACCCGGATTTGGATAAAACCTATGATTCAATGTCACGGCTTCTTGAAGGTCAGGGAAAAACAGCTCAAACCATTGGATTGGTCGGGCCATCGGTAACAGATCATCCGCAACTACCTGCGTTAGCGAAAAGGATAACGGATGAGGGCAAGACACTTTCGTTCTCATCTTTACGAATGGAAACGCTTACCGATGAACTTGTCGATCTCATTTTGAAGAGTGGACAAAAAACTTTGACCGTTGCTGTGGACGGTCCCTCTGAAAGAATGCGCGATGTGATAAACAAAGCGGCGACCGATGACTTTATTGTAGAGAAATGTGGATTTCTCACAAGAAAAGGGATTCTTCATTTAAAAATTTATTCCATCATTGGGTTGCCTCATGAAACCGATGAAGATATCGAGCAATTCATCCGTCTGGTGGAACGAGTCCAAAAAATTTATGTTGATGAATGCCGAAATCATGGACGCATTGGTAGGATAACAATCAGTTTGAGTCCACTGGTCCCCAAACCGGGGACGCCGTTTCAATGGCACCCGATGGAAGAAGTGAAGAGTTTAAAGAAAAAGTTTGCCCGAGTGCGAAAAGCATTGGGTAAACTCCCCCACCTGAAAATGAGCTTCGGGTCTCCCAATGAAGCTTATCTGCAGACTTATCTTTCCCGCGGTGATCGTAGTGTGCATGAATTTTTCAAAACGTATTTAAACAACGGTCACGATGCCAAAGGTGCTTTGAACCAACATTCGGTAGACTCCTTCGTGTACCGGCAATACGGTAAAGAAGATTACCTGCCCTGGGATATTGTCGACCATGGGTACCGCAACGGATTTTTATGGGACGACTACCAGCGCGGCCTAATGGCAGGGCGCACTCCCGTATGCGATACCGCCACCTGCCACGTTTGTGGCATCTGCTAGCCCACTAGCGTGGGGCCAATAAGTCTAGGCCTGTAAAGCTGAAAGGAATCGTTGCGCCCTTTACTATAGTTCGTTAATATTTCCCTCCGCATTGTAATAAGCCAAACCATTAATGGTATCTTGTTCTCATGCCAAATAAATTCTACGAGGATAAAAGGAATAGACCTTTTGCCTCCCCTGCCAAGGGGTTTGATAAAGAAAAAATGAATAAGCTTCCGCGGGAAGCGCAGTTTTTTGATGTGAACGCGATCTGGTATTTTTTTAATGGCTGGTTGGTTCGCATGCTTTATCCCACACCCATCACACCCAACCAGATAACGGTACTGTCATTTGTTATAGGTCTGCTGTCTGCAGGATTTTATGTTTCCGGTAGGTCGGATGCGTTGGTGTGGGGCGCAGTCTTTCTTTATGGAAAAGTGGTTCTGGATAATGTCGATGGAAACCTGGCCCGGGTTCGCGGCACTTCCTCCCGGTTCGGCAGGTTTCTGGACTCACTTGCCGACTTTTTTGTAACGGTTCTGGTTTATATCGGGATTTCTTATTATCTCGTGCAGACAACCGGGGATGCCCGATTTTGGTTTTTAGGATTACTGGGTCTGCTGGTTGGGTTTATGCAGAGCACGTTTTATGTTTTTTATCTGGTGAACTACACATCGCGTGTGGGTTCTTATGACAAGAACCGAGTGGATGAAAGTATTACCGAAGAAGACCAGGCCGAAAATAACGGATGGGATTTAAAATTGCAGAAACTTTTTGTCTGGAGTTACGGCTGGCAGGATAGATTGATCGAAAGACTGGATCGTGTCAGCCGAAAACTGGCGGGAGTTTCTGAAACAGAGGAAGCCGACTGGTATGGCGACCGCTGTTTTTTAACCGCTATCAGTCCCCTATGCATTTGCACGAACAATGTGCTGCTGGCGGTTTTTTCATTGCTGGGCCAGGTGGAATTATTTTTACTCCTGCTAATTACCGTGATGAATTTTTATGCGTTGGGTTTATTGATTTTGAAAATATATCGAAAAAATCTCAGCGTTAACTAAAGCCGAACTTAAAGGTGCTTGTCGTCAAGAAGCGACTTGAATCCTTTTTTGTATAGAGACAAAAAATGTTAGAAACCCTGTGGACAATAATTTTTATTTTTTTAGGCTTTATAGTTTTTGTTTTTATATTTTTTGGTGCTTTGCAAATTCATTCAGATAGAACCTATAAGCCTACTCGGGAGGAAATTGAGCAAATTTTAATGTCAATAATAAATGGAAATATAAGTGATGCAGAGTTGGATGAGTTTATTTGTGTCAGGATTAAATATGACCCGGATTTAGAGATGATTAGGGAACTTTTTGTTGAGATAGATGAGGATGGTTCAAACATTGCAGATGCTAAAGAAGGATTTTTCTATAATGAAAAAGGAATGAAAAAAATTAAGGAGTTGTTAAAAAACTTAAATACATAATGCGGGATCATAGTAAAAGGGATTTTGGTGTTGGATTATTGTCCTGATAGGATGGAATTTGTAAGGAATTGTGGATTAAAAAGAGACATTTTCCTAATTCGTCATTGCGAACGTAGTGAAGCAATCCAGAAAAACAATTGAGCTTTGGTTAAATGGGTGACGGACTAAAAAAATTCAAAATGTCTAAATGAAATTATCAACTTTTGAAGGGTTATAATCTCTGGATCGCCACGCCGCTTGGCGGCTCGCGATGACGCGCTTAAGGGTAAAGCTGTCTTTTTTCTCTCGACGGCGAGTCGCTAGTCGGGTAAGTCTTGTTTGAGGGCTTTTTCGTAACCCACCAACTCCACATAGCCTTTTCCCGTTACCGGTTTGCCTTTTGTAGTCCCTGTTATTGCAACGCTGCCTTCCCAATAGGAACCTGATATGGATCTCAGGTGATAAAGTTCTTGATCTGAAAAATCGGGAGTGACCCTTAGAAGGGTGTCTGAGTCTGGAAGATGAATTTCCCAGGCAGCAGGGTAGGTGGCACCTGTTTTCTCGCTGGTCCAGGAACTTTTAGGGGTGATGGAAAATTCTTTTAATGTCAGGTGCTGGTAGTTTTCGTCCGCAGCGATAAAAGTTCCGCTGGAATTTGCATCGATATTGCCATCTTTTTGTCGTAACTGGTAGAGCATGATCTCGGTTTGGTTATCGAGTTTGAGAGAGAACCAATCCCATCCCACCAGAGATGGGTTTAATGGATTGCTGGAAAATTCGCGATCCATCCAACTGCTTCCTATCACCTTGAATTTTTCTCCCTTTATAAAAATGGAACCTTCCGTTTTCATTCGCGTGAAGGAGAAATAATGCGAAGCGTTTCCTTTATCGCTGCCTTTTACGCTGATACCGTCTTTACCGTGAAACACCCTTTTTTTAACGGGAGTGAGGTTGAGCTCTATGCCTGTATCATTTTCCAGGGCTATAATTTTTTGCGTGTCTCCATCGGCGGATAAATTCCAATCCGAATTCCATATCATAAAGCGGTCGGTTTCGGCTCCGGCATTTTTGATTCCTTTTCGATTGATGCGCTCGAAGAAATGGAATTTTTTATTTTGAATATCAGAGACGGTCATGTGGGCAAAATAGATTTGATCGACCTTCCATTTTGAAGGATTTTTAATAGGTTGGTCGCCTTCAAGTCCGACGCGAAAAAAAGTCATTTGATAACCAAACCGTCTTCCTTTTTCATTTTCCAGATTTCCGGTGTAATACCACCATTCGATACGAAAATCATCGTGAGAGAAATCATCGCGCGGAAACTGATAATTGTAGCCTGGCAAAGCTGCTTGAAATTTAGGTGAGCGCTGGGTGGGTTCTTGTCCCAAGGCTGGACTGGCAAATTGGGAAAAGAAAAGCAGGATTAGTATAAGGCGCATGGAGTTCTCAAGGTTTTGCAGAAAATTGCCGTCAAGACTTAAAAGCCTTTAGAATATGAAAGTTATCTTGAAAGAGGCTAACAGAGAGAGAGCTGGAATTCAATCGGGCTTCTATATGGTTTTGCATAATAATAAGGGTTATACTTGGAATGGTAAGAAAATTTTTAATTGTCCTGATATTGGATATGACCTACATCTAGAAGCGGGGAACTCCGGGCTGGAATTTCTTATTGACCTGTTTCCTGCCTCGAAAGAGGCCACCTCTTTCCTGTTTGTGTATATTTTATAAACTCTACCTAATGACCCATCCCAATTCCATTCGTATCGGTGTAACAGGAGCCTCTGGTTTTATTGGTTCTCATCTTGTGACGGCGTTAAAGGAGTATGGAAAGGTAACGTCTCTCCCTCGGGGTAAGTTGCTTCCTACTTCAGCACAATTAAAAAAATTCGTATCTGGAGTGGAGCTGATTTTTCATTTGGGAGGTGTGAACCGTGGAACCGATGAAGAAATTTTGACGGGAAATATTACGGGAACATTACGTTTGCTGGAAGCAATCCGAAAACATGGAGAACCGCGAATAATATTTGCTTCCTCGTCGCAGGTATATCGCCTCAAAAAAGGTTCTGCAAAAATTTCTGAATCAAGCGCACTACAACCAGAATCGGTTTATGGGATCAGCAAAAAATCGGCTGAGGACTTGATTCGCATTTCCGGGCTTCCTCATACGATCTTAAGGTTGGCAAACGTGTATGGTCCCGGGTGCCGCCCTAATTACAATTCTGTGGTGGCGACATTATGCCAGCGAGCAAAAAAAAATCTACCTCTGCAAATAAATGGGCAGGGTAACCAAGGCCGGGATTTTGTTTATATTGATGATGTTGTGCAGGCCTTTTTGTTGTCTGGATTTCAGGAAAAATCTCTGGCGGGAAAGGCGTATAATATTAGCTCGGGTACGATCACTACTTTGAAAAAAATTGTAACTACGATCAAAAAAAATGAGAAGGGGATAAAGGTAGAGTTTAAGCCTGGAGCCGAAGATAGGATATCGTATTGCTGCGATGCAAGTAAATTCATGCGGGATTTTAATTGGAAACCCAAAACATCTCTTTCACAGGGTATCGAGC
The DNA here is from genome assembly GCA_964510965.1 of uncultured Nitrospina sp. Classification (GTDB taxonomy): domain Bacteria; phylum Nitrospinota; class Nitrospinia; order Nitrospinales; family VA-1; genus UBA8687. The sequence goes on along the minus strand of CAZECX010000002.1, from coordinate 57,612 downwards.
AGTCCCTGAAATATTATGGAACGGGCAAAAAATGAAAAATATCGAAATTCTTGATCTTGATAAAAAAGCGGATGAAAGAGGTTGGCTGATAGAAGTGCTGGGAGGAGAGTTGCCAGAAGGGTGCAAGGAGTTTGGACAATTGCATGTTTCCGTTGCCTACCCTGGAAAGGTCCGAGGAAATCATTATCATACCCGCAAGGTGGAATGGTTTTGTGTGCCGGCCGGAAAAGGGTTGCTATTATTAAAAGATAGGGAAACCGGAGAGACCCGCGAAGTGTTGATGGGAGTCGATAATTTGAAGACCATCAAAATCGAACCCGGTGCTATTCATGCTATCAAGAATATCGGTGAAGACGATATGGTATTAATAGTGTATGCTAACGAATCGTTTGACCCGGAAGACCCGGATACTTTTTATGAGAAGATACTGGAGTAACTTTTCATTTCTTTTCTAAATTCAACCGTGAGATACCTAAAGCAAACCCGTTTTTAATTTAGATTTTTCCTGCCTGATCACCAATTAAATGAAAATCACATTTCTCGCCAGCCAATATGCAAGGATCAGCGGAGGGAATCGCGCTTTGTTTGAATATGCCAACCGTTTGAAGAAAATGGGGCATTCCGTGCGTTGGTTCGTTCTCGCAAAACCGGCTCGATGGTATCGGATGGATCACTGGCCCCGATTTTTGAATAAGGAGGTTACTGTTTTATCTCCTGATGTCATTGACTGGATGGAAAACGACGTTCCTATTGAAAAACTATCTATCAATGACGCAGGTTTGATTCCAGTTTCAGATATTTTATTGGCGACTGCATGGCAAACAGCAGATTTTTCTGCTTCCCTGCCTGCCAGTAAAGGGGAAAAGTTTTATTTTGTTCAACATCATGAAAGCTTATGGACTCGGGACAAGAGTAAGGCGCAAAAAACATATCATTTACCTTTCAGGAAAATGGTGATATCAACCTGGCTAAAAGAAATTCTCAAAGAACAGTATCAACAGGAAGCAGGGGTTCTTGTGACTCCTGTGAATCAGGATTCTTTTTATAGAGAGGAAAAAAATGAGGATGCAGTGTCGCGAGTTTGCTTCCTTCATCATGATTATGACTGGAAAGGGTATAAGGATGCGATTGAGGCGATAAAAATAGTTCGTTCAGAAAACTGCAAAATTGAGCCCGTTGTATTTGGTGAAAAGCTTAAAGATCCGACTCATTTATATGAAGAAGCAGGTTTTAAATTCGAATACCATTATCGTCCTACGGGTGAAACACTTCGGAAAATTTATTCTTCTTGCGGTACATTTTTATGTTCAAGCTGGTATGAAGGTCTGGGGATGCCCGCGATGGAAGCGATGATATGTGGAACGGCACTTGTGACTACGGATACGGGAGGGAGTCGTGATTATGCGTTGAATGAAGAAACAGCATTAGTTTCTCCTAGCAAAGACCCCGAAGCTTTGGCAAAAAATCTAATTCGGGTTTTGACAGATAATTCTTTGAGGCTCAACCTTGCGGAAAAAGGATACCAGAAGATAAGACAATTTTCCTGGGATTCGAATTGCGAACATCTTATTAAGTGTTTTGAAGATTCTCTAATTAATAAAAAATGACGCGAAAATTTTCTAAAAAACAAATATTCATTTTTTCATTGATACCGATTTTGTTCTTTCTCTTGATATTGGAGTTTGGGGTTAGGACTTTTTGGGAATTTGAGCCGAATCGTGTCCTTTGTTATCACCCGGTGATGGGCAGGTCCTATTGTCCTGATACAAAAGGGCACCTCACTGAAAATAAGGTAAAGATGCATGTTGAGGTCAATTCCGACGGATTGTTGGGGAAAGCCTATCCTGTAAACCGGGTTCCTGAAAAATATCGCATCGCATTATTAGGCGATTCATTCACATCCGCAGAAGCGGTCGATCCGGAAATTAAATTTGCAGGAGTTTGGGAAAAAGATTTGTCGAACAAAATACCAGCGGGAGTGGAAGTAATCAATTTCGGTGTGGGTGGGACGGGTACGTGGCAGCAAATGCAAATGTTCCATATCAAAGCGCGGAAATATAAACCAGACCTGACAGTAGTTGCTTTTTGCTGGTGTAATGATATTGGGAACAATATCGATAAATTTAAAAGCGGAGATATGAGCCCACTTTTAGATGAATATGAAGTGGGGTGGTTCAAGCATTTGCAGGCAAAACGAAAAAACTTTAATAAATGGCTTTGGAACAATAGCGGCTTATATCAATTTACCCGAACCAAATACAACCACTTGGAACATTATTTTAAGAGGATGTTTTTGCCGGATTATATGAAAAAAGTTTCCTCAACAGAGAAAAAAGAATCTGGGGATACACAGAAAAACAAAAAAGCAAATCGAGCTGACCTGACAAAAGCGGATGAAAAAAAACCGAGTCCCCCTGAATATAAAAAGGATACGGTTTCTATATTTGATGATTTATTTTTCTTTGATTCTGAAGGTTGGGTTTTAACACGAAAGCTATTTGTGAAACTCAAACAGGAAGTCGAGGCCAATGGCGGTGAGCTTGCAGTAATCCATTTTGGGGGTGTTCATCAATACCGCAATTTTCCTGTCTTGCCAGTAAAACAATTCGATGAGTTTCTTGAATCGGAGGGGATTGCTCATTTTAATGCTTTTGATCTATTTAAAAAAATCGATGATGAGTTTTTACAGAAAAATTTTATTCCCAATGATGGTCATTTTAGCGAAATCGGTCATCGCCATTTTGCCGAATTTTCATCAGAGTTTCTATTCAACTTGATTAAAAAATCTAAAGTTTGATTTTTTACAGTATCAAATTGCTCTATTTGCCTTCCCGAATTATCTTTCTTGAGTAAATTGGCCCATGAAAAAAATTTCAGCCATTGTCGTTAATTGGAACGGAAAAGACGTTCTTTCTGGATGTCTTCGCTCTTTATTGGATCAGGATTATGATGACCTGGAAATCCTGGTTGTAGACAACGGATCTGAAGATGGTTCGCAAACTCATGTGTTAAATGAGTTCCCTTCTGTCAAGTTGATTGAGAATAGGGAGAACCTGGGATTTGGATCGGCTGTGAACAAGGGATTTCAGGAAGCCAAAGGCGACTATTTTATTTTTTTGAATAATGATTTGGCTTTGCAATCGGATTGTATTCGACAATTGGGAGCACTACTAGACTCTGACCCTACGGTGGGTGCAGCGATCCCCAAAATTTTATATTATTCAACCACTGAGAACGATTCTTCAAAAGAAGAGGCAAGGATAAACTCCTATGGAGTGCTGGTGAATTATACAGGTGTTGCCTGCCCCAATATGATTGATCAGCTCGATCAACCCGGATTGCCCCTTACAGAGTCTGCGTGTGGAGGAATCTTCATGCTACCAAGGGAAGTGTATGAAAAGGTCGGCGGGTTTGATGAAGATTTATTTTTATATCATGAAGACCATGATCTCTCCTGGCGAATAAGGATGATGGGATGGAGACTGATGGTGACTCCAGATTCTATTTGTAGCCATCATTATAATTTTAATAAAGGTGTGCTTAAATTTTATCAGTCGGAAAAGAACCGGCTTCATATATTGTTGAAAAATTTTGAATCTAAAACTTTGTGGTTGATCGCTCCTGCAGTTTTATTGGTTGAAGCTTCGCAAATAGTCCATTCCCTCTTTCACGGTTGGTTTTTTATGAAATTGAAGAGCTATTGTGAGATTGCGGCTAATTTTCTAAAGATTAGTAGAAAAAGAAGAAAAATCCAATCTACCCGAAAAGTTGCAGACAAGGAAATTGTCAAACTATATCAAGAAACCATTGCCGTTACTGGATTGAATAATCCACTTGTCGATTATTTATTGAATCCAATTTTGAAACTTTATTGGTTTTGTATTCGTGGTTGGATTTAATTATTTTTTGGATGGACAAACAACTCTTCCACAACTTCTCTTCTGTAAAGAAAAATTTTTTCCAGGTCCTTTCGCACAAATCTATGGGCGATTATATCACCTGGAATCCACCCAGGCAGTTTGTAGAAAATCCTATCTCGAATAACTGTTCCTCCATCTTTTTCAAAAAACTCATGGATGTGATGCCAAAAATAGTAAGGGCCTCGCGTTTGCATGTCGGCAAAACGATTTTCAGGAATGCATTCGGTAATTTTAGATTGCCAGCGGACGGGTACCCCTCTTATTTTTAAACTGTAATCTAGAATGGTTCCTTCTCGAATAGGTGTGGATGTGACCTTGAGTATTTTAAACTGTAAAAATTTTGGGGTCAGGGCCTCCAGATTATTTGGGTCGGTAAAAAATTCAAATATCTTATCGATAGGTTGAGGAACCCATTGTTCCATCAATAGAGTGTGACCGCTTTGATCGCCAATGTTTTTTAATGCACCTTTCAATTTTGGATAGATAAATTTATAGCCCAATTTTTTAACCAAGTCTGAAGAAACTTTTTGACTATTAACTAATATCTGAGACATTTCTCCAAATATACATTTCAGTATCCATACGGGAACAGGGAAGATAGCTGGTCGTTTAATTATTTCGGCTAATGTAGAGGTGAAGTCCCGATTGGTTGCGGGATTGGGGCTGACAGCATTTATCGGGCCTTCATAGGAAGTATTGTCGATGGCTTCAACTATTAGCCCTGCAAGATCGCGCACATGAATCCAACTCATCCATTGATTTCCATCGCCGATATTTCCCCCCAACCCAAGCTTGAAAAGGGGTAATAATTTTTCCATTGCACCACCATCGAATCCTAATACCATTCCAATTCGAAATGCGACTGTACGAATATTTAAATCCTTAGCCTTAAAGGTTTCCTCTTCCCAGTCCTTGCAGACTTTGGCAAGAAACCCTTGTCCGCTCGGCGATGACTCATTAGATACAATTGCGTTTTCATAGATGCCTATAGCTGATGCGGAGATCCAGGTTTTGATAGGATTTCGGTTTTCTCGAATAGAATTTATTAGGTTTCGGGTGGATACAATTCTTGAGTCATATATTGTTTGTTTTCTTTTTAATGTCCAACGTCCGTTGGCAACGTTTTCTCCACATAGATTGATTACAGCTTCAATACCTTCCTCATTGTTAAGGGGATTATTTTTCCATTCAATAATTTTACAGGCTACAGGTAAGCGAACTTGAGCGGATTTGGAATCGCGAGTTAGAACAATTATTTCGTGACCTTTTTCGATTAGTAAAGGAAGTAGCGTTTTACCTACAAAACCGGTAGCCCCGGTTACCAGGATCTTCATATTTTATTTTTCAATTTTGTTTGAAATATGTAATTTAAATCAGAGACGATTTTAAAATTGTTGACATGTCAAAAATATTCTGTACCGTTACTTTCCTATCAACTTTTATGAAGGAAATACTCATGGCATATGAAAATTCTCCAATGTTTGTTGACGAAACTCCAGGAATAAAAAATTACTGTACCTGCGGTGAATCAGCAAATAAGCCTTATTGCGATGGATCTCACAGTGCTAAGGCAACAGGAAAAACTCCGAAAGAATTTATAGTAGATGAGGCAAGACGGCTTGTAATTTGCGACTGTGGTAAAACGGGCAAGTCCCCTATGTGCGATGGGACCCATTCTAAATCCTGAATCGAAAGCCAATTTTTCACGCTTTACGCTTATATTGATAATACCGGTTGTCTTTTGTTAATTCAGAAAATAACCGGATTATCAATTCTTTCCCCTCTGTTCGTATGTATACATTACTGCACGGAGTTATACGAAACTGCAACTTTCCAATGCCATCTAATAACCCCTTTTTCAAGCCCCAATTTTTAAAGCGATTGTATAATAAGGCCTTAAGGACATTATTTTTCGTAAGGAAAATTTTGGCAAAACCTTTGCAATATCAGTAGAAATACCACTACCTACTGTATGGAGGTAAAAGCCATGTTTTTTGATGTGAAAGTCTTGGACGCTCAAGGGCAGACAAAAAAAATCATTTCAGGGCAGGAACTCAGCAAATTGCATTGGAAGTCTTTTCAGACGAAAGAAGAAAATAAATCTATGACCTCAACCAGAAAAACTAAAATTTCAAGGTGGGCAAAAAAGAAACTGGATTTGGATTTTATGGAGGTCCAGAAAGCCCGATAGCAGTCAAGGGAGGATCATATTTTCATAAATCTTTAGCATTTCTCGATTATTCCTTTCCAAGGGAAATTGTTCAGCAAGTTCTCTTGCTTTCCTTCCCATTGTTTCTCGGGCTGAGATGTTGAAGAGAGAATTAATATTTTTTGCAATTTCTTTAGGATTAAAAGGGTCTTCTATAATCAGACCATTTTGACTGGAATCAATGATATTCGCAGCCCCGCAAAATTTTGTTGTGATAACGGGAAGACCTGTTGCCAGGGCTTCAAGATTTGCATTTCCAAACGGCTCATAAATAGAAGGAAGTATAAACAAATCTGCCGCAGCATAATATTTTTCTATTTCGGGATCAGGTTCTTTTGCAATTATCTGATCGCGTTTATTAGCTGGCGCAAACCGCATAAACTTTTCAAAGTTTCCTTTGCCCATTAAAAGTAATCTCCAATCTTTATTTTCTAAATGCTCGGTGGATTGAAGCAAAAATTGAAGGCCTTTCCGTTCAAATCCGGATCCTACGAATAAAATTAAAATAGAATTTTCCGGTATCCCTAATTGTTCTCTGATGGATTTGCGATAAATATTTTTGTTGTCGGGGTGAAAACGATTTAGATCGACCCCATTGTAAACTACAGAAATATTTTCCGGCGGGCAGTTATAATTCTCCAAAATGTCTTCTTTTACCATTTGCGAAATGGCAATTATTTTTTTACATTGACCCGATTCAAATATATTTTTCTCCAGTTTGAGAATAAGTTGGTGAAAGGGATTAAAGAAAAGGAATAGTTTTTTTATCGGGGAATTTTGTTTTCCTCTTTGTTGTAGCCACTTTTTATGGCATCCATCGCCTGCTCGATAAACATCTTGAAGCCAGGTTTTCTCATGGCTTTGAATGATATCGAAAGGTTGCTCACGAACTTTTTTGGCAACCGATCTGGCAAAGGACAGGGTTCTAAAAAATGCGTTGAGGTTAAGGGTCGCTACAAAGTGGTGATGGATATTGGTGTGATGAGAAGGGGTCCAGCTATTAGCGAAAATATGAACTTCATGTCCGGATTCAGCAATTTGGTGGATAAATCCATCGGCAAATTGTTCGGCGCCACCATAAAGAACAAACTTTTGTCGAATAATGGCAATTTTCATATCACCTGCTTGAATAACATTCTAACTAAAATTAATCGTCAAGTGCTTCTTCATAAATAGAAATCGTTTCATTTATCATTCGGTCAATGCCTAATTCGCTTTTGCAAAATTCGTAACCTTTCTCTGCATTTTCAATTTTAATATCCGGGTTCTCAATTAATTTTATTATTCCTTGTGCAAGATCGATCGAATTTTTAGGTTCTACTAAAACGCCTCTTTCCCCCTGTCCCAGCAATTCAGGGACGGAACCAACACGGGTTGCAACGAGAGGAGTTTTCATTGCGAATGCCTGTGGGATGACTTGGGGAGTTCCTTCTCCGGTGAAGGATGCTAAAACTTGAATATCCAGTCCTGCCATTATTTCCGGGATATCTTCCCGGTGTCCCATAAGGGTAAGAACATTTTCAAGACCAAGAGATTTGGCAATGGATTGAGTTTGTTCAAAGCCGGGTCCCCTTCCTACAAATACGAACCTGGTTTCGGGATACTTTTTCAGAATAATGGGTGCAGCTTCTAATAAATAGTCATAACCTTTCCATCCACGGATGACTCCGATTTTCCCGATCAGAGTTTGACCGGGTTTAACTCCAAGTTCCTCTCTAATTTTCTGGCCGTTTGTTTTAAAGTCGAATCGTCTAAAATCGACCCCCGCGGAAATTGATTTAACATTTTCGGGCTTAACACCAGAAACTGATTTTACAATTTCAGAAATGGCGTCACCACTGGTAATAATTTTACTGGGGATTCGGGAATACAACCAATTATTTGGGAATAGACTTTTAATGGGAATCGAAATATGACGGCTGCGGATAACAGGGAACCCTGAAAATTTGGCGGCTGATCCCACAAGCCAACTGTCGATTGAACTATGGGTATGAATAATGTCCGGTTTAGCTTTCTTAAAGATGTTCAAAACTGAGGCAAGCGAAAACGGATTTGCTGGATTTTTCATTAGCAGGGGATAGAAAGTGAAATTAGAGGAGTTGACGGTCTTACATTTGTTCCATAAAAAGCTTTCTGGTTGGCAAACCAATGAGACTCGATGGCCTCGTTCCAGTAGTAATTCGCTTTCTTGGAATACTCTGATTTCTTGTCCGCCCCAACCCGAAGCCGATTCGGAGTGAAGAATATGAAGAGATTTCAAGAAGAAACCTTAATATATTGTGAAAGGATGTTGCTTGCAGCCAATGGCTAATTTAGCATAACACGCACAGTGTTGTCGATGCTGGTAAAGCTAGCCACTCTGCAAAACTTTTTTTGAGTGGTATTAGAATTTCAGGAGCTATCTTTTTTTTTGCATTTCCAAACCAGATCTCTACCAAACCATGCGATAGATAGGAAAGCCGATTTCCCGCGGCAACTGGTTAGCTGTTCTATCACAAATTCTTTTTCAAGGTATTGCCTTAACAACATAACATTATAGGCCCGCAAATGAGTTTGATCGTAATCTATTAGCCGACCTTTTAGTACCCGCAACCTGTTTTTCAGGTGATAGGAATTGGGGACAGAACCAATGAATAATCCATCTGGTTTTAAAATTCGTGATACTTCTGAAACAGTAATTTCAGGGTAGGGGAGGTGTTCTAATACTTCCCCGGCCACCACAACATCAAACGATGATGTGGGTAGCGGAATTTGAAGACTGAAGTCAGCCCATTTTGTTTCTATATTTAAATTTTTTCTGCAAGCCTCTAAGGCAAGTTTGTCGATATCCAAGCCTGTAACTTCATTTTGTTCAGTGAAATGACGGGTTAATATGCCGTCCCGACAACCCATGTCCAAAACCTTTTTATTTTCCCCCATCCATTTCTTAAATAGCTGCGAACGTTTTTCTTCTGCTACCGACTGATTTCTCCGGTTTCCACCGAGATGGTGTTTGGAATAAAAATCGGCAAGAATTCGTATGTCGCGATCAGGTTTCTCGAATTCCACTTCAGGCTTTGAAGGTGAGGTTCCTTCTTTTTCTTCCACAATCAATACTCCATTATTTATGGGAAAATTCAGGGCAAAGCTTTTTAATACTATTTATTACATCCTGAGGAGAAATCAATTCCTTGCATTCGGGTTTACCATCCCAACAAACCTGTTTCATAGTTTTTGAAGTGCAAGGCCAACAATCTATATCTTTATGCAGTACGACACTTTTTTCTCCGAGAGGTTTCCAGATTCTATAATCTGTTAGCCCAAATAAAGCCGCAACCGGAACTCCGATAGCAGAGGCGGCATGCATATAACCTCCATTATGACACACTACGAATTTTGCGGAAGCGGTGATTCCAAGTAGTATTGAAAGTTCTGTGGATATAAAAGTATATGGAATCTCTTTTGACAAGCATTGCGTTAATCTTTCCACCTGATCAAACTGCCCTGGCCCACAAGTCAAAATAATACCTAAATTGAAGCGAGAAAAAAAATATTCCGAAATCTCCGCGAATTTTTCAAATTGCCATTGGTCATATTTTCGAGCTCCCGGGTGGATAATGCAATACGGTTTTTCGGGATTAAAGTTTTTTGAGATTAACAAATCACGCGCATTTTTGTGCCACGCATCACTGACATGAATTATTGGCCGGGGATTTTCAATAGGCACCCCCAGTTTGCTTATCAATGCCACCTGGTAGTCGATGGGAAGTGCGGGCTTTAAATCGGAAAAATTTATTTTTGTATTATATAGAAACGAACGTCTTGCAAATTTTCCTCCAACCTTAAACCGTGCGAAGGAAAGAAAGCACATAACAGCACCTCGGGTTCCTTCATGCATATCAATTGCAACATCGTATCGAGTCGAAATCAGGTTTGTATAAAATTTAACCTGTTCTAGAAAAGAAGTTTTTCTAAAGCAGAGGACTTCATCAATATCGGGATGGTTTTTAACAATATCATAGGATGCCTCTTCTACCAGCACGGTGAGATGGGCATTTGGGAGATGCCTTTTTATAGGACCGTAAACTGCTGTGTTATAGACCACGTCGCCAATGGATCTGAGTTTAATCAAAAGGATTCTTGCGTCCGGTTTGATATGGTCTTTAATTTGGAATTCCAAAATCCAGTCTCTGAATCAAGTTTGAGTTGTAGTTAGTTTTTCAATTTGTAAAGTAAGTTCTTTTTCTATAACTTTCAGGTCATAAAGTTCCTTGCAACGTTTTCTTGCATTTTGACCTTTCAGTTTGGCCTCTTCAGGATTAGCGAAAATATATTCGATGGTTTTTGCAAGTTGCTCAGGGTTTCCAGGTTCAATTAGATATCCATACCCCCCCAAAACTTCCGGGATGTCTGAAATGGGAGTGGTAATAATGGGTTTGGCCATCGCCATCGCATCAAATAGTTTCGCTGGGATCTGCCCTTGTGTGTCTGTCGTATCTCTCTGAGGAATGACGAGAATATCAGCTGCAGAAAGATGATCTGGTAATTCTTTGAAAGGAATTTTAGGGAAAACTATCACTTTTTCCTGGTTGGTTTTCATTTTATCTATTTGGGGTTGGACGGAAGAATCGGCCCCAATAAATACCAGTCTAACATCGGGGTCACTGATTTTTTCCATCGCTACAAATAGTTCACCCGTTCCTTTGTGAGGTCTTGGTGTTCCCAGAAACATGACAATGCGCTTACCTTTCAGTCCGAGTTTTTCTTTAATGCTATTTGTGTCGAAATTTTCGGGATCTAGTTGAGATGTATCCCGGCAATGATAAATCAAGGGACCTGAAAATTTATTTTTGAGAAAACGGTTACTAACAACCGTTGAATCTGCATAACCTGCACAACGCTCCATAAGCCAGGTATAAGGTAGTCCATTGGGGTTAGAAAAATTTAGGAAGCGACCGACCTTACCCCAAAACCCTGAATGATAGAAAAATCCCAGTTCCCAATCATCAATATCCAAGATTATCGGGATATTTGAAGTCCATTTTCTTAGCAAGGCGATTCCAAAACTTGTAGGTCGAAGTTTGCATGCGATCAATATATCGGCATCAATATATTTAATCATTTCCCGAATAGTTGAAACAAAGAAAGGATATCTTTTCCAGGGATAGGAACGAATGGGAATTCCAATGTCTTTCATAGGAAGCCAGATGTCGCCGGATCTGGAAGGACCAATAATTTCTACCTCGTATCGTGAGGTAAGAGCCATTGCCAATAGTCCTGCTCTGCCTAGCGAATTGTTGGAAAGATCAAAGCATAAAATACAAATTTTCACAATTTTTTAAATGCCTGGATTGATTTCAAATTTTCTGGGAGAAATTCTTAGGGATTTTATTTTAGTTTTCAATGGCCAACCGGGTGTAGGATCAAGGTTTATTTTTGCATTTGTTATTCGCTGGATAAAAAGTGTTGGAATATCAAGGGGGCCTAATTTGAGGTATTCAAAAACAGGCCAGATTTTTTTACCCGGAATCGTAAACAAGTTAATCTTGGTCTCCCCTTCCAAAATTTGATCTGGCGACAGGGCATATTTCGCATGAATGGTAAGGGAGTTATTTGATCCAGTCACTTGAACCTCACCTTTACCTTTCATGGCTTTAGCTGCAGATTTTTCAAGATCATCAAAATGAATGGTTCCGCGAGGAGTCAGTTTCTCCAGATTAAAAAGTATGAATTTCCCATTCAAAAGCAGGTCATAAATATTGATTTGAACATTCTCAAAGAGTACCTCAAAATCTTCAATTTTAATTTTATTACTGACCGCCGAGTCAGCTTTAATTTGAATTGATTTATACCTACCATAATACAAGTCCTGAGGATTATTGGTTGGGGTAATTGTGGCGGTAATATTGACTCCGTTTTTAATGCCATAAATAGGATAATTGGCGAAGGCCTCTATTAAACTCTTTCCAATAAAATCTAAGTCTGTAATTCTTGGAATGTCGCTAGCGGGTTCCATATCGAATTTATATAATAACCCGTTTGTTCCATCAGGAAGAGGATAGCTGCGAAAAAGTTTAAAAGTTTTGGTTAGCGCAGGATCATTTAGAAGAGTTTTTCGTGCATTGATGGCATTGGCAGATTGCCTGCTGAAATCCCCAGATTTAGTGATAAAAAAATCTGTCATTTCTCCTACATTTCTTTTGACACCCTTCATAGCAATTGGCAAATCTCTAAAGGCCGCAAAATCTCTAAAGGCTCCTCTTTGAAAATTTCCAAAGTTTGCCAGGGTACGAACAGATAGATATTTATCCTTTTCCGGTTTTTTTTCTTTAATAATATCATCAAGAATCAAATTAATCGGCCAGGGCTTGGTAATGGGTAAATTCGCTTTTCCCAAATAGGGAAGAAATGTGGGTTTTGTGAAAAATCCTGTATATAAGATTGTCACAAGAGCTATTACTGCGGTGATCCCGTAATAAAATTTTCGCAGCGATAAGTTTTTTACTTGCGTTAAAACTACTGCAGTGATCATAGCCATTGCAGGTAGGGTGGGCATTGTATACCTCGCGCCTTTATTATCTACAAAGGTGAATGCAATGATGGGTAATATGGCCCAACCGAATAAGGTCCAATTGAAATAGTCCTTTTTGAAAATATAAAAAAGAAAAGTGATAGCAAATATACTCACTAAGGGATATCCCATTTGTCTGGATATTGTCTCAATGTAGTATCCCCAAATAGGAAGATCCCAGCCCATATGTCCTTTTAGAACGACACCAGGAAAGGCAAACTTGGACATCCCAATTAAAATATTAATCAGGTTGTGGGCATACCATGGGAAGCAAATTAAAACTGATATGCAGGTAAGAGAAATTAGGTTTATAAATTTTTGTGGAGAAAGGGATGCATTAGGAAAACTTTTTACTAAAGTCCAGATCAAAATAAATTCTAGGGCTATTGGAATCCACCTTTGGGCACCTAAAATGAATATAAAAAATGGAACAATCAACAGCGTAGAAATCATGCCAAAATAATAAGTAAATTGAATGATCCTATCCTTGATATCTAACTTTTCGCCCCACAATCCCACCAGTATGGCAGGTAGCGTATAAATGAAAAAAGTCCATTTGACCATCAGTCCTGAAGCATAAATGAGACTGAACAATAATGAGTATTTCTGGTTCTCAAAATTTTCTGATTTAAGAAAAAGGTAATAGGCTAGGGTGGTCATGGAGGTTAGCATGACGCTGATAATATATTCTCTAGACATGCTGACTATTATTGGATAGCAGGAGACCAGAAATGCCGAGATCAATCCAACATTTTTCGAATATAAAACCTTTCCTATCCCATAAGTGGAGAGAACCAAAATTACCATATAAAAGGAATTTCCAATAATCCCGGTATCCAGCGTGAAGCCAAAGATTAAAGAAAAGGGAATTAAAGATAAATGATAAAAGGGCGGATAAAAGGGTTCCACATTCAGAACATCTTGCCACCAGTCTTCCGAACCAGAGCTAATTGCTTCCCAATAATTAAATGTTCTGAACAGGTGAAGCCCTTGGTCATATGAAGGGGGGCGTATGTCGAGAAGAATCCATATTAAGTTCCCCCCAAAAACCCAAAGGATAATAGCCAATAAAAAAAAATGGTGCGAACCAATTTTGGGATTATTTAGGCTGGAGTATTTATTCGAGGTAAGATTGTCTTGGGTTGATTCAGGCAATGAAAAACTCCAGTGAAATAATTATTGATGAGTAAAATTTTGGTATTTCCTAATCTAATTTTAAAAGTAAAATTAGGTTTAAGTGTATAATATTAGTAAGATTTGCTCATTTTATCTTAAGTAAAAGCTTAAGTGTATTTTAATTCTAGTCCTCATGATCAACCCTCCAGAAATTTCTTCAGTTAAGCCCGTTGAAAAACTAACAGTATGCCTATGGATGGTCTTTTGTTTTTTTGTCCTCATATATAATCTAGGGCAAGTGCCACCTTATCATGCAGATGAAAATTTTTATGTCGAATCCTCACTTCGTATGGTGGAATCGGGAGACTATATCACTCCTGTCTATCATGAGAAAAAGCGTTTTGCAAAACCCATTTTATATTACTGGATGGTTGCAAGCTCCTATAAATTATTTGGTATTAGCCTATCCTCAGCGCGTTTACCTTCAGTTTTATTTGGAACTTTAAGTATTGGTCTGATTTTTTTGCTGGCATGTCGGTTGTTTGATAGCCGGGTGGGATTATTCAGTGCATTCATACTGCCTTCTATTTACCTGCATTTCCAGATCTCACGATGGTCAACGACTGATATGGCATTAAGTTTTTTTGTTCTTCTTTCTTTGTATTGTTTTGTGGTTTTGTATAAAACGAATTTCCAGAAAAATATTTATGCATATCTTATCTATATATCAATGGGTCTGGGATTTATGGTAAAGGGTCCCCCTGCAATTCTAATCCCAGGTTTAACCATTTTAGGGTTTGTAATTGTAACCAAAAGAAGAAGCTGGTTTGCAGATTTGCGCATGGGAACGGGACTGATCATTCTATCAATAATAATTCTACCCTGGTTTGTAGCTATGTTCTGGATGCATGGCGAGGAATTTAAAAATCATATTGTGGGTAACGAGATAAAAAAAAGATTGGTTCACGACACACCGTTCAGTTTTTACTATTTTGGTGTTCTATTTCGATATCAGCTTCCCTGGTCACTATTTTTTGTTTTTGCAGCATTGAAACAGTTTGGGTTTTTGGGGTTTGCAAACGGGGAGGGCACAGGCTTTGCGGAACGAATAAAAGGATTGGGAAGAAATATAGTAAAGCATGTAAGGCTTCTTTTTGATGAAAGAAATGAATCCATAGCTTTTTGCTATATATGGATTGTGGTTTGTTTAGTTCTGTTTACCCTCCTGAGGGTTGAGCATAGCCGATATATGCTTCCCTGTTGCTCGGCGGTTGCAATTTTAACGGCTAAGATGTTTGCAGAGGCAGAAGAGAACTCCTTGGAATTAAATTATTTTGGATTTAATTTCTCCGTTATTAGCACAGTATTAATATTTCTCTTTTTTTCGATTATCACAAGCTTAGGAATATTTATTCATGGATCCAGTCCATCAGCGGTTTTTATTTTCCCTTTAATCCTTTTTGTTGGTGCTTTAATTATAATTTGGTGGGCCCGATTAAAATCTCCCGGGAAGATGGTGCTTCCCATGGCTCTTGTATTGACTTTAACTTTTTCTTCTTTAAGTGGAGATGTGCTGCCTTTTGTCAATCGGTATCCAATGAAAAAATTTGCAGATCATATTATCCAGGAAAAAATTAGGGGCCCCATCGCAATTTATAAGCTGGGAAGTCATAGGGCTCGTTTAGGAGTTTTGACAGGAAGAACAGTAGTTACGTTGCACTCTACCCACGAATTTGACAAATTTTTGAGAAAGAATCAAAAAACATATCTTGTTGTTAAAAAATCAGATTGGGAAAATAATTTTTCAAATTCTGAAATGAAAATTTTAATGACGGACGAAATTGGGGTTAAAACCAAGGTCAACTCTAAAGAAATTAAAAGTTTATTAATTATTGAAAAAATTAGAAAAAAATTAAATTCTACAGAAACCTTATATTTTATGAGCAATAAATAGAGGGTTATTTAACGTTGGGTACATTCATCCCAGAAAAATTGTACTTAACAAATTCTCTATTTTGAGATGAAGTAAAAAAGGCATATTTTGAGTTGCTCATTATCAAATAAAATCTTCCAGGAAAATCAAAATTTAAGGATTTGAATTCATCTGAATTTGATAGCCACATTTTTTTAGGGTTTTCGTGTAATTGCTTAATTAGCTCCTCCCTTTGGGTAACGGAGTTTTCCAGGTTTCTGTCTGCATAAAACAGCATGGCATGCTTAGGGTTCCAATGAGAAAGTTTAAAATTGCCGATCCTTTCTTTTTCAGGAACGTTGAGTTTTATTAGGGAAGCTAAATGACGAATTTCTTTACTGCTTTCGCTTAAAGTTACTTTGGCTTGGAATGGGGTGGAATTTACAAACAATGTTGTCAGGCAAGCTACTACGGCCAATCCTTGCACCACCTTTTCTTTCCAGAAAGGACCCATCCAATCAGAAAAAGTTTTTGCGACAATGATAGACAGTGCAGGGAAAATCATAATAACATATCGGATGGTATGATTTTTACTTGTACTCATTACTAAAAATACTAATGTGGGCCAAAGAAAAAGTAATAATGAGTTCTCGTCTTTTTCAGCGAACCCCTGTTTTGCAAATTTAAATAATCCAATCAATGCAAAAGGTAACCAGGGCCAATAATTTCGTAAGAAATCCTCTGAGTAACCCAAAAAATTATAGGGATGGATATTTTCTCCGAAGCCACGATTAAAAATCAAAACCCCGAAGTGTGAATTAATAAAGCTCTGACCAAATTCCATCCAATTTATTAAATGCCAACTGAACCCAAAGCCTAAGGAAATCAGGATTCCTATAAGTAAGAAGGGATTGACCATCTCCTTCCATTGGCGATTTAAAACTAAATAGAAAAAAACTATGGCCAAGGGAAAGATACCCAAAACGCTTTTTGATAAGATTCCTCCGGCGGTAGCAAGCCCAAAAAACAGATACCAGGGCTTATGGAATTTTGCCTTAAGGAATGCGAATATTGCAAAAGTAACAAAAAATGCAAGAGGGATGTCGACCATTGCCCTTCGGGAAGAATCAATAAAAATACCAGGAAAAATTAAAACCAGGGCTGAAACAAAAGCAATCCAGGAGTCCTTGTATAAATAGTCAGCTAATCGATAAGTCAAAACGACAATCCCTGTACCAAATAGAGCGGAAGGAAAAATGGCTGAAAAACTTGAGACTCCAAATATGCTGTATGCCAAAGCCATTAGCCAGAATGGAAGGGGAGGATTTTCAAAAGCAGGCTGGCCGTCAAGGGTAATGATCCACAGGTTTCCGGATTCATAAATTTCTTTGGCCTTCTGAGCATAAAAGGCGTCATCAAAATTTGTAATACCCGTATCTAATTGTCGCCCAAGGAAAATTAAGAGAGACAGGAAAACAAGGAAGTAAATTTGAAAAGTCTTGTTGTTAAGTATTGTGTTCAATGTATTGTTGAATCAAAGGGACGATCTTTGGCGTAATTTTTATAAGAGTTTCTTTAGGTAGAGGAAAGTATTATTCGTTGGGCTTAAATATACTGATTCAATTTTATTTTCTCTTCATCACTCAGGATGGGGCTATATATAAAGCCAAAAGTCTCTAGCCTCCATACAATAACGTCTAATCCTTTTAACATATTAAACCAATAGATCATGGCCTGAATAAAGGACTTTCGGTTTAAATCATTTTTGCAAAAAATAAAATCCACCAATTGCTTACGGGAATGATGGATTAGTTTCCGGTTTCCTCGAGATTTGATAATTTTGTAAAGGGTGAACAAGTTTTGGAATTTTCGTAGCATTGGGGACTTGGAGAATTTTTTCTGGGAAAATTTGGGTTGAGCTTTGCCCTGACTATGGGTAATTCAATTTTATACCAAGTATAAATTTAAGTAAAGGAAGTGGTTAATCGAAAATTAATTGCATCATATTAAAAGCACGCTACATTATGCTAGTATCCAATTTTAACCCCAATCACATCCACCCGGCAAGCAATGTCGGATGTGAAATATAGAAGATTAAGATAACTTTTTAGCCCGAAATTTTTTGGACATGAAACCTGAAGAAATCAGCTCAATAGCTTGTAAAAAAATTGAAATGGATACCGAACTTGTGAATGAGCATTTGCAGGTGTTGGAGGAGATGGTCGGAATTGATAGCCGAAGTTTTGGTGTGAATGAGTTCAAGGGAGACAGAACGATTCCCACTGATATGAAAGAAATTCTTGAATGTGCGAAAAAATACCTGACGCGAATAGGGTTATCTAAAGTATCGATAAATGATTCAGAAAACAAATACCCGTTTCCAATTCTTATGGCAGAAACCTTTGCTGCTGAAGAAAAGCCAACAATTCTTTTTTATGCTCACTTGGACAAGCAACCCTATATGGATAACGAAAATTTTGAAAAATGGGGAGGAGTTCCACCAACGCAATTGAGGTGGAACGAAGACAAGTCGCGTGCATACGGAAGAGGAGCAGCGGATGACTTGAGTGGAGTTGTTTCCATTGGAATGTCTATCGATGCAATTATGAAAACAGTAAAAGGTGCATCAGAAGGGGATTTTTCCCAACTTCCTTGCAATATAAAAATAATTTTTGAAACCGAAGAGGAGAGTGGTTCTCATAGTTTGATCGATCAGATCAATCAGAATAAATCATTTTTTTCCAATATCGATTGCGTGGTAATTACCGATGTGGTCAATCCGGCTCAAGGTATACCGGGCTTGACAACTTCCTTGCGGGGTATTGTCCAGATGGAGGTCGCTGTTACAAAAAAAATCAAAAATACCTCTATTGATGAACAAACTGCATTATACAAGCTCCTTTCTACATTGATTAAAGACGATCATTCCCTTGCTATCAAAGAGATTTCTGAGTCTGATCAACCTGTCACAGATGATGAAAGGAAAGGCTACTCCTTCGTTCCCACCTCAGTGGATGCGCTTAGAGAAACCGCCGGAGTATTAGGAGCAACCCGGCTTACGGTATCAGAAGATATCGCCTCTATTCTAATTGCACAACTTCGCACCTCTTTTGCAAATGCTCGCCCCGGTCACCGCATTGCAGGGAGTGTTATTCTCGGAACTGCCGGAGCTCGTTTGAGCTTTCCGAGGGCTAAGGACACAACCAATCTGGCTAAACAAATTGAAATTATTTTAAAAGAAATAAATAAATACGACTTAAAATTAATAGTTGATGTTGTGGGTGATTCACCTCCAACCATTGATCTTATTTTGCAATCGGCTTCGAAAGATCCTCACTCAGGTGTTAATGGTGGGCCCGTACCGATTCCTGAAATTCAATTGGCGCAAATGATTGATCATTTGATTTCTGTCGATGGAACTTTGCATCCAAAATTAGAAAAACTTGCTTCTAATAATCCAATAAAAGTCCAATCACTTTTTGTGGATCAAGGATTACAACCGTGCCTCCATGATGACTCATCTGCAAAGGCACTTGTCGAGCTTCGACTGGCTCCAGGAAATAAAGATAAATCCACTACTGAAAAATTAAAAAATTTTCTTTTGAAAAATATTTCACCAGGGTTTGAATTGAGTATTAAGGAAGATAAAGGGGCTTCTCCATGGATGACAGAGATTTCTCATCCTGTTTTTCCATTGATGCTTGAATCATTGGATAAGGGGTTTGATCAGAAATCCTGCCTATATGGATGTGGAGGTACCATCCCCTTCGTTGAAAAACTGATGCGGGCTTTGGGAAATGTGCAACCTCTATGCCTGGGAGCTTACGATCCAGATGCCAGAATGCATGAGCCGGGAGAAAGTCTATCAATCCCAGATTTATTGGGTTGCACACGATCAATCATCCATCTTATTTCCAGGATCAATGAGGTTTATTGACACTAATATTTCCATAAATCAAGTAAGCAGATTGATACTCGTTGTGCACCTCCAAGAACTTGATTTAAAGAGTCCATAGTTGAGGAAATATCTTCCGCTTCTACGTAAATAATTGTTTTATAAAAGGTTATAGTTTTTAGCCCAGAAATTTTTTGAGCGTATTTAAAAAAATATTTTTGTTGGAAAAACTTGATTTCAATTAATCAGCAATAGGTTTATAATTTATTTCATGCTGTTAGATAAGAAACTTTAGCTTTTCTCCCCTTGCTGTAATCATTTTTGGGTCATAAGTTTTAAGGCCGCTCTGGGGAGTTTTTCTATTTGTAATATTTGAGGTAAAAGTGGCTGCCGAGAAAGAAGAAGAGAAATTCAGGGAAATTGATATTGGGTTTCTTGACAAAGGTGGAGACGAATCCTTCGATATATTTTACCAAACGGAGAGTTTTGGAACCGTAAAATATGTCCTGTTTGCCAGCACAGACCCGAAGCATCAAGATAAGGTAAGAAGGCTTCTCGAAGACGGACCCGAACAGGATTTTTACATTCACGAAGAAGACCTTTTTAAGTATTACAAGTACGCGACTCGCTCGTTAAAGGCGATGGTCTCCAACCCCGATATCCCTCTCAAGGAAAAAACAGAAAAGATTTACGAGGTATCCAAAGGGGTTATGAAGGAATTTTTTGAGAATAACACCTCAGAAAAAATTCTGGAAGCTTCCGAAGAAGTTATGGATATGATGGAAGATTGTATGACTACAGCCGAGGCAGGGTTTCATGGCATCGCTGAGATCACCAGTAAAGATTATTACACCTACACCCACAGCGTCAATGTTGGCCTCTATTGCATGACATTTGGGGTGAAAAGTGGGATGAGCAAGAATGATACACGTTCGCTTTCTCTGGGTGGGATGCTTCATGATGTGGGAAAATCAAAAATTGATCATGGCCTGATAAATAAAGCTGGTAAGTTGAGCGACGATGAGTTTGAGCAAATGAAGTTCCATGCCATAGCAGGTGGCGAGATTTTAACCGGAATGCAGTGCTATCACAATAATGTAGTGAGGATGGCGGCGGAGCACCATGAAAAATTTAAGGGCGGTGGCTACCCCAATGGAATTGAGGGCGAGGAGATCCACCGTTATGCACGAATCTGCAAAATTATGGATGTTTATGATGCGTTAACTACAAAACGATCCTATAAAAAAGCTTTAAGTGCTTTTGATACGTTGATCATTATGAAAAAACAAATGATCAACGATTTTGACCCAAAGCTACTCAATAGCTTTATTAGTTTGATGGGCCCCGACCTTTAGTTCATTTACTCCAAAGATAAAAAATTAGTTATATTTCCAAAATTTTAAATACGTGGAAAAGGATTTGAAGGTTTTACAATCTTAAATTTCTTTTCGGAAGCCTGATGGTAAAGGTTGTACCTTCTCCTGGTTTGCCTACAGCTGAAATTGTGCCCTCGTGCCGTTCTACAATTTTTTTGCAAGTTGCGAGTCCAATTCCGGTACCCTTGTATTCGCTTTCTTGATGAATTCTGAAAAAGGGTTTGAAGATTTTTTCCTCAAATTTACTTTCCAAACCTATTCCGTTGTCCTTGACCTGAATTTCCCAATAACTGTCATTATTGTTATTGCAGGTTATGTTGATCACAGGAGATTTTCTATTGTTGAATTTAATTCCGTTCGCGATCAAGTTTAAGAATAGTTGGTAAATCTGTGTCGGATCTGCTTCAACTTCAGGCAGATTCTCGACATCCACCTGAGCCTCTTTTTTGTGTATGCTGACTTCCAGGTCAGATAGGACCGATTTGATAATTTCGTTCAAGGATGTGGATTTTAAAGGTTCTGAGCGCAGATTAATGCGCGAGTAATTCAATAAAGCTTTTATGAGCAGAGACATTTTTTCTGCGGAGGCTTCGAGACTACTTAAATAGGTATAGCTTGAATCTTCAAGAAGGCTATTATTCAAAGCTCTAATTTTTCCCGCGTAGAAACTAATTTTCCTAAGAGGTTCATTTAAATCATGGGAAGCAATAGTCGCGAATTCCTCCAGGGCTTGGTGGCTTCTTTTCAGTTCTCTTGCGAAGAGTTCGTTCTCCATTTCTGTGTTAAACAATTTCACAGCAGAAATGATGGATTGAGTAAGAATCGACGGAGTAATTTCTCCTTTAACAAGATAATCTTTAATTCCCATTTTTAATGACTGCACAGCTACTTGCTGACTTCCTTCTCCCGTTAACATGATGACCGCAAACTTTAATGGAGATAACTCGGATAATATTTCAAGCCCGTCCATGTCAGGAAGGTTGTAATCGAGGAGCAGGCAATCGGGTGGGCTGGATTTACACAATTCCAGACCTTCTTGCCCCGTTTCACTTTCCAGGATGGTAAAATTATTTATCTCATTTTTTTGTAAATAATTTTTGTAGACGAACCGATCTTCGGCGCTGTCGTCGATAATTAATACATTGATAGTTTTATCTAATGCATTCATGGGTTCTAAGCTTCTATCTGATAGTTTTATTTCTCCTGGGTCAATATAGCTAATTCAACCCAATAATCTTTAAGCCGCTGCATGGCTTCCATAAATCCTTGGAAATTGACGGGTTTGTGAATATATGTGTTAGCTCCTAGCTTATAACAATCTTCGATATCACGCTCGTCCATGGAGGTTGTTAATATTAAAACGGGAATGTCCTTCAAATTATCGTCAGTTTTTATTTCTTCGAGGACCTCCTTCCCGTCTGTTCCTGGCATATTCAAATCCAACAAAACCAGGCTCGGTCGAAGGACACTTTTATCATTTTCATATCCCCCTCGTTGGTGCAGGTAGTCGAGGGCATCGTCACCGTCAACGCATCGGATCAAGTTCTCCATTTTCATTCCCGCCTTTAGAAAGGCTCTTTCTGTAATTTCATAATCCGCATCGCTGTCTTCGACCATCAAGATATTTATTGAAATTTTAACTGGCATTTCTTGCTCTCATTTGATTGTGAAGAAGAAAGTGGTTCCTTGTTGAGGTTTGGATTCAACCCAGATTTTTCCACTATGCTTTTGGATTATTTTTTTAACAATGGTCAGGCCGGCCCCCGTACCCCCGCCAAATTTTTTCTCCGAATGCAGCCTTTTAAATATTTTAAAAATCAAATCTATATGTTTTTCCATAATTCCGATACCATTATCTTTTACATAAAAGGTAGGGATTTTGTAGTCTCCATTGGTTGCCTGGTATCCTATTTCCACCCATTTTTCTTCCTTGTCGTTATATTTTATGGCATTGGTCAATAAATTGTGAAACACCTCTTTTATTTTAATTCGATCACAGAAAATAGTGGGCAAAGGCTGGTTTATTCGAATAGATACCCGATTTTCGGAAATTAAAAATTGTAGCGAATCGATAATTTCTGAAACCATAGTATTTAAATTAAGCCATTCCCGGTTAATATCCGTCCTTCCCACTCTGGAAAAATATATAAGATCATTTATGTCGCTTTCCATCCTTTTTGATAAACGCGAAAGGGTGTTTAGTTTTTCTTTCCCCTGCGGATCAAGTTGCTTTTCGTAGTCCTCGATGATCATGGCCGAAAAATTATGGATTCCCCTCAGCGGTTCTTTTAGATCGTGCGAAGCAATATAAGCAAAATCATCTAATTCCTGATTGGAAACAGCCAGCTCGTTTACTTTTTGGTTTAATTGGCTTGAGTATTTATGAACGCGAAACATCATCCAACACAGTAAGAGAATCCAGGAAAAAGTGAGGAAGAATAACATTTGTTTGGATTGATTGAGGCTGGTTTTGACATGAGCGTTGAATGTTTCCATGGGCCAGTTGACCTCTAGAACGCCACGAACATCTCCCGTTTTCCAGTCTCTTTTGGGGCTTTGCGGATGAGTATTGTGGCAGTCAACACAGCTTTCTCTCATTTTGTCTGCAACAGCAAAACGGAGGTAGGGTTTTCCTCGAAAATCTTCGAAGCTGAAATAGGGCTTGTCGGGATTTTTTTTGAGCTCATCAAGAGCATTTATTTCAAATGAATCCAATTTCTCTCTATCCTTTCTCCAGGGAAAAGGGTAGTCACTATAAAGTCGAGAGTGGGTTTGGGTGCTCTTTTTACTAATTGCCTCTGCCAGTTCCATGCTCAATGTGGCCGGAAGAGGAATAGCTTTTTCTTTATTTTTATAATCATGAGTGATTTCAATGTCGTGCCCTG
The DNA here is from genome assembly GCA_964510965.1 of uncultured Nitrospina sp. Taxonomy (GTDB): domain Bacteria; phylum Nitrospinota; class Nitrospinia; order Nitrospinales; family VA-1; genus UBA8687. The sequence goes on along the minus strand of CAZECX010000002.1, from coordinate 33,749 downwards.
CCAGACGATTTACAATCTGGGCGGTATAAATCGTGCGAAACTCCTCAAGGGCTTCGGAATACATGGTAGCATCTTGAAGTGCGTTCGATCGAACAATGCTGTTGGAAAGGTTTAAAAAGTACCTGATAACAAGGAAGAGACCCGCCACCATAAATAGAGCCAACAGTAAGATATCCCGACTCTCAGAAGATAGTTTGATTTTAGAAAAAAAAGCTGACATATGAGAAATCCCTCTTAATAGGAACCCTTTTTATGGTATCGCTTTCTTTTTCCATTATACATTCATTTTGAATGAAAATTAAATCGGAATTCGGAAGTCCCCATTTTTGCTCAGTAACTTATTTGAAAAGGATTGAATTTCCCTGATTAATCTTTTGAATCTAAGAGGAGGGTTTGTAGTGGTGTTTGGGTACCCTTCTTAATCCTTCTTTTGACACAAGAAAGAAAAACTGAATTCCAAAAACGAGTGGGTCTTACTTCGAAAGGTCGGATTCTACAGATATATGCTAATGGGTCGAGTCGCGGAATTGATTTAAATAGTTTGCGAAATGGTCATCACCGCTGTGGGCATCTATATAAAGGTAAGTGGTTCTGGAGTTTGAGTTGAGGGCAAAGTTGACTCGAGAAAGTTGATCCCCATCAATAAACATAAGGGTGTCCCAGGGGGATGCCACTTGGTAGTCGCGATTATTTTTGACGAACCGGATAAAGGTTTTGAATGCTTTTGCACAAAGTGCAGAAGTAAGGCCTTCGAGATCACAAACCGCCCGTAATTTTGAAATATTGTTTTTTGTCCGTTTCTCCAATTTTACTGCCAGCGTTGTATTATCTGCAGCCTGAGTTTTTATGGCTTTACGAGAAAAATGTTCTAGAATTTTTTCCGCAGGAAGGTCGAAACGGATTTGTGCATTGAAGTCATCTTCAATGAAAGTATTGTGACGGTTTAGAATCACTTTTCCCCAGTAACGCATGCGAAAATCAGTGGATTGACTGGCCTCAAGTAAATTAACAGCTCCTTGTTCGCATTCTTCCAGGGTGATTTCGGAAGCGCAGATGAAATTTTCCAACTGAAGTTTTTCTTTGAACGCTTTGCCATATTTTTCCTGAATAGCCTCATACATTTTTCTTTTCGGCCTCCAGGTTTCGTAAGGATCTTTCAATATCCGATTTCTCATTTCAGTAGGCGACTCGTTGAACCCCAAGACAAGTGTATTGGGTTTGTCCGATGAAGAAGAGGAATGCGTAATCATTATTTCATGCCAACCTGTTCTTTTAGTCGTAGGTGGAATTTGGACAGCAGCAAGATTTGTATAGCCGTTAAGGCAATCGGTATTGGAAATTTCCTTTGAACAATAGAATTCTTTGACGATCCCTTTGCTGGCAATCTCTTTTTTCAAAGCGTGGATTTTATCCATGAATTCTATTTGTTCCTGATGACTGAGACGTTCATTTAAAAATTTAGCAATTTCCTCTGGCGAAGCTTGCCAATGGATCAGTACTGTATGAAAACCAGCGGTTCTTAAAAACCGGTTGCTGATTCCTACTTCTTTATAATCTTTGTGATCAACCTGAATGAGCGCTTTCTTTAGTGCAGATACTCCCTGCAGGCATTGTTTGATCAGGGCTGCCTGATCCTCAGTGAATCCGATTTTCTTTGTGAAGGGAAAGCATTCAAGCGTTTGAATGCCAAACTGGTTTTCCAGAATCTGTTTTTGTTCGACCAGTTGATTAAAGGTGTTGGCCAATGAAAATGAAGGAAGGAATAAAGCTCCTGCAATGGAAAAAATTAAAAACCGCAATTTTATATAGGATAGCATATAACTATTATGCCACCCTCCAAAGGGGGTGGCAATATTAACAAAAATTATTTTTTACAGAGATTAAGAGATTTTAATCTTTAAAAAATTAACGAATTGGGATGAAAAATTAATTTTTTATAAGGAATTATGAAATGAAAAGGAAAAATTTAAAATCTCAATTATTGATAATATTTTTATTGGTCAGTCCGATTCAAGTGTTTGCAAATTTGGAGTTGGATATTGAGATAGAAAGAAAATCTTGGGCGGTAAATAAAAATAAGGAAAAAAAAGCTCAAACCAAAGAATCACGGATAAATGTTGTGCTGGGAGATAGATTTTTTAGCGTTCAAGAGGATGGAAAGAAAGTAGTTTATGACTTTATAGAAAAAAGAATTTTTACTATTGATGTAAATAAAAATAGTTTTTACTCAGATTCGCTTTATAGGGTTATTGGGTTTAATACGTATGAATTTCGAAATAGACTTTATCAAAGACAGTTTCTAGCAAAGATAATGCAGAAGCCCCCCTCAGAAATACTATTTATTGAACATGAATTGTCTATATTGGGAAAAGATTCAACCGAGGAAATAAATAAATCAGAGGGTGGAAACAGTATCTATTATAAATGGAAAGACAAGGATTTATTTAATTTTAGTAAGGAATCTTTCAAGGTTGACAGTAGATATGTGCAAATGTTTTCTATGTTTATTAGATATTATTTTGGAGGGCATCCAAGCATTTTGAATGAATTGAAAGGCATGTCTGAAATTCCCAGTGAGATCAATGGATTTAACCATGGTATGTTTTTAAAATCTTATTCGTTATCATTAATTAACTATAAAACTCTTTCTGCCAATCCTTTTTCGATTGAGGGTTTGACCTCTGTCGGTTTTGAAGAAAAAGATAATAGACTATTCAAGTTGTTTAACAGATTAAGAAATCTTAGCAATAGTGATATGAGGAAAAATTTAATAGATCTCTCAAATTATTTTGATGAACAAATAAAGAAGAAAAACTATCTTGAAGCTTTTCTTTCAATTTCTGAATATCAAAGTCAGTATGGCCAATTAATTCCATCCAGTATGTCTCGCGCTTTGAAAGAGGGTTTAGAAGATGAAAGTCTAAAAAATCTTTTAGTTGCAATAGGAAACCCAAAAAACAAAGAGGAGGCGATTAAAAGGGTATCAGACCTAAAAGGTTTTCAAAAGTTAACAGATAAAAGAAAAGCTATGTTGTTCGTTTTTGAGGCAAATCATCAAGGATCATTAGGAAAACATCAAGAGGCGATAAATTTATTTTTGAAGGCGTTAAACCAAAACCCTTTTCTTGCTGGAGCCTGGAAAGATCTTGGAGATTTATTTTTTAAATCATATATGCCCCTAGAATCGTGGCGATGCTGGGATGTGGCACGAAAGATATCTCCCAATCACGATCTATTAAAACCTATTGAAGCTTTTGAAAAAAATCTAGCATCTACTCATCCTGAATATTTTGTTCCATGAGTTAATATTGATGTCCTCTTATCTGATGTAGCCGGCTAGAAGTAGTAGGCGAGTTGGATTTGCATGATTTCGTCATCGCGGGAATCGAAGAAAAAATCTTCTTGGGGCTGGTCTAAAAAGGCACGGAGCTCGGCAGTCAATAGCCAATTATCACCAAACCTTCGACTGGCTTCAAGGAAAAGAAGGCGGGCAGAGGTGTCCAGGTCTTGCACCCACCCAAATAATGCTTCGGTACTGGCGGCATCGTTGATCGCGAGACGAAGCCCACCTACGATATCATTTTCGAATGCGTTAGTGGCTTCGTCTCCTCGGGTGTCGTACATCCACTCCCCAACCACTCCCAAATCCATAGTGGCCGAACCGGGCAAATGCCTTATCGAGGATGTCGTTTTTAATGGCTTCGGAGGTTTCTACTGCTAGTTTCATTTTAAAATAATGAATAATTTATTAAATATTCACTTATTTTTGCAGAACCAGCCTTTTTTGTCAAGTCGATAATGGATTATTTGCTTTAAACGGTGATTTGGTTTGCGCCGATGCTTTGATAGGCTTCGAGGGAGCGTTGATGGCAGGTAAGCACAATGACCTGGCGTTGTTGACCAAACTGGTTCAGTACTTCAATCAGTCTTTGGTCACGTTCGTCATCGAAATTGACGAACACGTCATCGAGAACAGCGGGTAGAGGCTCAGATCTGCTCTCGTACTCTTCAATTAATCCAAAACGCATGGCGAGATAAAGTTGTTCAAGAGTTCCACGACTCATTTCCTGCACGCCTTTTCGTTTATGCCGATCGTTTTCTATGAGAATGTCGTCACTGTCAATGGGTTTAATAATGTGACCATAGGTTCCGCCAGTAATTTCTGCAAACAAGTTTTCTGCTGCGCGAATGACTCCTGGCTGACGTGTTTTTTCGTATCTTTTTTTAGCTTCTTCAATCAGCACAAGAGCTCCACGATAGGAAGCCCAGGTTTCGGCGATGGATTTTAGCTCTTGTTTTTGCGATTCCAGCTCGTTTTGTCGTGCAACGAGATCATTGTTGGACGCTAGTTTATCTAATTCGTTGCGTGTTTCACCAATGTCTTGCAATAATTGTTCGCGCGTATCTTGCAACTCTGAATAGTCTGTGAGCTTTTTACCAAGTTTTTGTTTTATTTCCTCAAGAGGAGCGGATTGGATATCATCCAGGAACTGGTCAAAATGTTGTCCCCGTCCGACATTGGAGTGAATGATTCCTCTTTTTTGTTCTACAGTTTTACTCAGAGCCTTATACGTTTCAAAAGCAGTTTGTTTGGCATAAAAATCATCCGGATCTGAAGCTCCCACGGAATGAATAAATTTTTCTATATCTTTTTCACTATTTTTTAACTGGTCTTCAAGACGTGAAATTTTTTCATTTTGTTCTTTATGTTGGTTTTCCAAAAGTGCGCTGCGTTCTCGGTTGGCCTTGTTTTCATCAAATGCCTGGCAAAGAGTTTCTATGTTGACTGGAATTTCATTTTTGAGCGAAACGTTATCGACCAAGGAACTCAAGGATGCGATACATTCCAAAGCTTCGTTCATCGTTCCATGCATTTGCTCAATTCTTTCATCCAGTCTGCCGCGCTGGGCGATCATAGCTTTTATCTGCCGCGCGGTTTTTCCAATATTTTTTGTGGTGATGGGTGCAATCCCGGGATCAAGTTTGCGTAACTTGAGCCAATTTCTCCACTCTTCAAATTTTTTATCCAGTTCTTTTTCCTTTTTATCGTATTGATGAGCAAGATTTTTTTCTGCCATATCTTCTTTTGAAAAGCTGTTTTTCTCTTCTAGAATTTTTTTGAAAAGAAAAATACCGCCGCCAACTATAAGTATGGCGGCGGTGAGAAGAGGGATGTTTACCAGGTATCCACCCAGGATAACGCCGGCAATACCCGTTGCCGTAAAGCCATAGTGAAATTGCTTTAACCATCCCGGAATGTTCCAGCCTTTGGATTGCTCTTCCGCCTTCATTCTGCGGTGACTTTCCAGGCGATCAAGGAAAAGATCTTTTTCCTTTCTCAAGCTTTCGAATTCCTCAGAATATTGATCTATTTGATCTTTTTCGGCTTCCGTTAAATCAAAGTCTAATAACGTTTCTTCGTCCCAGTTTCGGTCGATGGATTTTATTTCACCGGAAATTTCCATATCCAGATCTTCCCGTTCAATCTGAACCTTTCCCGAATCTTGCAATGCCGAATGAATGGATTGAGTGGATTGTTTTAGGCGATTAATACTTTCTTCGTATTTTAAAAGCTCGTGGTTAACCTTTAATTTTTCAAGTGAAGCCTTTAAGGAGTTTAGAGACTCCTGCTCCTCCTCCAGTCGCTGTTCCAAGGTTTTTTGTTCGTTTTGTAAAGACTTGAGGTTACTCAATCCATTATCCGGGAATTGCGAAAAGTCGTCCAGCGATTCGAGTTTTTCTTTAGCTTGCATGTATTGAACGGCATCTTCGTAAAGATGAATTTGGCTTTCGAGAATTCTTTTTCCGGATTCCAGGTCTTGCAGGGAGTTTTGCACTGCAGTTTTGGTCTCCAGCATTTTTTTATGCTGATTTTGCAGTTCATCAAAAAGAGTAAGGTTTTTCTGGATGGAAAGTATGGTTTGTTCATTGGCCTTAATTTTTTCAAGCAAGTCGCTAAGTTGGCATGAGCCTCTTGGCCTAAAAATTTGTGTGCATAAATTTTCTAAATCTTTTTCTATGTTTTTAAGGGACAAGTTTCCAAGACCCAACCCAGCTCCGTAGATACGGTTCTTCACTTCGTCCCCACTCAAACTGTTGATATCGTTCAGCTCGTCGAGGGTAAAGGCGTAGATGTTTCGGTAAATATCTTTGGAGGCATTTCCGAGTACATGGTTGAGTACATCTTGTCCCCGCAAAACCTCCTGGGGAGTGGATATTCTTACATCGCCGCCGTGGGTTCCTGGAGTGCGAGAAATTACCAATCCTTCCCCATTTTGTAATTGTACTTTCAGGCTTCCTCCCATAGATCCGCCATTAACCGGATGGTATAGGTTGGTTTTATCTTTTTTGGTCGGAAACCCGAAAAGGATCCTGCGTATGAATTCCAATAGCGTGGTTTTGCCAAATTCATTTTTTCCATAAACAACGTTGACGCCTGGTTTTAATCCGGTCACTCGTTTGTTGTTGAAGACGCCAAAACCATCGATATGTATTTCTCGTAGTTGCATTTAATATTTTTTAAAAATTATCCTGATCGACCAGTTGGTCGAGAGCAAGGTTTCGTGATTTTTGAAGGAGACCATCCATTTCTTCTGTTGGAAAATCTTTCAGATACTTTCTTCCAGCCCAGGATTCAAAAACAGGTTTCATGGATTCGCGAATCTTGGTGTTAAGTTCTTCTTTATCTGTTTCATCGCAGAGATTGACCAGATCGGCGATAAAATCTTTTCCCTCTTTTAAATTTGCGATGTCAAATGTTCCTGCAGTTTCCGTGGATAACTCTATTGAGACCCAGGGAGAGTGTCCTTCAAAAAAAGTGTGAATTTCTTCGGTCAAGGCATTAATGACGCCTGCGGCTTGCAACTCTTTATGAATGGATGTTCTGCCTGTTAAGTTCAGACGCGCAACAAGACCTTCGCGAGGAATGGTTTCTTTGGCGAGTTCTTCACATTGGACCTGGATCTTCCTTATAACATCATTTATATTTTCTGCATTTTGTAAATCTACGGTGGCAGAACGATAGCTAACTACATCTGTAGTCATGAACCTGATATCGGGCGGACTATCTGTAGACAAAGTAACCAGACAACAACCTTTTTGTCCCGTCTCCCTTAAATGTCGTGCTTGTGTATTTCCGGAGTAGACAATTGCCGGGTTACTTTCCCTAAGTACTTTGTGTTCATGGATATGCCCCAAAGCCCAATAATCAAAATTTCTTGAGACCAGATCATTGATAGAGCAAGGTGCGTAATTGTCGTGTCCGGGTTGTTGACCTACATTTGCATGGAGCAGTCCTATGGAAAAACCTTTTTCATCATCGTTTCTAAATTTCAGCGCCAGGTTTTCAGTAACTTCTTTTTGCGGATAACTGATACCGTATACCCAGGCAATATTTTTTCCTTCTTTTTTTACCGGAACACGAAGGACTTTATTTCCAGGAAAAATGGTCACATGTTCGGGCCATTCCAGAGTATGTGCCCAGCTGTTTAAAGGGTCGTGGTTGCCGTGGACGATGAAAGATTGTATTTCTTCATCAGATAATTCTTTAAGGATGCGGCGGAATTTCAATTGTGCTTGCAGACTGCGATCGGCTCCATCAAATACATCGCCTGCGATTAGCACCGCGTCTACTTTTTCTTGCAATGCTAAATGTGCAATATTTTGAAATGCTTTAAAGGTGGATTCGCGCAAGGCACTGGCAAGAGCCGGAGCTTGTGAAGTCAGCCCCTTAAATGGGCTGTCGATATGTAAGTCGGAACAATGAATAAAGCGAAACTCTGCCATAACTTCTTATCCGTTTGTCGATGTAAGTTATTGTTCTTAAACAGTGTATGGGATTTTGGTTGCGATCTCAATGATTTTCTTGCTTACGTTCGATGGGTCGCTCATAATTTCTTAATGGAATACCGTCGCTTTGGCAAGACCAATGAAAAAATTTCTGTAATCACCCTTGGGGGTATGCGTTTCAAGCATGGATGGAATCCGCCACGCAGTTATCTTCCCGCCGAATCCATTCAAAATTGCATCGAAATCACAAAGCAGGCCCTTGATATCGGCATCAATCATATAGAAACAGCCCATGGCTATATGAAGAGCGAGAACCTTTTTGGCATTGCCCTAAAAGAATTGAGAACTCCACGTGACCAATTCAAAATGATGACTAAAGGGGCCCCGATGACAGGCGATGAAACCCGGGCATTGGTTGAAGAGCAATTGACCAGCTTGAAACTCGATTATGTCGATTTTTATGGTTGGCATGGGATCAATAATGAGGAAAGGTTGCAAGCGGCCATAGCCACAGGAGGTCCCGTTGAAACTTTGCATCGATTGAGGGAAGAAGGTCTGGTTCGCCATATAGGATTTTCTACCCACGGCTCCCTGGATGTCATCTTACAAGCCCTCAATACCGACCTTTTCAGTTTTGTGAATCTTCATTACTATTATTTTTTTCAACGCAACCTTGCAGCCGTTCAATTAGCAGGGAAGAAGGATATAGGTGTTTTCATTATTTCTCCAAATGAAAAAGGGGGGATGCTATGGAAGCCTTCAGGCATGGTTCGGGAAACCTGTGAACCCATGACGGCAATTCAGTTCAACGGCCGGTTTTGTCTGGAGCATCCGGAAATCACAACACTGAGCATGGGAATACATGAGCCGGAACATTTTCCACAAAATCTTTCAATTTTAAGTGACGAGCAAAACAATGCCGAAACAGAGCAAAATGTTCGTGTGGAAATGGACGGTAGGTTAAATGCGGTGGCGGAACTTTGTACCCTTTGCAATGAATGTTTGCCTTGCCCGGAAGGAATAAATATTCCAGAGGTATTGCGTTTTCGAAATTTGCTGGAAGCCTATGAAATGGAGGATTATGGAAAGTTTCGTTACAACATGTTTGAAGGTGAGGGGCATTGGTTCCCGGGAAATTTTTCATCCAAGTGCACCGAGTGTGGTGACTGCATTCCACGATGTCCGGAGAAACTGGAAATTCCTAAATTATTATTCGATACTCACAACAGGTTATTCGACAGGAAAGCCTGGGTTAAAAGCAGGCTGCTCGACATGGCAGCGAGCACGTATAAATTTTTTAAAAAATTCATTCCAGGGATGGGTTGAAAGATATATTTACACTTAGTTTATTTGTCCTGTGACCGAAGAATGGCGGTAAACTTTAAGAACATGATCCGGTTCAGTATCCGTATGTTCCTCCACAATTTTTATCATTTCTGGCAATGCTTTTTTGAATGCATGAACCAATCGCGGTTCAAAATCCTTTCCGCTATTTTCTTCAATGATATTCATGGACTCTTCTACAGAAAAAGCATCTTTATAATATCTTTTACTTGTCAGGGCATCGAAAACGTCTGCGACCGCAACAATTCTTCCTGCTAACGGAATTGCTTCTTCTTTCAGACCATAGGGGTAGCCAGACCCATCCCACCTTTCCTGGTGAGTTAGCGCGATTGACTCTGCCATTTGCATCAGTTCAGATCGACTACCCGAAAGAATTTTTGCTCCAATCTCTGGATGCTTCTTCATTGTTTGCCATTCATTCTCATTGAGTTTTTCTGGTTTTAGTAGGATTTCATCCGGGATGCCGATTTTCCCGACATCATGCATCGGGCTGGCCTGGAGGATGAGTTGGCATTCTTTATCACTCAAACCAATTTCTTTTGCAAGGCGGGCAGAAAGTCTACTCATACGAATGACATGCATACCGGTTTCATTATCCCGGTATTCTGCGGCTCGCCCCAAACGCAAGATGGCTTCCTGCCTTGTTTCTTCCAGCTCATAAGTTCTATCTTTTACTTTTAACTCAAGTAAACGATTTTGATCTCTTACGTGGTTATGTAGTAACCGGATTTCAAGCATATTGGTAATTCTCTGAGTCACCTCAGTAATATCAAAAGGTTTGCCTATGAAATCGCGTGCTCCAGCAGCGAGGGCACGAAGTCGTGTGTTGCGATCGGATTGCGCGGTTAAAACCAGAATGGGTGCATAAGAATCTTGTTCTAATTTCTTGAGCTGATCCATGACCTGAAATCCATCGAGATAAGGCATGTTCAAATCAAGTAAGACAAGGTCTGGATTCATCTCTTTATACATATCAATAGCTTTTCTCGAATCGAGGGTGCTTCGGAAATAGGTATATCCTTCTTCTTCAAGGATGTCTTCCAGCAATTCTATGTTTGCGGGTTCATCATCGATAATCAGGATTTTTGATTTTAAGAAATTGATATTCATATCGTCATATTTTAATTTGAATAATTTTTGGACAAACGGATTTTAGATTCCATTAAAAGTTTTTCTACGGTACTTTTAAATTTTGGAATGTCTAAGGGCTTCGTCAAGTAGCAATTAAAGCCCGCCTCTAAAGCGCGGTTAATATCTTTTTCCATTGCGTTTGCACTTATAGCGATGACGGGTGTTTCATATGTTTCTTCCAGGTTTTGTAATCGTTTAAGGGTTTCAAATCCATCCAGGTCAGGCAAATTGATGTCTAGAAGGATAAGATTCGGTTGATGCGCATGAGCCATTTGCAGCCCAATTGCCGCTTGCTGGGCTGTAAGCATTTTGATTTCAGGATAATCTGAAAGAATGTCCTGAACCAGAAGCATATTGGCTTGATTGTCTTCGATATATAGAAGGGTAAAATTTTCATCTGCGGTTTCGAGGAAAGGAATTTTTAGTACCTCAATATTTTCCCCGCACTTGATAGCCTCTGAATTACAGACGGGAAGGGACACGGAAAACTGTGTGCCTTTTCCTGGATAACTTTCAACATTGATATGGCCGTTCATTAGTTCGACAAGTTTTTTGGATATGGTCATTCCTATCCCTGTACCTTCAGTTTCACTATTTTCCACACCCAGCCGATCAAAGGGTTCAAAGATATTTTTAATTTTTTCCAGTGGCATACCCATTCCAGTATCGGTCACCAGGATGCTGCGATTGCTGGTTTTTAGCGGTCCCAGGCTAAGAGTTACCCTGCCTTCTTTGCGGTTATATTTGATACCGTTGGAAACTAAATTGAGTAATACTTGTTTCAGACGGGTTTTGTCAGCCAGAACATAGGCATTACCATTTGCTGAAATTTCATTAACCAGTTGGATGTTAAATTTCTCTGCCATCGGTCGAGTCACATTCACTATCTCTTGAACTAGTTCTGCGATTTGCACAGGTTCAAGGGAAACTGTGGTTTTCCCGGCTTCAATTCGCGCCAGATCCAGGACCTCATTTATAAGCTCCAATAAGTGGTTTCCCGCTTTCAGTATTTGATGGGTGCGCGATTTATGAGCGTCGGAAAGAGGGTCTTTTCGACTTTCGTTCATAATTTGCGCGAATCCCAATATAGCGTTCATCGGTGTACGCAACTCATGACTCATGCGGGAAAGAAATTCTGATTTGGCTCGATTATGATTTTCTGCCTGTTCTTTTGCCAGGCTCAACTCCTGAGTTCGATCTTGAATGCGCATTTCCAAATCATTGTATGCGAGCTTAAGTTCCTCCTCGTTTGCCTTGCGGGTAGTGATGTCAGTAAAAGTAACAACAGCACCAATAATTTTTCCATCGTCTGTAATGGGTTTGCTCATATACTCAACAGGAAAACTGGAGCCATTTTTTTTCCAAAAGATCTCTCCAGTTTCAAGATGTTCTTTGCCATCTTTAAAGGCAGCATAGATATGACATTTATCTATGGAATATTGGGTGCCATCGAGGTATGTATGATGGATTAGAGCAAGCAGTGCTTTGCCGATAAGTTCTTCTTCAGTGTATCCCAGCATTTTGCAAGCCGCCGGATTTACAAAAGTAGTTTCGCCATTCAGATCCACACCATATATTCCTTCTCCTGCAGAATTAAGAATAAGGTTGCGTTCCCGGTGGGCAGATTCGATAGCTCTTTCATGAGCCTTGCGTTCAGAAATATTTCGAAGCACACCGACAAAAACTTTTTGATCGTTTTCTGTAGATTCCGAAACGCTTAATTCCATGGGGAATACGGAGCCATTTTTGTGCCTACCCGTGATTTCACGCACCATGTTGATAATTTTTTTTTCGCCGGTTCTGAGATAATTTTTCAGATAGCTATCGTATTCACTGACAAAAGATTCCGGAATCAGGATTTTGACATTTTCCCCGATCAGTTCTTTTTCGGAATAGCCGAATACTTTTTCAACTGCAGGATTGACGGTTTGGATAATTCCTTTCTCATTTATTGCGACGATAGAATCAAATATAATTCCTGTTAAGGAGTTCAATCGTTTTCTGTTTTCGAGAGTCTGCCTGTTGGTTTTTAATATTCGTGACCTCATAAAAAGGCCGACCAACGCCGAAATAACAAGGGATCCAAATAATATCAGGTACCAGAACAGCAAAGTATTCAAAGGAGCAAACGCTTCTTCTGCATCGATTTCTGTAGCAACAGCCAGCATCTGATCTTCCATCCAGGCCCAGGCACCCACGACAGGGACACCCCGGTAATCGTTATAACCTTCAACATTAACTCCCGCTTTTTTCATCAAGGCATTCTTCGCCATTAGGGTCAACGGCCAGTTTTTGGTAGGCTCATTCGATAAGGCAGGGGCTAATCTTAAATCTCTGCCAGGATTGCGAATCTGAATATTGAATATGGATGCTTTTCCGTGAGAAATCAGACCCATTTCTCTCAATTGCGAATCGAACCGACTGTTGGAAACAAGCAGTCCTTCATCATTTAAAGCATAAGTTTCTCCTGTTTTTCCAAACCGGCTGACAGCCAAAATTTTTCCGAAATCTTTTTGAGGTCGTAGACGAAAAGATAAAACGCCTTGAATTTTTCCGTCTTGATCCTTGACCGGGGTAGAAACAAACTGAGTCGTTTGATTATTGCGAAATTTCCCTTTTTCATCAGGGAGGTCCACTTCTCCCGCAAATGGATTGGAAACCACCGTATCTCCCTGTAGGGACCGGTAAAAAAATACAGACCTTTCGATCAATTGCCGCTTGCCGAGGGGTTCTTCTAGCAGGGCACCTATTTGTAAACCTGTTGAATCAAAGATAACGAATCCAATAAAATCAAAGTTTTTTACGGCTTTGCCCAGGTGCTCGCGAAGCCATTTCAAAGAAGAGGTTTCCCTGAGTTCCTCGGCCGACATATCTTTTTCCCTGGTAAGTTGGATCAGGGAAAGAATATTTTTTTTGATTTCTGGTTGGTCTGCCAGAACTTTAGCATTCAGTTTTTTATCTTTAAAAAAAAGCCGCAACGATTCGATATTGGCCTCTAATGTCAATTGCAATTGGTCGGCCAGATTGCTTTTTATTTCCTGCTCTACCGAACGGACACCGTACCCACCAACGACAATGAAACAGATCATCATGATGATCAATGCAGGCAGATATTTGGTGTTTGATCCACCAGTTCTTCTATCTTTTCCGTAGGGGTATGGAGTATTAGACATTGATTTTTTCCAAGTCAATTCGTTATTTCAATCCATACAATTATACTAATTATATTTACAGAAGAATTCAAGGTAATAAGTGGAGATAGATTTTAAAATATTGATTTTAATTGCGTTATTTCATATTGGGTTTGTGTGTAAAATGTGCCTTTTAGGATTAAAAATAGGGGAATCCATTCTACATGAATAGATAGATATTTAATTTCCTTTTAAAGGGTTTGAGAGAGTTCAGGTGGGTGCATGTTTTGGCAGGTTTCATTTAATTCCCAGGCATTTCGGTAGGTGTCATCTTTTTCTAAAACTTTTTGGAGAAGAGGCAGGGCTTTATGGCATTTATTTAGCAATGTGAAAATTTCTGCCATGATAAATTGCAGGTGAATTTCATCGGGATCGATCAAGCCATAACGGCCTCCATACATCAACACTTCTCTTGCCTCACCCAACCCTCTATAACTGAAAACAATTATCTGTAAAATCTTCAAATTCATCTGATCTTTTTGCAGTAACGGCAGAGAATATTCCAGAGACTTTAAGTATTCCTTTTTTAAATTATAAAACTCTGCAAGGGATCTCTGAAGAACAGGATCCTCCGGGTTTTTATCTATCTCTTTTAACAAGCTCACCAATCCAATCTCTCGCATTACGGTTGCCATTTGCTGAGGATCATTTTTGGCTGTATTCTGAAAAAATTTCAGGGCTTCTTCTTTTTTTCCCATTTCCAGCAGGTTGTAACCCATGTATAGATTGGCGAAACTCAGATTCGGATTTTTTTCTAAAACCAACTGAAGAATTTCTATACTTTGCTCATAGTTAGCGATCTGGTAAAAGCTGTGGGCGAGGTTGAGCATGTACTGCAGGTTATCAGATTCTTCTTCAATAAGGCTTGCCAGCCGTTCCATCTGTTTGCGGTCGGCTTGAAGGTGGTAGCGGAAAAGGTCATCATCTTCTACAAGGGTCATGGCTTTCAAAAGTTGCCCACGGTTGCCATACATCACGCCGCGTTGGTAAAGGTCCATCGCCTCATAATGGGGTTTCAACTTTTGCCGATTATCTTCTGACAGGTTGGTGATTTGTTTTACGACGTCATCAAACCTTGCGCGGTTGAAAACATATCTTTCTTGTCCGGGTACGCCTATTACATTACCGAGGTTGAGATAGAACTCAATGGCAGGATGGTTGTCGGTGATTTCAGGAAACCCTTTTCCCAGTTGGCCTACCTGTTCGTTTAGAAACCAGATATTGCTCAGAAAAGAAAAGATGTCAGGGATTTCAATATCTGCCAGTGCTTTTTTAATTTCTGGTTCCTGCAAACGTTCGTTCAATTTGTTGAAATCAATTTTAATAGGTTGATCGGAACCAATGATGATGATTTCGTTTGCGACAGAAAGCCAACCCATCGTATAAGGAAAAACAGACTGGAATGTTTTGAAGTGCATGGCAACTTCTTTTTCTCCCTGACTGTGCAGGGGAATCCATTGTGCGGCGATACCTCCTGGTTTCAGTCTGCTTTTTTGAAGCTCATAATATTCCCGAGTATACAGGTTGACAGTAAAAGCGGTGCGAGGTGGGGGCGGTTCGGATGTAATAACATCGTAAAGTTTATGGGTTGTTAGCAAATGATTTCGGCCGTCCTGTATCACAAAATTAACTTTAGGGTTTGACAGAACATTATGGTTCTGTTCTGCAAACATTCTTCCCGCATTGATGACACTGGAAGATAGCTCCAGGCTGTTGACGGTTTTTACCCGAGGATGAATTCCGGCGGCCCCTGTCGTCTGACCTGTTCCAAAACAGACCACAAGAACATCATCGGGTTTATCCACCAAAAGAATGGGAACATGGGCTAAAAGTTTCATGTAACGAGAGGCGGTCATGTTAGAGGCTGACATGGAAATACCATTGGTTATCAATCGCTTCGCCGAGGGATCGAGAATTCCGTATTCATCCTTGAATACCGCAACGGTATCGGACAAACCTTCTTCAAAATACAACAGTTTATTAATGTTTCTTTTTCCAGCGCTATCGCGCATGAAGAAAGAATTCAGCAAGTCATTTGGGATAGCCATGTTGATAAAAAGAATCAGAGAAGCGAACACCACGGTCATTCCTTTTTTAATGGCTGGTGTTAAATAGTCGCCGGTGCGGAATAAAAGAACCATTGTCAGCAAATTGATCGTGGCGAGAAGGGTAAGGCTTACCTGGCTGCCAAAGTGGGGTAGGAAAAGAAATCCGGAAAAAAGAGAACCAAAAATTGCACCCATGGTATTGGCGGCGTACACCTGCCCGGTTGCCTGCCCGACATTTTCATGTTTGTTCGATATTTGTTGAATGAGCAGGGGAAAACACATTCCCAAAAGCAAAGTAGGAACCAACATAAGAGCTGCTGAATCTCTGAAATAGTTCCAGAAGGTTACAGCAGGGTTGCCCAGGTTGTATGCATTCCAAGGCGGAGAAAGAATGGACTCCAATCCATAAATGGAGCCAATAACATAAATTCCAACCCCTCCCTGTAAGGCGATGAGGATGGTGCGCAAATTTTTGGTCTTGGATAAAAGCGGAATGAGTAAAAGGCTTCCTAAAAAAATACCAAGTAAAAAGACGGTGAGCATCATGCTGAATGAATATACTGTGCTAGCGATGCTGAACACCAAAAGCCGCGTCCATAAAACTTCATAGGCGAGAGCCGTGAAACCACAAATGAAGCTGATTCCCATCCAGAATTTTTGGTCGGGACTCCAACTCACTTTCGGAAAATTGATCTTGGGAAGACAAAACTTAACAGTGCCTCCGTTTTCTTTATAAATGCTCAAAGCGCTGATGCCAATAAACAGGTTGCCTGCAGCGGCCATCAAAACGGTTTCTAATACACCGAATGTTCCCATCAGGAAAAATCCGGTGATCATGCAACCCGAGGCTGCTCCCAGTGTGTTGAGAGCATAAAGCAGGCTCACTTGTGTTCCTATGCGCTTGTCATCGGTAACGCAATATTTGCTGATTAGGGGCAGGGTTGCACCCATAAATGTTGTGGGTACCAACATCAATGCGAAGGAAAAAACGATTTTAAATAAATTTTGCAGAGGGGGAGAATCGGGAATGATACTGTGAAACAAGGAGTAAATTTCTGCAAAATTTGCAAACAAAAGAGAAAGAAGAGCACCACTGGCAAATATCAGAATCTCTATCCAGCCATATACATTAAGAGCAGAGGAATCCATATTATTTATCGACAACCTGTCAGCGGCATAGCCAAATAAATAGCTGCCAAGGCCAAGGCCAGCCATGAAAGCGGCGAGCACTACAGACACCGAAAAAACAGTATGCCCAAAAACAAGGGTGAGCATTCGGGTCCATACGATTTCATAAATCAGAGCTGAAATGCCTGATAAGAAAAATAAAAAATAGACTATTGGAGAACGCTTCATATTTTAGATATTTTTATAGAATTAAATCGGATTGGAATATTACGTGAAAAATTGCAATCCAGCTGGATTCTTTTTGGAAATATACCTTATGTTTTATCGACATATCCGGCAAACCTTTAAATTAATTGACATTGGCCCAAGCTTCAAGTAATTTTTATAAATACCTCTGTTTTTGCCAATAATAAATGAAGGTCCTTTAAATGGGAACACAAGATATTAAAATTGCGGATGCAGACCACCCTTACGCTAAAGAAAATGGGGTGGTGTGGGCCGAAGAAGCCTGGGAGCGTGTGAAACATGCACCGGAATTTGTTCGCCCGGGAATTCGCAAGCTTATGGTGCAACGTTGCGTGAAACGGGGGTTTAAAATTGTTACCTCTGATTATCTGACAGAAATTCGCAATGAGTCCATGATGTTAGTTTCGAAACGAGTCAAGGGTTTTGGATTTGAAGAGTTGACCATGGATGCCTTTGATGTGGCTAAAGAAAAAATGCGGGAAAGTCCGCGCAAGGTGGAAGTGATTGAAGAGATAGAAGATTTTCTCTCAATGCGTACAGAAAAAAAAGACGATATTGTAGAAAAATTCAAAAATTATATGGAGGTGACTCCAACCTCAGGCATTCCCTGGAGCGAGGAAGCCAAGGAAAAAATGGAAAAGGTGCCTCCTTTTGTACTTGGGATGGCCAAGCAAACCATTGAAGGTCGTGCCCGGGAAAGAGGCGACAAAATGATCACTCCCGATATCATAGATGAGGTTTTCACCAACATCATGCCATCCTCTGCAAAGCAAGCGATGGGCATGGAAGTGACTGAGGAAGACCTTAAACAAGATGAGCAAATTGATAAGCAAAAGGAAGAACCGGTTCAGGTTTCTATGAAATGGGAAGACGATGCATTGGAAAAAGTATCCAAAATTCCTATTCCGTTTATCCGCAACATGGCCGTGAAACGCATTGAGCAGGAAGTGGCTAAAGAAGACAAAGATGTTGTGACGATGGATTTGTTCGAAAAATACCGTTTTACTTTTTAGACGGATATTTCCGTTTGTTCCCCCTTTCCTGAAGCAAGTTTTTGTATCTCACTCCAGAGTTCTTTTCTTCCCAAATGATTTTTACTTGAATAGGTCACCACGGCCAGCGCATTTTCCCCCATGAATGCTGATTTAATAATTTTGCTTTGTTTGCTGCGCTCCGTTCCCGATAGCTTGTCCGATTTGGTAATGACTAAAATATAATTTCTACCAAGGTCTTCGAGCCATTCTTTTAGGGTTAGGTCGAGTTCAGTAGGTTTCCGGCGGATGTCGACAATGAACACGATTGCCATCAAAGGTTCGCGGTGAATTAGATATTCTTCGATCATTTTTTTCCACTGTTTTTGAAGGGCCGGGGTGACCCGCGCAAACCCGTAACCCGGAAGATCGGCAAACATCAATTTCTCATTAATTCTGAAAAAGTTTATTTCTCTAGTTTTACCAGGCGTGGAACTTATGCGAACAAGCTTTTTGCGATTTAAAAGAGATCGAATCAGGGAAGACTTCCCAACATTCGACCTTCCTACAAAGGCAAATTCAGGAAAAGGCTCTTTAGGGTATTGCTTCGAAGATACAGCACCGGTCAAAAATTCAGTGGTAATTACTTTCATGGACCTATGTTAATACCATTATTTTTCAAACTTGTTTATAACCAGACCCGATAACAGCTTGGGGTAAAAAAATGTGGCTTTCTGCGGAAGGCGGATTCCCTCTCCTGCTAAACGGCGCACTTCGTTTATTTGAGTGGGGTTCATAAAAAAGGCTATATCATATTCTCCTGTATCGACCATTGCCATGGCTTCATCGGATTTTACTTTATAAGAAACAAATTGTTGATTTGCTTTTTCGCGGGTGTCAATTTTCAAAATTTCGCGCAAAATTATGGCATGCAATTGCATGACATCTAGAACTTGCAAGTCAGGAGGCTCATTTTTATCCAGTAAAGGCAGAATGTTTTTTGGATCATTGGCGATCAAGGTGTAAGTTTGGCCTTTCCCCATATAAGCGCAAAAAGTGATGCGGTCCTTTCCAAATTCGAGTAAGCGAGATTTTATTTCCGCAGCATTTACCTCGGTAATCCAGGGAATCACATCAAAATATTCACTTGCACGTTTCAAAAAATTTTCACGGTCAAATGGCGTCGGACTTTTAACGACGCGATGAATTGGGAAAATGGACATTGAGCCGGAGTCCATATTGGTCAAAAACATCATGACGTGAGAACTGTCAGGCACTTTGTCTTCATTTTCTTTCGCGAAGCCTAACGCTGTTTCATATCGATGGTGTCCATCTGCGATATAGATTTTTTTATCACGGATCAGGTCGCTGATTTTTTGATTATTATCAGCGTTGTCCAATCGCCAGAGTTTATGCACCACTTGGCTGTCTTCAATGACAGATAAGGGTTTTTTCTTTATTCCTCCCTTAAGAAAAGAATCGATGTCCCCTTCCGGATCCGAATACAATCCGAAGATAGGACTGAAGTTGGCATGGCAGGCATTTAGAAGTTTGGTGCGATCGGTTTTTGCTTTTGAGAGTGTGAATTCATGTGGACAAATATTTCCTTCACTAAAGTCCTCCACTTTGACGCGCGCAAAAAACCCAATGCGGCAAAACTTTTCACCTTCAAACTCATACTCCTGACTGTAAAGATAAAATCCGGGCCTATCGTCCCTCTTTAAAATCCCTTCATTTGCCCATTCTTTGAAAACTTTCGCAGACCGTGTGTAACGATTGTCCGTTTCAGAATCCTTTTCGTATTCTTTGCCAAGTATCAGTCGAACTACATTGTGTGGATTTTTCTGGTACAAGGCTTCCTGCTGATCTGGAGAAATTACATCATAAGGAGGTGCCGTCACTCCATCAAGAGGACCGGTTTTGTCGAGGTTGTACAATAGGCCGTGGAAGGGAATAACTTCGATCATGTTTTGCTCGCTTTAAGAATTTTAAAGTTTTAATTCGAAAAACATTATAGCAAAAATGAAGAGAGTTTTTAAAAACCGCCTATAGAGCTTCGCACTGGCATAATTCGCGAATGTAGCGCACAAGTTCGTGGATGATCGAGTCGTCCAGGGTGTTCCCCCATGCCGGCATGCAGGGTGCTCGCCCGACAGATAATCCACCAAATTTAATGGCTTCAAAAAACTGCTCATCCGTTCGAGTTTCCAGGTATTCGGCCTTGGTATGATTCCTCGGTGGCACGGTCAAGAATTTTGCGTTGATGCCGTCTCCTTTCCCTTTAATGCCATGACATTGGGCGCAATACCACTGGTAGGTTTCGCGAGTTTTCGCTGTCACAACAACGGGTTCAGAAAGCTCTTCCTCTTTTAACTGGAGGGATTGCGACTCTACTTTAAGAGGAGGTTTTGGCGTCGAGGTTTTTTCGGCTTGTTTTTCTCCGCACCCCGATATACCTATTGCCAGTATCAGAATCGCATATTTAAAAATAGATGTTAGAGGAATGTTTATCATGAGTTATCGCAGGTTTTCATTTTTTAGCGTCATGATGAACTGTGTGAATCGCAAGCGTGTTTCATCATCCATTTTATACACGGGCATGCGGCTTTTATCTGAAAATGTTTTAGGGGTTTTGAGCCAGTTCGCCACCCAGTTCGCCTGTAATCGATTTCCCGCATTGATCAGTGAGGGCCCCGAAATTCCGCCGCGAGGTTTGCCAGCAAGGTTTAAACTTTGATGACAGGAAATACAGCTAAACGTACGTTCAAACTCATATTTGGTTTTTGCTTTTTGACCCTTTGTTAATGGGATGCCTGGTTCATCAGGCAAATCCAATAAAACCATTGCCATCAATTCCTGAGTAACCTTCCTGGAATCTTTTTTGGAAAGTGAAGGGTGTTTTTGAAAGTTATCAGATTCGCCTTTTAGGAATCCGGGATTGAGAATTGTTCCCGCTTTTCGCAGAGTCACGGGATTTTGAAGATATTGTTCCAACCAAGATGCCTGAAACTTGTTGCCGGCATAGAATAGGTCGGGTCCCTTTTTCTCACTTTCAATTTTTGTCAGGCGATGGCACGCGGCACATTTTTTTTCTTCGATTAAAAAAGCGTAGGAAAGTATCGGGCTATATAAAAACCATCCGCTAATAAGAAGTAAAAAGAAAATTTTCATAACGGGGTAGCGTCATCGGGGACAGGTAGTGGCTCGGGCGTCTTTTCATTTTCCTGGAAAATATCGTAGAGAAACTCAATGATCCCTTCTTCTTTTTTATCCTGCGGTGGGTCTGTTGTAATATTGTTTTCCTCTTCTATTTTTTGTTCTTTCGGCGTCTCCCGTGTGAAATTTTGGGGTGGTTTGGGGGTTTCTTTTGGTTTTTCAATTTTAACAAACTGGTTTTTTTCAACATCGTAGAAAAGATCTTCGCGAGGTTGTGGTTGCCCCAAGTCACGTTCGCGAATTCGGTGCCTCACGTCATAAGGGAATTCACTGCGATTCAACAGTCTGGAGAAATTTAATTCTCGTAAGTTGAGAGAACGAAATGCCCGGTACCGATTGGAAGGTTCCTGCAACGCAGTGATCTCATCTTTATTTAAGAAGCGGGAATTGTCTTGCGGAAAGGGAGTTTGTAATGCCTCCCCATTAGGATCAATACCTTGTTTGAGTTGGAAGTCCGGGAGAACTTGATTATTTTGTTTTAACCCTGAGAAAAACTGTCCGGCATCCTGAATAGATGTTTTTAGAGGATCACCCAGGCCGACCGATAAAGGATTTTGGTGACAGTCTTCACAAGAGCGAACTGCTTTTCGAATGGTGTGGGGTGAAGAATCTGTCCAGATTAATCCTGGAAAATCGTCAAGTGTTAAAGGAGGCTCAGCCCTTTTTAGAGGAAGTGATGAACCGGTCTGGTCGGTAATAAAATATTGATAGCGGGGTTTTAAAATGGAGTACTTTCCGCGTGAGTTTTTACCCATAATCAATTCCGACCATCCTGAATCTGAAAACACGGTCCACCAATTTTCATTTATTATATTGGCTTCAATTTTCTGAGGCAGGGATTTGGCGGTCAACCAATCCAGCATGCCCGGTTTATCATTGAAGGAATTTTCAGGAAACCGCATTGGATCGGACAAATTCCAGTTTTTCCATTTTTCAGGCGCGAAAATTTTTTCTCGTATAACATGCATACCCCAATCTGATGCTGTCCATCGGGCGTGACAGGTTGAGCATTCCATCTCCTGCATATGCTTTGGAATCTGGTGCGCGATAGAAGGCTTGCGGTTTTTGAGTAAAGGTATTTTATGTTTCTTGCCTGTTACTTTGGAGTATAAAACCCAGTCATTTTTAGCTTGTTTGATATGCAGCATCGGTGAGCCGCTTGAGTTGACCAAAACGGTATCTCCCGCCTTGATTCTTTTTCTGAGATTTGGGTTAAGGTTTGCACGCTTGATCAAATTTTTTGTGTTCGGGTCGGACTCGATTAAAAGATACTCTTCAGGAAGTTTATCCTGAGTGCCATGGCAATCTACACAGCGGATTTGCACTCCAGATTGAAGCGAGTCTGGTTCTATTTCAGGTTTCATTTCATCGCCAATATGACAGTCGATGCAGTGCATGCCTTTTTCGCGATGTATATCGGGAACGAGAAACTCATGGTCTTTACCGTATAGAACCGGTTTTTCGGCATTGATTTGCGAAGGCACCTCCATGGGTCGTGATGGTTTGGCAAACAATCCTTCGAATTCCTGACCCACTCCGTTATTGTTATGGCAATGTTCGCACTGTACGCTGGGGACAGCCACTGTGAACTTGTGGAGTAGGGGATAGCCACGTGGATTATTAAGAGAATTTTCTGCGAATTTTCTAGTAAAGCGATTTTGTTTTTTACTTTTTCTTTGAACTTTTTGTATGGCCCGATCATGAGATAGTGAGATTCCGTCGTTCGAGTAAATCATATGACAGGAAGAACAACCTGATGCCCGATAATCTCCAGGACGATGCGGACTCTCGGAGCCAATATGGCAACGCAGACATTTTGTTCGAAGAAACCCATCTACAGCATGACCTTCTGTCACGCTGGGCAAGGCCTGCTCGTCGTCATCCGCTTTCAAAGAAAAGGGAAGTTCATCGAGAGGCTGAGCGCCCCAACCATATCGGGTGATGTTTATTGTTCTTTTAGCGGTGGACATGAGAGACCGTTCCACCTTGGTGACATGGCTTTCGTGGCATTTTCCACAGAATCGGGGAGCGTTCTTTGCTGAAGATGGGTTGGGGACAAGTCCTTTATGAGCCTTTGGCAATGAGTTGGACCGCCTGTTGCCTCCATGGCAACGAACACATGAGAAACGGTGATTTTTACTGATCCGTTCAATTCCCTGGTGGCAGGTATAGCATCCTCCTCGTCTTTCCAGATATTCTATTTTTCCATAAACATCTTCGATTGAAAAATTAGATTCTTTATAGAACTTTTCAATAAACTTGTTGGAATCTCCATAGGATTGAAACTGTACTCCATCCAAGGTGGTCCCGGGTTGCAGGACTTTTTCTGAATTCTCCTGGAACCCTCTCACACGGAAAAAAGGGTCTTCGAAATCGGAAGCATCGATTTGAACCTTTGGAGGTGAGGCAGGCACCTCAACCATTTCTTTTGTTTGTAAATTTTTCTCAGATCCGGGAACGATTTCTTCTTCAATGGCTACAGCTTCTGATTTGGATTCTGGTTTTAGGAGGAAGTCCAGTATTCCAGACGATTCTTTTTCAGTTGGGATTTTGTTTGATTCATCCTCCTTGTCATCAAAAAAATCAGTAAACTTTTTTTCATTCGTCACCTGGCCTGCAGAATAGGTGAGGAAGGTGCCGAGGCAGAACACTCCTGTAAGAATCAGCGATAGAATAATTCGTTTGTTCACGGTTGAGTTTGCCTTGATTTTAATATTTTTTCACGCAATTGACGGTGCTTAATTGTGCTTTCGAAGGCATAGCTTTTTTTAATGTCCTGGTAAATAGGGTCGTCATATCGGTCGTGACAAGGAATGCAATTACCTACTCTCAAAATTCTTATTATCTCTTTTTGGTTAAAGGGCCTTGCATTCGGCTGGTGACTCCCTGCAAGAATTTCCCCTCGCATGGAAACTTTCGCCTGAGGATCAAAAGCTGATGCCGAGACCTGTTCGTCTGAGCGATTTAATGGAACAAGTGAATCATTTTTTCCGGTATTATTTGCGCCAATTTTCAAGTCGCCTTTTCCTAATCCTAAAGTTTCGGGAGATAAATGGCAACTCTCGCAGGAGCGAACTTGAGTGCCTGTGGAATGAGGATTCAGTGAATATGCCAGATTTGATCCTGATGAGCTATTGGGGTTTGTAAAATGCCACTCTTGATATTTTCCTCGGCGCTGTCCTGAAGACCCCAATGCTGGAATTGGATTTCCCTTTTCGTCCAATAGAGAAAAATGTCTTTCGGGTTGCGCGAGCATTGGCGCAACTTTTCCGCGAGGTCCTATCATAAGGGTGGGCTGCTGGATATTTATGGGAGTCCTCTCTGCAATTTTCAATTCGACTTGGCCTAATTTCATGGATGCATGGCAACCTTGACATCGTACCACCCATTGCGAGTGGCATGAGCTGCATTCTAATCGGGCTCTATGTTGTGGAATGAAATGCGCCTCCCCATCTCGAAGTAGAGGGATATCATAAACACGACCACTCTGCTTCCCGATAGTGACCATTTTCCCATTTTGAACTTTAACGTTGGTCATTCGCCTTTTCCTTTCAGAAACAGCCATCCAGTCTCCAACAGAATTTGGTTCGCCTTTATAATGTTTACTGAGTCGAATGACCGCATCTTTTGGGTCTGTAACCTTTGATATCAAGGGATAGGTATTGTCATCTCCATGACAGGTTTCGCAGCGAATTTCCACCGCTTGGTGTTGTTTGGAATACAGATTCCCATCGCCCATTATATCTTGCTGCGTGTGGCAGTCGATGCAGTCCATACCACGAGCGGTATGAACATCAACTTGAACATTGCCCTGGCCTGTAAAAAGGGATAGCTCTCCTTCTTCAGTGGATTTGTTTTCTTCTTTTTCGGGTTCTTCAGCAAGCAATTCTTTCTCGTCTGGTTTATCGGGAGAGAACTCCTGACTAAGTGGCTGCTCCTCTTCTTCATCAATGAACTCAGCTGCAATTTCTTTAACCGGGGAAGGTTCATTGCCTAAAGGTTGTAAAGAAAATCCTTGATGGCATTGCACGCACATCGCACGATTGGGCAAAGCCTGGATCTGATGAAGTTTCGCATGACCGGGCTGCGTTTTGGAAATGGTTGGGTCGTCACCTTCATAGAGACCCGTTTTCGAATAAGTAAAATGGCAAGCAGCGCAACCTTGCGACCGGTATTGCCCGGGCGGTGGCGGAGAATCTATATGGCATTGAAAACACTTTTGGCGTAAAAGGCGATCGCTGGGATGTTTGGAGATGGGTTGAATATTTTTTTTGTCCGACTCAGGAATATCCAAAGATGAAAAGTAGGGGAGCTTGTCCAGTTTTTCCAATGCACCCCAATCATGCGGTACATTCCCGTCATTATCAGAAACAGCCTGAGTCGCATAGCGTGCGGTCTTTTTATTTTGTCCGGCCCATTGGAAACGCAGGCCAGAAATTATTCCGGCGAAGGTGTTCATCATGGACTTTTTTAGCCGTTGAATATGGTTACGGTCTTCGCGAACATGACCGGAGTGACAATAAAGTTGCCCGCAGGACTGCTCCACTACATTGAGGCTCGATGGGTTTCTTTTTCCCGTTCCCGCCCTGGGATCATAAATCAATGTTGCATGAGCCTGATTTTTATCAACCGATTCCGGTTCACCGCCATGGCAAACCGTGCAACCGAACTCCGGGGGATGAGCTGAGCTGACGGTGGATATACCATCGTGACAAGTAATGCAACGTTCTACCCGACGGTTTCTGTAACCCGATACCTTCACCCAGGGATAATCCGGTAAGGTTGCAGTGACCTGCACTTCCTTGATATGAGGATTTTTAGTTCTCCAAAAATGGGCTGTTTCATGGTCGTTTGCCTTGTCTGCGTTCGATTGAAAAAACTGTTCCTGCCAAAAAACCCAATCCTTTTCCTGGGCATACCCAGAGCAAACCCCCATCAGAGTAATCAATAAAACCGTCAGCCCCTTTTTTAAAGTGAACACAGTAGTTTGCTGGGAAGTGAGAGAGAAGTTAAGAAATCAACCAGATCGTACAAACGAATCAGGTGGGTGAATCGTATACAACGGAAACGCTGTTCAGATAATTTGTCAATTCATCAAGATGATTTTGGATTCTATCCGGAGCTTTTTCTTTCGCTGCCAGTTCAATAGCAGCCCCAATCACACTGATTGGCATGAACCCATAACCGCCGCCCGAGCCCTTCATGGAATGACCCAAGGTACGAATTTTTTTCAAGTCGGAATCTTTTAGTGCGGCGCTGATAGCTGTAATATCCTTGCGACGATTTTCCAAGTAGCTTGGAATCAATTCGCGTAAATCAGGATCGACATGTGCGATAATTTTTTTCACTGAGATTTTCCATGCCAATGAAACTGCTACTAGGGTCCGGAAAAATCCCCCCCTGTGTTATATCTCTCCCTTTATCTTTACCCGTTTTGGGCATGAAGTCTATGGTTAAATATCACACATGCCCCAAGGGGTATTGAGAGTCAATAAATAGGATTGTGGAAGTAATACAAGGCGTCATCCCCTGGGTTTATGCTGTAGTCAGGCAAGCTGGAGCAGTGCTCAAGGGTTATTTTCCAACTGGAGCCTTCTTTTACAAAACTGTAATTACATACGCTGTGTTGACGTTCGTCGGTGTCGTTGGATTTTGAGGTGATGCTTATGATTTCGTCAACAAGTACATATCCCACCTTGCTACCCACATGTCCAGAGAGAACCTGACGCTGAACCTGACAATTCATATCCCGGAAATCAGACATCATTTGCTGGTAGTCCTTCACCCTGTTTTCCAGTAGGGCACGCTTGTCGTCCGACATGATCACCAATCCTTTGCCATAATAACCGGTAAGCTTTTCCGGATTGGTGCAGGTAAGGCCATCAATTTTCTTTAAGATATTGGCATACACATCCGTGTCGGCAGCCAAGGCATTATTACTGATTACCAAGGACAAAATGAAAACCATCCCGGTGAATATGAAGCGCTTCATTTTTAAGTTTCTCCAGAAAAAAATTAAAAAGGTCTACATGATCTATTTCTAACCGCTCATAAAAAAGCGGGGTAAATCAAGGGAATTTGTGTAAATAAATTTCTACCGTTTCGCCGTCTTGAGCCCATCCAAAATTACCGGTTCCAGCAAAAGTGGAAATGGTTCCGTTTGCATCTACTTTCCTGATACGGTTGTTTCCCATGTCTGTTATATACATATTGTTTTTAGAATCAAAAGCAATTGCCAGGGGACTTTTCAGCATGGCTTTGGTTGCCGGACCGCCATCTCCAGAATAGCCCTGATAGCCACTTCCGGCTACGGCCACTATTTTTCCGTCTTTAGTGATTTTTCTAACGATGTTTGAATTCATTCCTACAATATGCAGTTCTCCCTGAGGGCTGACCTGCAAATAGTCCATATTGCGAATGCTTGCTTCCAGTGCGGGGCCTCCATCACCGGAGTTATCATGTTTGCCATTTCCTGCCACAGTGGAAATGATACCTTTTGTATCAATTTTTCGAATCATATTGTTGGCACCATCTGCGATATACAGGTTTCCTTCTTTATCTGTAGCCAATGCACTTGGATCACGGAAGGCAGCCTCGCTTGCCGGGCCTCCATCTCCGTAATATCCAGACTCACCGGTCCCAGCAATGGTGGTGACGTTGCCTTTGGAATCCACTTTGCGGATCTGATGGTTGAGTCTGTCAGAAATAAACATATTGCCTTTATGATCAAAAGCGAAATCTGAAAAAGTGGTAATCGTGGCAAGTTCTCCGGTTTGCACTTTTCCTTTGTATTTGCTTTTTCCTATCGATTCCAGGTAACTGGGGGTCACTGTATCCAAAAACTTTCGCATAATGTTTTTTTCATCAATCTTTCGAATCAGGCTTACAAATCCGCTGGGACTTATGATAAATATTTCTCCTTTATTGTTTAGCTTCAAAGAAGTGGCTCCATAGATGGAAGCTTCTATGGCTGGCAGCCCGTCCCCAATATTTCCTCGAATACCGTTTCCGACAATGGTGTTAATTGTGCCATCCGGAGAAATTTTGCGAATGCGATAGTTTCCCTTATCTGAAAAAATCACATTGTCGTTTTTATCAACTGTAATGCCATGGGGAAAGCTCAAGGTAGCACCTGTCGCCGGTCCGCCATCTCCAGCAAACATTTTATTACCATTACCTGCGATGGTTTTTACGCTTCCCCTCTTTAAGTTGATACTGCGAATACGGTAATGCGACCGGTCAATTATCAGTAATTTCCCCTCAGGATTTAATGCAACACCAAAAGGGAGGTGAAGGTTGGTTTCGCGTGCTACTTCAGAATCTCCGTTGTAGTCCTGTTTTCCCGTTCCGGCAATGGTGGTAATCATTCCTTGTGAGTCTACTGCCCGAATGCGATTGTTATTGCGGTCTGCAATGTACAAGACCCCCTGGTCATCGACCACCACACCTGTAGGGCCGGCAACACTGGCGCGATAGGCGGGGCCGTTATCACCCATGAAAAAGAAACCGCCATCTCCCGCTACCGTGGTCATTATTCCCTGAGGGTTTACTTTGCGCACCCGGTTATTGCCGCGATCCGCGATGTACAAATTCCCTTTTCTGTCGAAGGCGATGCCAAAGGGTTTGTCGAGGGAAGCTTGCAGGGCAGGGCCCGAATCACCTTTAAAACCTTCTTTTCCGTTTCCTGCATAAGTACTAATGTTGCCTTTTGAATCAATCTTACGGATGCGTTCGTTGGATCGATCTGAAAAAAATAAAATACCTTTTCTGTCAAAAGCTATTCCAGAGGGATGATTCAATTGTGCCTTTGTTGCAGGACCCCCATCGCCGCTGAAACCGGCTGCGCCTGTTCCTGCAATGGTTGTTATCGTTCCCCGGGTGTCTACTTTACGGATGCGATGATTATTTCTGTCCGCGATATATAAGTTTCCCCTCCTATCAAAGGCCAGTCCGGCGGGCACATTCAATCTGGCTTCGAGGGCCTTACCGCCGTCGCCACTGAAACCGGAAGAACCATTGCCGGCATACGTAGTCATATTGCCCTTTAGATCAATGCGATTGATTATATTATTATCGCGCATGGCAATATAAACATTGCCCCTTTTATCAACAGCAATTCCATCTACCAGAGAAATTTCTGTTTTAGTAGCTGAAACAGTTTTAGCTCCAACTTCAGAGTCGGGGAAAACACTTCCCAGAAAAAAAGTTAGGGCGGTCAGTAATAAAAAATAATTTTTGAACATGTTAAAAACCTCATTATTTGCCACAAATATCGAAAAACTATCCTTAAATCTTATTTAAATAAAATTTGCCAGGGATTGATCGAATTTGCCCGGAAAGAAAAGCTTTAGATGTCGTATAAACAAACGATTATACGTTTCCCAAATTTGTTGTCAAATGAATTCAAGAACCCGTTTGATTGAAACAGTTCCGTGTTCTTTCCCTGGATAATTTCAGCCAAAATTTGGTCTAAATTCTCCTTATTTCTCCTTAATTTTAAGGGCTTTAGCTAGGCTAAAATAAATAGAATTCAGTAAAAAGGAGAAACAATATTTGCAAGCTTGAAAGGGCAGGGTGTATAGAGTTTAATTTTATCCAAAAATAGGGCAGAGGGGGGGTTGGTAAACCCGTCTAAATATTTTTAAAATCTTCCTAAAATGATGTAAACTATTTATATTCAAATATTAAGAGATTTCACGAAACAGGCTGGCGGGTAAACAGTTATTTTCATGCCGATCCATTAGGTTGGGAGGGAATCATCATTATGCGTATTTCTATTTTTCTGATTTTTATTTCGATTCAAGCGGCCGGAATTTTTTCCGGGACTGCAGTTGTTTTTAGCAACGACTTGCAGGTTTCGTTTGAGAATGAAGTTGCGGGAATCACGCCCGGGATGACATTGATTCCGAAAACAACTGGCAATCTAGACAAACCCAACCCTCAAATTGCGAAAGCAGGGGACTCTAATTCAAATCACCGGGGTAGAACCAGCGTTTCTGTTACAAAATCAAGAAAAAAACTTCCCGCAGATCTTTATGCGAACGCAGGCTTTATTTCCAACAAAATGGTACCTGTGGGCAAAGTTGCAAAAATTTTTGACAACAAACTGGCAACAAGCGGACCGGATAGAATATTCATTGATATAGGAAGAAGACAAGGTTTGGAGTTGGGTGATAAATTTACCGTGTATAGTCAGGAACGATTTATAAACCATCCGGTTATTGGAATAAAAAGATCACTCTGGGATTCTCATAAGAGAAAGCCAGGCTATGCAGCCAGGAGACTCTGGGTACCAAAGGGCAAACCTCTGGGTTATCAAATAAGGATTCGCGGTGTATTGGAGGTTGTCGAAATTGGGGACACCACATCTTATGCGATAGTATTAAAAGCTTATGAAGATATCAAACCCGGCGAATTTCTAATTCCTTACCAGGAAATGGTTGAGCCAGAATTAGTAAGTAGCGGTGATAAATTTGTTGAAGGTTATATAGTAGCTACGAAACAGGATAGAATTAGTGTCGGGCTTACAAATATCGTGTATATCGACAAGGGCTGGGAGGAAGGGGTACACGCTGGGCAGGTATTTGAGGTTTACCATATCCCTGAAATTTTGGAAAAACCCTGGTACCAGGTGAGATCTTTTGGATTAAAGAAAACCCCATTGCTGCCAGATGTACTGGGGGAAATCAAGGTGGTTAATACCCAGAAACATACCGCTACAGCCGTCATAGTTCAAAATAACTACGACATGCAGGTCGGGAATAAGATAAGAGTCAAGCGCTAACCAGGTTGGATTTTCAGGAATCTTTTCTTGCCCACTTTTATCATGTATTCTTGATCTCCCGAAAACTCCTGATTCACATCTGAGATTTTTTCTCCATTCACTGAAACTGATCCTTGCTGAATCAATCTTCGAGCAGCCGAAGTGCTATCGGTCATTTTGTTTTCCTTCAGAATATTGCAAATGCTGCGCGTGTCTTTTCCCCATCCTGTTATGACCGGAATGTTTTCGGGGATGTTCTTTTTCTTGAAAACATTTTCAAATTCATTTGAAGCGGCTTCCGCCAACTCTGAAGAATGGTAGAGAGTGACAATTTCTTTGGCTAGATTCATTTTGGCATTTTTTGGATTTAGCTCTCCCGATTTTGCCTGCACTTGCATGGAGTTGAGTTCGTCAGTGGATATCTGACTAAGAAGTTCGTAATATCGCCACATCAATTCATCGGAGATGGACATGATCTTTCCAAACATTTCATTTGGGGAATCAAATACTCCGATGCTATTTCCCAGGCTCTTACTCATTTTTTGCACGCCGTCGGTTCCTTCCAGAAGCGGCATCGTAAGAACGATCTGGGGTTTTTGTCCATATGCCCGCTGTAAATCGCGCCCTACCAGTAAGTTGAATTTCTGATCGGTGCCTCCCAGTTCCACGTCTGACTTCAGAGCAACCGAATCGTAACCCTGTATCAGTGGGTACATTAGTTCATGAATGGATACGGGAAGGTTTTTTGCCAACCGTTTTTGAAAATCATCTCTTTCCAGCATACGCGCGACGGTGTAATGCGCTGCCAGCTCGATCATATTTACGGATGTAAATTTTCCCATCCACTCACTGTTGTAGGCAACCGTGGTTTTTTCACGATCAAGAATTTTGAATACCTGTTCAAGATAAGTTTTGGCGTTTTCTTTGACTTCATCGGGTGTCAGATTTTTTCTTGTTTCGGAGCGTCCCGTGGGGTCGCCGATCATCCCTGTGAAATCTCCTATGAGAAAAATGACTTCGTGGCCCAGGTCCTGAAACTGTTTCATTTTATTTAAGAGCACGGTATGCCCCAGGTGCAGGTCAGGTGCTGTAGGGTCAAACCCGGCTTTGATTCGCAACGGTGCCCCCTTTTCCAGCAATCCAGCCAGATCTTTTTCATCAATGATTTCTGATGTTCCCCTTCGAAGGGTTTTTAACTGTTCTTTTGCAGATAACATAATTTGTCCATGAGGACATTCGATGATTTGGAAGGTAAAATTAAAATGATATTATAAGAAATGGAAGCTAACATACCCCAGAATGTTCTGCAACCGCCGCTTCAATTCAAAGGACCTAGGACTGTTGGAAAATAACCTTGAAAATTCGATAAGCTCCGATCCCACCCAAATCTCAGATCGTTCGCGAAAGTTCAAACAAGCAGGATACGGGTTTCTTGTATTGAATCTGATTTATCTGGCTGTGGCTATCTTTTTTATTCCGCCTTTTAATCTTGGTTTGACAGCCCTTCTCTCACTTTTAGCCTTTGTCCTGCTATTGGGGATTTTTACATACTATCTTTTGCAGGAGAAAAAACGACTGGCACAGATTCTTGCAGTTATTTATGGGGCCCGATCTATATTTACCGCTTACTCTCTTATCGCCGGAGATACCTTTCAGGCCGTTCCATTTTTCTTGCCTTGTCTTTTTATTGCGTTTTACCTTCTAGGGCGCGCAGGTTGGGATTGGCCTTAATGAACACCTCGCATTCTATATTCATTAAATCTCAAGACAGATTGCCTTTGGTAACCGAAGCTGGAAAAAAATATTCCGGACTGGAGCATTCCAAATCCCCAGAGCTATGTGAACGGGTCACTGCTTTTTTTGATTATTTAAATGAACAAATAGGATTTCCCGAAACGGATCTTGGTCGCGAAAATCAGGTTGTCTTTAATTTGTTATTACAATCTGTTTATCCTGAAATCATGATCGATCTTGCAGACAATATTTATGTTCAGCATGAGCGACCTGCTGTTTATTTAAATTTTGATCATATTCATATGACCCTTAAAAAAGACAGGGTGGCTTTATCGGAATCTTCAGATCAGCTCAACGAAAAGTTTTCAATCCTGTTCCGGGAATTGGCAAAAATTATCAGGGAAAATCCTCTGCTGTTCAATGACACCCGAATCGTCGAGTTGCTGAGCGAAAGTTACAGTATTTATCTTTTTCAGACGGAAAACTTTCCTTGGGATAATCCTATGGAAATGATTCCCGCAGACCTCAAAAGCTCAATCATGGATGTCGCCACGGGCCTCGCCGGCTTTCGATTGATTTATGACTGGCCTGAGGATTACCCGAAATTGATTCTTACTGACAATCTGCCTTTTATCATTAATGGGTTAACTCATTACGTAAAACTTTCTGGTAAAACCAATATAGAAATTTTAAATATAAACTTTCCTGATGGGCCCATTGAGAAGCGATGTGGTTGTATTCTTGCAAATAAATTTTTACATCATTTGCAAAGAGGCGAGCGGAAAAAATTTCTGGACTGGGCCATGGAAACATTAGAAACAGGTGGGTTGTTGTTGGTCCTCGATACCGATTTGGAATGCCAGATATTGAGACGTGCGCAAAACCAGGAGTACAATGACAAGCTCATACGCGGGTATAAAGAAACTCTTGTAGAAATCGAAGAGAATTTTTGCGAAACCTTGATCCAGGATGTCAGGCAGGTGGGCTTCGATGTTTCACATTTTGACTTCCACGAATACGAAGATGAAACAGATGCCTACAGTCAGTACCCCGGCGAAAACTTATCCATTAAGTTCATCGGACTTGAGATTATGGCGAATAAAGCTTGATGAAGCGGCGAATCGCCCTCTAACGGAGACCTTTTATAACCCGTCATTGCGAACGTAGTGAAGCCGTAATATTTAACATT
>CAZECX010000001.1:0-104623 GCA_964510965.1 uncultured Nitrospina sp. | reverse complement strand
AGTGAAAGGGGCCCCTTGATGGGGCCCCTTTTTTACGTTATAAATACCTTCCTTTGTGATAGAATCCCACAATTCTGAAAGAGCGGTTTATCAGCGAATTTGTCTTTAGTCACTTTAAATGTGTGAAGTGTATATTTTTTGATTTCCTAAATGAAGGAGGAACAAAAGAAATGAGAAAGATTGTATTGAGTGTGATGGTTGTGGCCTTTTCTTTGGCATTGGCTTCTACCAGCTTTGCTAAGAAAAAGAAAGGTTATGTAGAAGGTAGCGCCGGTCCTGGAAGCATCTCAGGAACAGTTAGCTTAAAGGGAGAACCCATGGCTCCGATCATGGAAGATTTGAACAAGGGCAAAAATGTAGAGTTTTGTATAACACATCCTGATACCAAAGAGGGTGGAATTCGTCCCCGAATAAAAGTATCAGTCGCTGGTGGAAAACTTAAAGATGCGGTTGTTTTCATCGAAAAAATAGCTACAGGTAAACCTTGGGGCGATGCAGGTAAAGCAAACTACGATTTCAAAACATGTGATATTACTCAGAAAATGGCTGCGATTCGAAAACCAACAAAAGCTGAAAAAAAATCGGGTGGTATTCTCACTGTGAAAAATCATGATGCAAATATTCTTCACAACCCGCATGGTTATTCCGTGGTTGGCGCAAGCCGAAAAACACTTTTCAACAAACCTCTGCCAAATCAAGGCGATGTTGCAGAAGTAACGAAAAATATCGGTCGTTTGAAGGCTAAAAAAGACAAGCATTTCTTCTTGCAATGCGATCAGCATAACTTCATGGAAGCTGATGCACGCATTGTTTGGAATCCTTACTACGCAATCACAGGAGCCGATGGTGCTTTCAAGATTGATGGCATTCCAGAAGGTAAATACAAAGTCACCGCATGGCAGCCTTATGTGGGTGAATCTTCTCAGGAAGTAACAGTTGCAGCTGGTGAAGCTAAAGCTGACTTTACCCTGACTGCGAAATAAGAAATATTTTTCAAACCGCATCGGAACTTCGGTTCCGGTGCGGTTTTTTTTTGCCCTGAAATGTTTATGGATCTGTCAGTCTCTGGTGAGCGGTGGAAAAGATCGGAGTTAAAAGAGTGGGCTGGAGGAAGTATTTATTTTAGCAAAAGAAGTTTATTGGAAGTTTTTGTGCTTTAGAGGATTCCTGCTATTTAGCCAACTGAAGTTCATACCAACTGGAAATTGATTTTTTAGTTCCCGTCTCCCCTTGATAACCATCCCAGACATTGAAAGCGATGGGAATGGTATTTCCTGCTTCGAACTGGACGTCTGTTTTTTTGTGAATAACTTTCAATTTACGCTTAATTATTAGCGAATATCTTCCAAAATGATAATTTGCCTGACCTTTAACTACCTGGCTCAAGTCATCTTGCAGGGTCCATTTATTTAACCCTATAGCATTCCATTCGAGAGTTTTATTGTCTGAAGAAGTCCATTTCCATAGGTTTACGGGGTGTTCTGCATCACCATTCAGGAAATAGGGTTTAACAGTTCCGTTGTTCAAGGCGAACTGCAGGGCCAAAGCATCGGGGAAATCTGGTATTACGGCCTCTATCGGCTCTTCCTCTTTGGCCCCTTTTAAATGTTCTGGAAGCGGTGGAGTTGGCGACGCCTTAACTTTATTCGCTACTTTTAGAGCGGGGTCATAAGAGGGGTCGTCCCAATGAATTTTAAATGCAATCTCTTTATCATTGTATGCCGCTCTAACCGTCAAGTTTTTTACGGTTGGGAAATAGGATTTTGGTTTTTGTAAAATCTGACCACCCAGCGGAATGTAAGCAGACTCTGTTTCGTTCCAAAAAGAAGCATTAAAATCAACTGACAAATCTTTGTCAATTTTTTTAGCAAGTATCACCGATTTCACCTGTGGTTGTTTTGGTGATCCAAGAGTACAAACGAAATCTACGATATCCCAAATTTCCTGATCCTTAAAAATTCGGGGAGAAAACTTGGGCATTGCTGTGGTGGAAAGTCCTGTTCGTAGGGTCAAAAATATATCTTTTCTTGTAGCCCCTCTGCGAAAATTCCAAGGTTCGCTAAGGTTTCTCGGCCAAATGGCGTTCGACGAGTAATCCACAATTCGAGCAGTCGTAACCCCATCCCCCCTGCCTTCTACGCCATGGCATCCCGAGCAATTAATCATAAAGGATTTTTTACCCCGTTTTACTGCCTCCAGGGAAAAAGAGGGAGACTTTGGAGCTGTAATAATTTTATGCTTTTTACCGCGCTTTTCGAACTTTTTAAATTTTTTAGATAAGGATTTGATATAGAGAACCAGGCTTTGTCGATCGCTTTTTGAAAGGTGACTCCAGCCTGGCATCGTGGTTCCTTTCATTCCGTTTGAAACAGCGTTGAACAGATCTTTATCGGTCGGTATCTTGCCGAATGAGGTCGAACGGATTTTGATATGTCCTTTGGTTAGGTTTCGAGGTTGTGGCAGGGTATATTCGGCGGAAGGACCATCGCCTTTGCCTTTTTTTCCGTGACAAAAAGCACATTTTTTATAATAAATTTCTTTGCCTTGTTTTAATGAAGGCTTTGGTTGTTCCGATATGGGTTGCCTGCGTTCTTTTACTGTTTCGACAATATAGAGTATCGTTTTCCAAACTTCTTCCTGGCTTAGAACCCCTTCCCATGCGGGCATTGCGGAGTTCCAGGGTTGGAATTTTTCAGGCAGGCCTATCCCACCTTTCATTATTCTCCAAAAAGCATAAGCAGGAGTTTTAGAAACGACAGAGCCATCTTTAGTGAAGTTTGCGGGTGCTGGAAAAAAGCTTTCCCCAAAAACTCCTTTTCCATCCAGAAGATCGCCGTGACAAAGGAAACAGTTTTTAATGTATATTTCTCCGCCCTCTTTAATGGTTTCAGGATCCGCGGAGAAAGGGTTTTTACTGTCCTTTAAAGGGACTTTTTTCCCATCAAGGATTATTGAGTTGGGGGTATCTTTTGAGTTTGGTGCATTAAAGCCTAAAAGGGAAGAGGGCAGAACCAGCAAAAATACGGCTACGAGCAATAACGGAAGCTGGGAGTCTCGGAATTTGAGTTGTGCCGTCAAATTATCGCCCCAGCTCTTTGCCTTTTGCTGTTCCTGGGTAAACGGCGTCTTTTTTGATTCGTCCGGATTTTATGGTTTCATAAAAAGGTCGTATAACCTTGTCTGCATCGAATTCAAAATTCAAGTCAATGGTTTGTCCTGCGGCAATTTTAATTTTCCGGCTCTGCCTTTTGATTAAATAATGCCAGGCTGTAATCTTATATTCTCCGGGAGGAATATTGTCGATTTTAAAGTTCCCATCTATTTTGGTTTGAGAGTAATAGGGATTTTGAACTCGGTAACCCCAGGTTTGCATGAACTCATGCATTCCACAGATCATTTGCATGATTTTGTAATGTTTCTTGAATTTTATTTTTCCTTCTGAGACTTCTTCTGCAGGAATGGGAATGTTTAAAAGGATTTTTCCTCTTTCTTTTTGGTAGACCTGACTGTTATGCATGACAGCATCTGCGTTATCAACTTTAAAACTCTCACCCTGCCGAATAATGCTCACATCGGGAAAAAATTTACAGTTTTCTGACAATATATTGATAGGCTCTTTATTGAATGGTTTACCTGCGTCTACATGTTCCAGCGTCACCACCACATCTTTCAATCCGCCATCGGGAGAAACTTTAAAATCATCCAGAACCCGGTTCATCTCATCATCAGTATCGATCTCTGCGCACATATCAATGTTTGGGAAAAGGATGAGATGGTATATTCGGGGAAAAGGCATTTTGCCAAGTAAGGTGACTTTACCCTTTAGGGTGCCCCCATTAGTGACTTCCATTTCTTGATAAGTCCACCCCGAATTTGACGCCATGAAAGAAACAGAAATTATTAATGTGACAATGAATAGAATTTTTTTCATTCTTTAGGCCTCGATTATCAATTGCGTTGGGATGGAATTTGAAAAAACCAAATTTTTAAAACTACTAATTTATTTAATTAAATCTGTTTTCAATGTATATTTTTATCTATAATTACCCGAGCAACTTATAAGTCATTGTTATCTAAAAGTTTTTCGGAGATTCTTCAGAAAAGGTTTTTGTAGGATAACTCATAATTTGCCGGTAGAAACCTTTTTCGAATTTCAGTATAAAACCCTTTGGATTAAAAGGGTTATTCCTTTTTTTATTATAATTTAAGGGCCAAGTCAAGGGTGAGTTTGGCAACCATTTTAAACCTTTTTTGAACAGGCAAAACTCAAGTGCTTGGAAAAAGACTTTAAAATCGAAATTCCTTTTAATAATTTAACCCATGATTTATTATAGATGTTTAGACAGATAATACTTAAGAATAAGACCCTTTTAATACTAAAAATATTCCCTTATTAAAACTTGCTATGCGAAAAATACTGACACTAATTCTTTTTATTGGTTTGATAGCGGAAATGGCTTTTGCCGGGGTACCGGGTCCTGGGGACAAGGCTCCTGATTTTTCTCTAAAAACACTGGATGGAAAGCAGATATCTCTTTCAGATATGAAGGGTAAAGTGGTACTTATTGGCATGTTTCACATTTGTGTTCCTTGCATGAACCAGGCAATGGAATTTAATAAGATTCGGGATCAGTTTGATGAAAATCAGGTTGCCATTATCGGGATAAATACAAATGGCGATTCAAAGGAAGCAATTGCTAATTATCTTTCCAAATTTCCGGAGAAGGTTCGTTTTCCCTATTTGATAGATCCGGTGAAATCTTTTTATCAGGATTATCTACAAAGAGAAATGCCAACGGTCTTAATAGTAGATAAAGAAGGAATTCTGAAGGCGAGGGCTCCTGGTGTTAGCGCGGATCAGTTAGTGCCTTATCTGAAAAAGATGCTTTAGTTGGGCATATTTATAAAAACTTCAAAACCCAGTGGTGCCTCTTTTTCATCACCTCTCTGACTGGTTCTAAAAATAATTTTGTTTTATAATAATCGATGGCTGCTCCCTTAGACCGTTTTTTTGGAGTTTTCATGGCTCCCGTTCCTACTCATTCAAAATTTATTAAACTAAGTATTTGTGGGTTGGTCCTCACCGCATGGTATTGCTTTGCCGGAACCGTTATTGAAGCGGATTCTGCAACAAATAATGGCTGGGTAGTGCAGCTGGGCTCTTTTAAGAAAGAAGAAAATGCCCAAAATTTTATCCAAAAGATAAAAAAGAAGGGCTATACCCCCTTCATAGAGGCAGAAGCTGACTCAAGTTGGTATAAAATTCGTGTCGGTCCTTACCCATCAAAAAATGAGGCGGATCAAGTGGTGCTTGATTTAAAAAAAGCACAGGGTATCACAGCGATCGCTTTAGTTTCAAAAGGAAACCCTCCAGATTTGGATGAACCGATTGATTCGGTAGATGTCGTGGTTTCCCAGTTTTTAATCTGGCTCAATGCCTGGAAAGCTCAGGAAATTAATTCCTACTTATCCTTTTATTCGAAAGATTTTAAAGATCCTAAACGGTCTCGCGAAAGCTGGGAAACGCAACGGCGGAAAATGTTAAGTAAAAGCTCAATTATTTCCATTGAGGTCAGTGATATTCAAATTCTACGCGAAGACGATGCTGTGGAAATGTCTTTCATTCAGGATTACAGGTCTGATCGAATTTCTGATGTCGGCAAGAAGGTTCTCATTTGGAGAAATGAAGGCGATCGATGGTTGATTGTTAAAGAATCCTGGGAGTCTTCCTAAATAAAGTTCAAGCAGGGTTGGTCCTTGACCGATCTCCTCCCTTAAATCTGTACGGCTCCACCGCAAAGAAATCGGATTTTGAAATAAAATGAGTTCCAGGTTCCGCTCAAATTTCATTAAGATAGCGAAGGCTAACACCTTGGCTCAACTGTTACCTCTCCTGGTTGCACCGTTGTTGACACGTTTGTACACCCCAGATGATTTCGGTGCGCTGGCTCTTTTCTCCGCCGCAGCCAGCTTGTTGCTTGCATTTTCCACTTGGCGTTTCGACTGGTCTGTTCCAAATACTTCTTCAGAAACTTTAACTGCAACTCTTTTGTCGTTGGGGTTTGCTGCGTTATTGATTTTTGGGACGACTTCATTTTTAGTTCTTTGGTTTTGGGGCGAGCAGTTGACATTCTGGAAAGGATTTTATGTGCTTGGGCCGTTGTTATATTTTCTTCCGGTTGCGCTTATCGGCGGAGGATTGCATGAACTCCTACAATCCTGGTACGTACGCCAAGCGGAGCTTTCCAAAGTAGGGACCGCTAGAGTTGGGCAAAGTGTAGCAGGAACAGGACTCAACCTGATAGGTGGGTACGCTGGATTAGGTGCTTTGGGACTTATTGTTAGCTCTGTAATATCAACATGGGTGGGTATTGGGTTATTGGTAAGTGGCGCGCTCAGTTTAAAAAATTCGTTTTCCCGTCTTTCCATAAATCGAATCAAAATCGGGATGGCTTTGTATTGGCGGGAGGCTACTGCATCGACAATGGTTGCAGTAGTAAATGTTGCTAGTTTAGCCGTTGTTCCCCTTCTACTAGTCCAATACTACAGCGCTAAGGAAGTAGGTTGGTATGCACTAATGTACCGACTTGCGATTACACCAATTGGGCTATTAACAAACGCATTGAGTCAAAGCTTCTGGGCGGAAGCGGCTCAACTGGTGAAGAATGATCTTGCTGCACTTCGGAGTCTATTCCTCAAAACTACAAAGTTATTAGTGATGGTTGCGATTCCTGTAGTGTTAATATGTGTGTCTGGGCCTTTATACGTAGGACCTGTTCTTGGTAACGCCCAGTGGTCCGGAGCTGGAGAAATTCTAATGGCGCTGGCTCCCATGTTAGCCGGCATGGTTGTTGTTCAACCATTAACTCACTTGGTTGTTCACAAAAAGCAAACATGGAAACTGTATTTAGATACAATAAAACTTGCCGCAATTATTTTATTGATATTTCTATTTCCTAAAGCCGGTGGTGACCTTCATATTTTGATTTTTAATTTGTCGCTGGTTGGGCTTTTTAGTCACGGGATATTATTTTTCCTAAATTTAATATGTCTGAAAAAGTAATTGCTTCTTTGCCTTTAATCAATCGTGTTATCGAAGGCGATCAATGTATAGCCTGTGGAGCTTGTATCTCCGCATGCCCTCCAGATAATGTTCGGTCTACTTACAATAATTTTCGGGGTGCTATGGAGGCCGAAATTATTGCCCTAGAGGGTTGCGATGGGTGCGATATGCCTTGTGATAGTGTGTGTCCGAGTATTGCTATAGATTTTGTTAAAGCGAGGGCGTCCATTCACCGTGGTAATCCAGATGATCCAAAACCTTTACGCGATGGCTGGGTTCATTCGGTGCACCTGGGATGGTCGGCCAATTATCGGGATGATGGAATTTCAAGTTCTGGCGGGATATTGCGAGCCATGGTGGCAAACTCGTTGGAAACGGGAAGGCCCGTAGTATGTTTAGCCTCTGATCCTGATGACAATAAACTCAAGCCTCGACTTCTTACTCGTATAGAAGATTTGAGTTATGTGCCAGGATCTATTTACCACTCTACAAGTTTTGCTGGTGCTATTGAATTGATTCGCAGTGCAGAAAAACCTGTCATGCTTGTTGCCATTCCCTGTCAGCTGGCGGGGATTTTGCAATATATTTCTAATTGCGAAGAAGGTCTTGGCAAAAATATTGAGGTTGTCGCTGGGTTAATATGCGGTTGGATGTTCAGTCACCACTCTCTTTCTGCTTTTGCGAATTTTAAGAAGATTTCAGAACCAATTATTGATGCTCGATATAGAGGCGGAGATCGGGTTGGCAAGTTAAAGCTTATCACACGGGAAAAAGTGCTGGCTTTTGATAGAAGAGATTTTAAAACTGGGCAAGACCATATAGATTATCGCTCAAGTTTTTCCACGGACTACAATCGGCTTCGCTGTCGGGGGTGTGAGGACCATATTAATATGTTGGCAGATGTTTCAGTTGGCGACGCCTGGTTGGGGAGAACGAGCACAAAAAAAATCAGTGTCGTGGTGGCTCGCTCAAAGGCGGGTGAAAACCTGGTTAATGAATTAGAAAATTCTGGAAAAATTAATCTGGAACCTTCTTCGTTTGATGATTTGATTGAAAGTCAAAGCCGAAATCTTGTTTTTGGTACGGTTGCGAAGAAAATCAACCAACAAATAAATGAAGGGGGAGGAATTTCACCTCGCTATACGTTTAACGATTCAGGTGAGCCTGTCTCAGTATCGTTTTTAGCGCGTCTACGATTTAGGGTTGAAATTAAATTAAGAGAGGTTGTCCGTAAAAAACGCTACGAGGCGTACCGTATTTTTATGGTAGCGAGACATCCTTCACTACTCTTACGGTTTTTGCTCGATTTTTTTCGAGGGAATTGATGCCACGTTATTTTGTGTCAGGCCTTTGCATGCAAGGCAATAAGGGGGGGGCTGCACTGGCTTTATCGTTGATGCAAATGATTCAGCTGCATATCCCGGATGCAGAGTTTGTATTTTCAGTTCCAGGAGATGACAAGGAATGGCCTTATGAGAAGGAGTGGGCAGAGAAATTCGGCGTTGAGATCGTAAGAAATATTAGTCTTCGTAATATGGTTCCGCCATTTTGCTTTGCTCGTGGTCGGCTTGAGAAACTAAAAATATGGTGGTCTGCTTTAAGGCGATGTGAGGCAATGATACAAATGTCGGCCGTTTGTTATGTGGGCCCTCCCTCAGGCCCCGGAACTTTTTTATCTATGATTGGATCAACTCGTGTCCAGGATTTTTTTCTTACACGATTGGCAAGCCGTCCGATGTTTGCATGGACACAAAGTTACGGCCCTTTTACTTCGCAATTCGTAAGATTTTTTGCAAAACGGGATTTACGAAAGCAAAAAATAATTTTTTGTCGCGGAAACGACTGCCGGGATGAGGTTAAAAAACTATTGCCCCATGCCGATGCCATGAGTTTTCCAGATGTTGCTGTTGCATTGCCTTTTGATAATGAATGGGGAGGTGCATATATATCTCAAAAGTTTTCTGCGGGACGATTTGTGGTCAGTTTATCGCCAAGTGCTGTTTTGTACTCAAGATCACCGAGGAAAAATGAAGATAATCCTCACGTGATTCAATTTTCGATGATCGCTCGAACCTTGATTAAAAAAGGATATTCTGTACTACTGGTTCCCCATACCTGCCGTCCTGCTCAACCAAACCCTAAAGTTTGTGATCTCGCAGTAGCTCAACTTGTGTCCAGTATTGTTGATGATCCCGATGTGAAAATTGTTGAGGAAAACTTATCACCAAAAGAACTAAAATCCATTATTTCAAATTCGAAGTTTCATGTTGGAGCAAGGTATCATAGTGTTGTTGCCGCCTTATCGTCAGGTGTTCCAGCTATTTCAATGTCATGGCATCCGAAATATAAAGATTTGATGCGAAGTTATGGGATGGAAGAATTTGTAATAGATGAAATGGCTAATGATGAATTAATTAAAACCTTACTTGTGAGTATTGATGACAAGAAGGAGGAGTTACCCAAAACTCTTAAGCGAAATCAGGATGAAGTAAGAGATCAATCCCTCCAAAACGCCAAACTATTTTGCGCATTACTTGAGGGGGAATAGAATGAAATGCCAAGTATGCGGCTCGACTAAAACAAGACTTGTAGGGAATTACCAGCCCTATTTGGATTACAGTGTTGATGTTTTCGATTGTGGAGACTGTCTTTCACGATTCGCACCTCATGATGGCGATGCCCATGAGAAGCTGCACAGTCAATCCTCCAAATATTTTAATCATAAAGAGATGGAGGCTGAGATAGCAAACAGGCTGCGCATGGGTGACGTAAGTGGTGCGAAGTCTTGTCTTTCGAAAAGAACTGCTAACTCATTTGTTATTGATACTGTCGATTCTGTGCCTTCTGCAGGAAATCTTCTTGAAATTGGTTGTTCAAGAGGGTTTCTGGCTGGATATTTTTTGTCAAGTGATAGGAAAGTATTGGGTGTTGATATTTCTACGACAGCCATTTCAGCTGCTGTTGAAAGTTTTGGAGATCATTTTTGTGTTGCCGATGATCCTAGAATCGAAGCAGGTGCCCCTTACGATGTGATTTACCATGTGGGTACCATTGGTTGTATTGCTTTCCCTGTAGAGATGACAAAAGAATTGCTCGGCTTACTAAAACCAGGAGGGCTGTTGGTATTTAATGCCCCGAACAGGATTTGTTGTGAAACACTAGAGCGAATGTGGTTGAGCACTCCTCCACCTGATCTGGTCAATCTTTTTCATCCGGAATTTTGGAGTAAAATAGATTTAGATGTTGCTGAGACAAAAATTAAAGTTCAAAACGCAGGGCGATTGGCAAGTGGATATATCCGTATGTTTGCGAACTTGGAGGCAAAACCTGTGGCTAAACTGTTTGATGACGGAAATGTTTTGCAACCCACTTGGGGTTCAAAACGCGTTCGCCAATTAAA
The DNA here is from genome assembly GCA_964510965.1 of uncultured Nitrospina sp. Classification (GTDB taxonomy): domain Bacteria; phylum Nitrospinota; class Nitrospinia; order Nitrospinales; family VA-1; genus UBA8687. Next base: position 94,160 of record CAZECX010000001.1, on the reverse strand, counting down.
AACTTTATATAATGCTTTTGCTTTTCCTCCGTTGCCTGAGGAGTACGGTATTCATGTTGTCTTGAAAAGAAAGTCATAAATCGTTTTCTAAGATAGAGTTGGGAAATTGCTGCAAATCCACTACCCCACAAATGCGAATAGTGCTACCCATTGGGTTCTATCCGTTATATTCGGTGAGTTTCTTGGTATTGAATATGACGTCAAACCCACAACGAAGGAGGGCTATAGCATTCAATTGAATGGCAAGCGGCTTGATCTTTCCGATTGCTTTTTTAAGAAGTTGCAAGATAAATGGCTTGTTGGTGAACCCGATGTGAAGAATCCCCTTCCCCAGTGGGATGCTTCAAAATCCGATTTGTCTGTTTTGTTGGTAGAGCCAATGCTACCCGTTGTATTTGGCGAACCACAAATAAATATTGAATCGAACCGAATTGATTGCCAAATCGATATCATGGGTACGGTTTTTTATTTTCTTTCGAGATACGAAGAAATGGTTGTGGTTGAACGCGATCAATACGATCGTTTTCCTGCAACCGCATCGCTTTCCCACCGGGCAGGATTACTGCACAGACCCATTGTCGATGAATATGTGGAAGTTTTATGGGTTTGTATGAAAACCCTTTGGCCTTCTTTGGAAAGGAAACCCCGGCAGGGAAAGTTGCGTATTACCTGTGATGTGGATGCGCCTTATGATTGTTCAACCAAAACAGCTATGGGATTGGCTCGGGGCATAGCAGCAGATGTCCTCAAGCGATTTAATTATTCCCAGGCTGTCCAACGGATTCAGAATTATATTTCGACTTCGCGTGGTATTTATTGTCATGATCCCTTTAATACTTTTGAGTGGTATATGGATACTTGCGAACGTTTTGGGCATCAGGCGGCATTTTATTTTATCTCAGATCATTCTTCGAAAAAAATGGATGGTTGCTATGAGTTATCTGAACCAAGAATATTGGAGTTGTTGAAGAGTATAGCTGCGCGAGGTCATGAAATTGGGACCCATGCGAGCTTTAATACTTACCAGGATGGAAAACAGCTTGCTCATGAACGACAACGTCTCATGGATTGTTGTGGGAAGCTGAATGTTGATGCTGGCGTGGGAGGAAATCGGCAACATTTTTTAAGATGGGACGCATCCCAAACCGCAGATCATATTGAAGCCGCAGGTTATGAATATGATTCTACCGGTGCCTTTTCAGATAGACCTGGTTTTCGCTATGGCACATCGCGTCCTTTTACAATGTGGAGCTGGCAGAAACAAGCCCCCTTAAAAATTAAACAACGACCTTTAATTTTGATGGAATGCTCGGTCATTGCGGATCGGTATATGGGGTTGGGATACGGTGAAGAATCCAAGGCACTGATGTTGTCGATGAAACGCAATGCGTTAGCGTATGGAGGTGATTTCACTATGTTGTGGCATAACAGTCATTTGTCTACGAATTCAGACAGAAACTTTTTTACCGAATTACTGTCCTGATGATTGCAATCAATTCACTCAATTAAATGCGAATTTTTTATTTTGCGAGGATAGATATTGGAGGTGATGATGCAGGCACTCGCCATGTATTTGAAACTTGCAAACAATTTGCTTCAATGGGACACGAAACTCTGCTTTTTGTTCCTGATTTGGGATCCAAGAGAGAATTGTCGGGAGTTTCAATCGTTCAGGTTCCAGTGCTATTTCGCAATTCCTATGTTACTTATTTTACTTTCCACGCCTTTCTCTTTTTATACCTATTCTATCTTTGTCTAACGAATAAACCGGATGCCATTTATACCCGACAACAAACTCTTGAATGGTGGGCTACATGGTTAAAAATTGTATTTGGGTTTCGTTACGGCATGGAAGTAAATGGATTGACTTTGGTAGAGTTGAGAATTAGTCGTGTTTCTTTATGGATCATTTTTATAACGCGTTGGATGGAATGGATTAGTTTCCGTTTCCCTGATTTCTGGGTGGTGCCAACAGTTCAAATTAGAGATTTTCTTTGTAACGAATACCATCTCGATCCAAATCGTTTTTTGGTCCTATCCAACGGAGCAGATGATGAGATATTTTTTCCAATGGATCAGGACTCCTGCCGAAGTCAACTTGGATTGAATGATGGCGCTAAGTATCTTCTTTTTATGGGGGGATTCATGACATGGCATGGAATTCTTGAGTTAATAGAAATCATGCCCAACCTGATTCGAAGTAATTCAAATATCAAATTGCTATTGGTGGGTGAGGGTGTGCTCACTCCAGAGTTAAAAGCCCGTGTTAATACGCTGGGTCTTGCAGAGCATGTTATTTTTTGTGGGCGCCGACCTCTTGATGAGATGCCGGTTTTTATCAATGCTGCGGATATCTGTCTGGTTCCTTTTTTTGACGAACGTTCTTCTTTTACGGGATTGTCTCCATTGAAATTATTTGAGTATATGGCTTGTGGTAAACCCGTAGTAAGCTGTGCGATTGGAGGTTTGGATGTATTTTTTAAAACCTATGATATTGGTGAAGTGGTTGTTTCAGGAGATCCGATGGAATGGGTCCCCGTGATACTTTCGCTGCTCAACGATCCCGAACGAATGCAATCTTACGGTGAAAATGGGCGCCAAGCGGTGGTGGAACAATTTAATTGGAAAATCATCAGCAGAAAAATTTCGAAGCAACTATCAGGTGTACAAAACGATAGCTTGGGGAATTAAAAATTTGTTTCGCTTTTTGCTGGTATTAATTTCAATTATTTTTACCCCAATACCGGTTAAAGGGTTTGATGGCGCACTTGAAGGTCGGATTTTAGCAGGAAGTTCTTATGTTTTTGAATCTCCTTCTGGATTTGATGACTTTGATAGCGAAGTGGAAATTCGTCTTGGCGTGTTAGGTAACGCCTGGAGTAATGAAGTTTGGCAACTGGATTACGAGCTTTCTGCTGATGCCAATCAGGGGGATGGTCCCAGTGTGCAATCGAGACTCCGTCAGGAAACCAAGATAGATTTTTTCCGCGCATGGCTTCGTTTGGATAATGGAGAATTCAAACTGAGGGGTGGGCGGCAGAAAATTCTTTTTGGGGCAGGAGCAATTTACCGTCCTCTGGGGTTTTTTGATACCCGAGATGTTACCGGGGTTTTCCCTCAGACACGAGGGGTCGATGGAATTCGTTCGACCTGGTTTCCTTCCCCTTCCTCACTAATAGAAGGTTGGCTGTTGCCGGCAAGGAAAGGTGACGCCCTTCTTGTAGGGTTACGTGGAGAAGCCTTGATTGGTGAAGTAGAAGCAGGTTTAGTAGTACAATATCACCCCCAATCCGAATTGAATGATTTAGTCGATTTTGAACAGGAAATGGTTCAACTCGGTTATCATCTCAAAGGTGAAAAGGAAGTTGGTTTCTGGAATGAAAGCCGGTTGGATATTGAAATGCAAACTTCCCTTCGTTTTGATACCGTGTTGGGTGCGGACTACACCTTTAATATTGGTGAAGGACTCCATGTCCTCCTAGAATATTTTCTCACCACTCGACAAAAAGGTTTTACTCTTACCGACCCAAAAGGACAAAGAACAATTCAGCAAATCGGGTTCTCAATGGACCAGCCAGTGGGGATTGATATTCGTTGGCAAATTTTTAGTCTCTTCGATTTACGTGATAAAAGTTTCCAAATGATCCCGCAAATTGAATATTCGATAACTGAATCGTGGTTTCTTTATCTTACAGGTAGAGTTGGAGGAAATATAAAAACGGGAAAAAAGGATGGAAGGTTAAACAGACGAACAGGTACCTTTACCGGAACCGAATCTACAGCCGGATTAACGTTGGTAGGTTTTTTTTAAAATTAAAAGTTATGGATATAAATATAATCACATTAAATCAGGTCTCAAAAGTTTATAAAGTCGGTGAGGAAAACTTTACGGCATTGCATGAAGTCAGTCTTGAAATAGAAGGGGGGGCTTTCATGTCGTTTGTGGGGCCTTCGGGGTCGGGAAAAACGACCCTGTTGAACCTCATAGGAGGTTTGGATGTTCCTACGACGGGAAATATATATTTTAAAGAATCAGGACTTTCTTCCATGAGTCGGCAAGAAAAGGCTCAGTATAGAAGAGAAAATATTGGTTTCATTTTTCAGACCTATAATTTGTTGCCCGTATATTCGGTATATGAAAATGTTTTGTTCCCGCTTTTGCTAAATGGTTCCAAAGAAAAAGATGTCAGGGATCGTGTCATGGACATGGTTGCCAAAGTGGGACTCAGTGATCAGTCCAAAAAGCGGCCGTCTCAATTATCCGGCGGGCAATGCCAAAGAGTTGCGATAGCAAGGGCATTAGTAAAAGATCCGCTTTTAATCCTTGCTGATGAACCAACTGCTAACCTGGATACTGAAAACTCTTTACAAATTTTAGAGCTGATGCGGGAACTAAACCATCAATATCAGGCAGCAGTGGTGTTTTCTACACACGACGAAAAAGTGACTCGTTATGTACGTCGTGAAGTCAGATTGGAGGATGGAAGAATCAAATCAGACAAAAATAGCATGAACGGTGGTTCAAAAGAATGAATTGGGATATTGCCAGGAAAAACTTTTATCGGCAAGGAATCCGAGCCTTCCTCAATGTGCTGGTTACGGCTCTTTCAATCATTGCCTTAATATTTATGCTTTCATTGTTGAATGGGTTTCAAGCCCAAGCTACTCGAAACCTTGTTGCCACCGATGTGGGAGGCGGGCATTACCGGGCTCCAGGGTTTGATATTCTTTCTCCCATGGAGTGGGAGGACAATACGGTAAGGGTTCCTGAACCCCTTTTAGGATTAGCCGAAAAAAATAAAGCAGAGGTTCTGGTGCAACAGGGCCAGCTTTATCCCAATCGGCGACTTTATCCCGTTCAAATTCGTGGGATTTCTATGGATCAATCCCTTTTAAGTTTACCTTTAGACAATTTGAAAAAATACGACGAAAAAATTGAAGATATTGTTCCCGCCGTAATTGGAGTGAAAATGGCGGAAAAGTCCCATTTAAAAAAGGGAGATACACTCACATTAAAGTGGAGGGATAAGTCGGGTGCCGTGGATGCCCGAGATATCCTTATTGTGGACGTGGGCGATATGGTAAACCCGCGTGTAGATGATGGCGTGGTTTGGCTGCGATTGGATCATTTGCGAGCGATGACGGATCGAAAGGATGAAGTGAGTTGGGTGACCGTTCGCGATTATAAGGGACCCATTGATGGATTCGAGTTCAAATCTGTAGAAGCTCTTATGGCCGATCTCCTGGCCTTATTGCGGCAGGATAGAATGAACTCTAAAATTCTTTGGTCGATTTTAATGATATTAGTGTGCACCAGTGTATTCAATACTCAGATTTTGAATATCTTTAAAAGACAAAAAGAAATTGGCACTTTAATGGCATTGGGAATGGATTCCAATAGGATCGTTCGGATATTCACGTTGGAAGGAGCTCTTGCAGCAATTTGGGCATTGGTTGTTGCTGCCATTTTAGGGGTGCCATTTTTTATTTGGTTTCAGGGGGTGGGTTTTGATGTGACTCATTTGAGTGAGGCCAGTTTTCCTGTTAGGGAAACCATCTTTCCCGATTACCAACCTAAAGAAATTATTTATTCATTGGTAATCGTTTTTTCTTTGGTTGTGGTTGCCGCCTGGTTGCCTGTAAAAAAAATCACTCGATTGGATCCCACCTTGGCTCTTCGGGGAAGGGCTATCACATGATTGCTTTTTTATTTCGCGGCATATTACGTGATAAATCACGATTTTTATTTCCCTTTTCAGTGGTAACGATGGGAGTCGCCCTGGTTATTTCCCTGGTGGGCTTTATGGAAGGAACTATGTCTGGAATGATTGAAATGACCGCAAACCTGGACACAGGCCATTTACGTTTAGTAAACAAACCCTATTATGAGGAGGAGCATTTGCGACCTCTTGATAGGTCCCTGTCAGCTCAAAAGGAAACCCGGGAATGGCTAAAAAATAACTCTTCAAATAAGTTGCAATGGTTCCCTCGAATTCGCTGGGGAGCGATTTTGGATGTTCCCGATGAGAAGGGCGATACGCTTTCACAAACTCCAGTAATTGGTTTGGCACTGGAACTGAAAAATCCAGACTCCGTCGAACTCAAACGTATGAAGTTAGCTGACTCTCTGATTGCCGGAAACATGCCGAAAAATACCAATGAAATGTTGATGGGGTATCAGTTGGCGGAATCACTGGGTGTAGGCATACATCAATCGGTCACAATTCTTGGACAGTCGTTTGACGGGGGATTGGCTGTGGATAACTATCGTATTTCGGGAATTGTCAAGTTTGGCGTTTCTGCGATGGACAAAAAAATGGTGTTGATAGATCTGGCGGATGCACAATACTCCTTCTATATGGAAGATATGGTGACAGACTGGTTGGGCTTTGCGCCACGGGAATATTCGTTGCTGGATTATGACAAAATCAAAATGGAAATGAATCCAGCCTTGTCGAAATGGGGCGAGTCGCCTCCAGAGAGTTGGGCGAAAGATGACCAGCCTCTTCTTCTAAGTATTCGCGACCAGCAGAATATTGGAGCCTTAACGGATAAGTTTTATGTCATCAAAGGATTTGTAGTGGGTATATTTACCTTCCTGATGATTTTGGTCCTTTGGAACGCGGGAATTTTAAGTGGAATCCATAGATATGGAGAGATGGGACTTCGTCTGGCATTTGGGGAGCCTCATTGGAAATTGGTTTTCACGGTTGCAGTAGAAGGTTTATTGATCGGAATATTAGGGGCTATCGCGGGTTCCATTTTTGGCGGAGCATTTACCTGGTTTTTACAAGATGTAGGAATCAATATGGGAGATAATTTTGCTCAGACTGGAATGATGATCAATGACGTTGTTCGCTCAAGACTTACGCTCGGGGGGTTCGTAAAAGGAATTGTTCCCGGGCTTTTTGCCAGCGTAGCGGGAAATTTAGTTGCTAGTCTGGCAATTTATAAGCGATCCGAAGCTAATTTATTTCGAGAATTGGAGGCCGGGTGAAAATTATTAAAAATACGATTCCATTTATCACTGTCTGGTCACTCACTTGTATTTTTGCTTTTGTGATTTCTGTGGGTGCTGAAGAATTAAATGCACAAAAACTGCTTGAGCAGGTGGATGAAAACCTATGGGCCGACACAAAATTCATCTCCGGTCGACTCATTGTAGATAATGGGCGCAAGGTCCGAACGATGGTACAAGATTCCTGGATGGAAGGCGTGAAACGTTCATATAGTCATTACAAGTCTCCAGCCCGGGAAAAAGGCACCAAAATGCTCAAGATCGGTGGCAAGCTCTGGATGTATACTCCCAGGACCGATCGCAAACTCCTTATCGCGGGGCATCTGCTCAGGCAATCGATGATGGGCAGTGATTTGTCCTACGAGGACATGATGGAAGATACCAAGTTAAGCCAGGCATACGCGGCGACTCTGGAAGGCTATGAAGAGTTTGAGGGCATCCGTTCTGCAGTATTGTATTTAGTCGCACATGATAAAGAAACCACCTATCAGACCCGAAAAGCCTGGATCAATGCGGAAAACAAAACCGTTTTAAAAGAAGAACGATTTGCGAAAAGTGGGAAAAAATTAAAGAGCATCTTGTTCAAGGATTACGAGGAAATAGGGGATCGTATGTTCCCACGCATCATGATTTTTAAAGACCTGCTAAAAGAAAATACCCAAACCACCTATAAATTTGATGTCATTGAGTTCGATGTCGAAATCCCAGCCCGTTATTTTTCACAAAGTATTTTAAAGCGTTAACAGAGATTTACCGTTAAACCAGATAGAAGTTTGACAATTCAATGTTGGGTTATTAAACTCAAGAATTGTCGTATATTTTGCAAATTTAGAAAGGATTGAAATATGAAAATAATAAAGAAACCCATCGACACAGTTGTTAAACAACTGCAAAGCAAGCGTTATCATGTGAAAACGCAGGATAACAAGAAGGCCTACCAGCGTGGGCGAGCTAAAAAGGAGTTCAGGGCTGTTTTGAATGATTCCGTTGGTAAAGATATCAATGGTATAAAATTCTTGGCAGCCTGAACTTCTTTTCCTTCCTGCTTCCGCTTCTCTTCGTTTTATTTATCTCCCTCAAATCCAATAAAAGCCAGTATGCTCATTAGATCTATTAAATGCGATTCGCTTTTTCCGAAATCTGTTTGCATCTCTTCTGTTTTAAGACTTACTTCATTGCCTCTTTTAATTAAATAAAATATCAGCGAGGCGGCTTTGCTAATTCTCTCTTCAAGAATTTCTTCATTTACTGTATTTTGGGTTCCGCGCTGCACAATATTTAAAAAGACGGTGTAACTTTGATCATGTTGGCTCTGGATTTCTTTTGCCCGGAGCTCTCCTGTTTTTGCGGATGATTTCCAATGCACCGAACTTAGGGAATCTCCCGGGCGAAATTCCCGAATGGCATAAATTTCCTCTCCGCGCGCTTGCAGAATTTCTTCCCCTTCTTGATTGGATTCATTCTTTGGTGGTAACGGTACAGGATGCAGGGCGGGGAAAATAACCATGTTAATGTTTAAAGGAATGCTTTTAGTTTTGTAATAGAAACCAAAAGGAAAGCTTGTTGTCAGAAGACAGGACTTAATTTGCAATCGTCCTCTTTTTTTTCCAGTAAAAAGAGCTGGTTTTTTTAAAGTTGCTCCCGGTGGTATAAAAAAGAAATAGGGAGGGGTATCCAAGGAACATTGAGCATTAGCGGGAAGTAAAATTCTTATGGAATAAGACGGTGCCCAATTTTTTTTATTGCTAACTTCAAATAACAATGTTCCGGCTTCATTACAATATAAATGAGGAGGCGCCTTGCAATGAGTCAAAAGTTTTTTAAAGCTCAATTCGGATAGCACTCCAGAAACAGCTATAAAGCTACAGCACATAGCTAGGATGAGGTAGAGAAGGTTGTTGCCTGTATTAATGGCACCGAGTCCGATGCCGAATAAGATTACGATGAACCCAAGTCCCTCTCGGGTCAGCTCCAAGGTGCGGTTGTGTAAAGACAGGGAAAATATCGAATTGTTTTTTGTGAAGGCCATGATCGCCTCAGACGGGGACGGCTAATTGCTCAAGAATTTTTTCGATGATGGTTGCGGTATCTGCAAAAAGCCTTTTCTGCGAATTGGCGTTCGACTCGGGAATGACCCTATGACAAAGGACTGGGATAGCCAGACTTTTCACGTCATCGGGGAGGCAGTAATTTCTTCCATGCACCAGTGCGCGTGCACGAATGGCTTGTTGGAATATCAACCCGCCTCTTGGGCTTACTCCAAGAGATAGATGCGGATTTTCTCGGGTTGCGGTAATGATATTTAAAATGTAATCGGTTAACAGGGGATCTATTAGGACGGAGTCCACCTCAGTTTGAAGCTTCAACACATCTTCTTTGTTTAATACAGGAGCTACACGGTCGGGGCGGTTCTCGCTTAAAAGTCGGCGTTCGTCTTCTATGGACGGATAGCCCATCGAAACATAGAGCATGAAACGATCCAGTTGTGATTCGGGAAGAGGACATGCGCCCTGGCTTTCGACCTGATTTTGTGTGGCAATAACCATGAAAGGTTCGTCAAGGATATATGTGGTATTGTCTGCCGATATCTGTCTTTCGTTCATGGCTTCCAGTAATGCGCTCTGCGTGCGCGGAGTGGATCGATTTATTTCATCGGCCAGAACAATATTTGAAAACAGAGGCCCTTTCTGGAAATGGAATTTTTTCTCCACCTGATCGTAAATTGAAACGCCGGTGATATCTGTCGGCAAAAGGTCGCTTGTGAATTGAATGCGTTTGAAGTCGAGATGCAGAGAGCTTGCAAGGGAGTGCGCCAGCGAACTTTTGCCAACCCCAGGGACATCCTCAATCAGCAGGTGGCCTCTTGCCAAAAGAGAAATAATGGCATATTCGATGATTTCGTCTTTGCCAAAAATTACTTTGCCTATATTTTCCTTTAGTTGGGCTAATTTTTGGGGTGTAGAACTCATCTCCCCAGTTCCTTCAATACTTTTTTCATATCGCTATGGACGGCTTTACGGTTTTCAACTGTGTAAGCCCTCAAAAGGTAAGCCGGATGCAGGGTCAGCATCAATTTGAATCCTTCGTAATCATGCCATGTGCCACGTTCCTTGGTAATGGGTACGTTTCTTCCTAGCAGGGTTGAGGCTGCGGGTTTGCCTAGGGCAACTACTACTTTGGGTTGAATGGCTTTTAGTTGTTGAACGAGGAAAGGGTTGCAGGCTTCGATTTCTTCTTTTTCGGGATCCCGGTTTCCTGGGGGTCGGCATTTGACAATATTGCAAATATAGGTATCTTTCTCCCGGTCGAGGTTCATGCCTTTTTCAATAATTTCGGTTAACTTTTTTCCAGCCCGTCCCACAAAGGGGAGGCCTTGTTCGTCCTCATCAGCACCTGGTCCCTCTCCAACAAAAACCAGATCGGCTTGAGGATTCCCTGACCCAAAAACAATGTTTTTTCTTCCCTGTGAAAGTTTGCAGCGGGAGCAGTCTCCCAATTCTTCCCTCACATCTATCAACAAATTTGCTTTTTTACCAGCTGCCATAGTTTTCACGGGAGAAGGGTTTGGGGTAGAAACAGTTTTAGGGAATAACTCAGCCTCACAAGGTATCTCTGTATAGCCAGCATCCTTTAAAAACAGCAGCTGATTTTTTAATTCTCTTAAAAGGCTAGAGCGATCGGGTGTTTGCATATCAAGAAAGAGAATAGCAAATGCTAAAGTTAAAACAAACAGTTAAACATAATAGGCAAGCAAAAGTTTTTAAAAAACGTTTAAAAATTAATTATTTGAATACAATTATTAAATGTAATTTATTGAGATTGGCGGGCTGTGTGTCTACGTCTTTGTAGGATTCATCCTGGTTATCCTATTGAAAAAACAGTTGATAATTGCCCCTAAAAGAGTATATATAATGAGATATATAGTTTTAGGATTAATTACTATTTACATGCGAAAACTTACAAAAATCATAAGCTTGCAAGCGGTTCTTGTTTTGGCTGCAGTTTTTTTCTTCGCTGCTTTTGCCCAAGCGAGCCAGAGCCATCATTCCCACCATTCTGCGAAGATTGTTTCGCCGTTTGAGAAGAGAGCTAGTGCTGATAAGCCTCTTCATTGTTTGTTGAATGCCCATTTGCATAAGTCAAATGAGGATTGCCCGCATACCTCAAATCATTCGAAGCATGGAAAATCTACTGAACTTCGAGCGGACTGTGGTTCTAATCCGGTAAACTCTGACGGCATTTCTTTCGGAAATGACCTTCCTCAATACACTCAAAGTGATGAGATTATTCATCATTTGGTTTTTCAATTCCTATTTCCTCTGACAGCAGAAAAAGCCCGTCTTTTTCCGCACTCCATTGAGCGTCCGCCTCAACTTTCTTAATTTTATCTGATTGGATTTGAATAAAGGCTGAATTGCGTCCTGCTTAACTGTAGCGTGAACTCCTTTTAGATCCAGTCGCCCTCAAGGTATTCTGTTCCGCTATTTAATTAATTCAATTTGTAGAGGTAAAATGTTTAAGAAAAAAACGGGAATCTTTGCATTATTTTCTAATCTGGTGGTATTGATCTGGGTGACAGCGGCCCAGGCTTATGTGGGACTTTGTTGTGCGCATTGTGGTGGCAACATGCCATTGAATATTTTCGGTGGAGGAATTCCAGAAACTCACGAGTATCGCTTCAAAATCAGCCAGATGTTCATGGAGATGGGGCCACTGCGAGATGGAACCAGTGATATTTTGAGCACGACATTAATTGGTGCTCCGAATGGCTCAAAATTTGTTGCGGTTCCTCGTGCTATGCAAATGTATATGACGATGATAGGGGGGGCTTACTCCTTCACCGATGATTTTGCTGTGATGGCGATGACCAATTACACCAAAAATGAAATGCAGATGGAAATTCGTCCGCAAAATGGAACCAATTTCACCATGACTTCTGATGGTATGGGTGATTTTACTGTTCTGGGAAAATACCGCTTGTATAAGGATGATAACTTGGTTCCCACAAAACAGGTCTCAATGATTTTTGGTCTTTCATTGCCGACGGGTGCCATTGACAGGCATTTTACAAACAATACAGTTGCAGGACAAAATGGAACCATCCTGCCTTTTAAGATGCAATTGGGTAGTGGAACGGTGGACCCGATCGTTGGGTTGACTTACCAGGGTTCACGCGATCCCTGGTGGTGGGGCTTCAACACACAACTGGAAGCGCATGTTTATAACAATGAGCAAGGATACCACCGTGGTCAAGAATTCCGTTATGACTTTTATGCCATGCGACAGGTGCATGATAAATGGGTTTTACATGCTCAATTGAACGGGTGGTATGAAGGAAAATTTAGCAGGGAACCTTATAACCAGCGTATTTTGAATAATGGTCATGCCGGCAATGGTCATTTTACAAGTCCGTTGTTTGATCCTCACAATTACGGAGGGCATAAAGTTGCATTGAGTATTGGGGCACAGTTCCAGCCCATTCCATTGCATATCCTGGAATTGACTGCAACCTTACCTGTTCATCAAGATTTAAACGGGCCGCAGCTGCGGGATAACTGGATGCTTCGACTTTCTTATTATGTAGAAGTGCCAACCAAGAAAAGTCGTCGCTATAAAGGTTTCAGTGCACCAAAAGAGTTGGGCTTCTAGTTGAGTATGGCTAGATGCAAAGTTTTATTGGTTTTTATATTTGGTTTGTTTTGTATGACGGGTTGTTCCATGACCCAGACGATTCCGGAACCAGAAAGCCCAGGCGCAAAATTGTATTTGAAAAAATGCACGCAGTGTCATGGGTTACCGGGACCGAGCCGCCATACCGCAGAACAATGGGACCATCTTTTGGTTATGATGGAAGGTTTTATGGATCAAAAGGGGTATCCCTTTTCAAGAGATGAGAAAAAATTGATCCAGGATTATTTGCATAAAAACGCAAGGTAAGGAAAAGGGTTATGAAAACACATTCAGGTTTAAAAATACCAGCTTTGATCTTGTTCCTTTTATTGATTCCCGGGCAGGTCATAGCTAATCCGTTGCTCTTCGAAAAAATGGGTATTATTGCCCCAAAAATATCTAAACCCGCCCCGGATTTTAAGCTTAAGAATATTCGAGGAGGAGATACGCAACTGTCTGATTTTAAGGGAAAAATTGTTCTTATTAATTTTTGGGCGACCTGGTGTGCTGCATGCATCGAAGAGATGGCCTCCATGCAGAATCTTTATGGAAGTCTTAAAAAACAGGATGTAGAAATCGTAGCCATTTCCATTGATAGATGGAACGAAGACCGGATCATTGAATATGCTGATAAGAATAAATTGAGCTTCCATATACTTCGTGACCCCGATCAAAAGGTGAGAAAACAGTATTATGTGATGGGTCTCCCTACCAGCTATCTAATAGATGCTGAGGGCAAGATAAGGGGATATGCGTCGGGTGCCCGTACCTGGGATAGTTCGGCTTCTCAAAATGCACTTCTTTCCTTGAAAGGTAATGATTCTCTTGCCGAACTGACGACCGAAAAGCTTTCTATGCGATTGGATCACGTCCGCCCACAATACTAATAGCTCATGCTGATTTTTAGGCTTTCTGCCTTAATATTTTTCTGTCTTATTGGAACCTGCAATGCCTGGGCACAGTCCGAGTCAGATGAAATCCTCACCCAGTTAGACCAGAGCTATTATTATCCGCAACAGAAGGGGCTATCCAAGCTCAGAGCACGAGTTCAATGGGAGCAGTTGGATGTAGCCTCAGGCTCCGGAAAATTTTTGCGCAATCCAGACTTTATATTCAATTGGATGGGGGATGGGGGCAAGGGAATTAGAGACTTTAAAATTACAGGTGACAAAGATCAGTATTCAATAAAACGCAAATTTGAATTAAAAAATCAGATCAAAAACTATGGCGAGCTAATCATTCCTTTTACACTGAGGCAAAAGTTTTCTCAGTACCGGGGCCAGTTAACCAGGAAGGAGAGGGGAAGGGCAAGTCTGCTTTTACGAGCCGATTCACCCAATGAACCCGTGATTAGCTACCATTTGATGATAAACAAGAAGGAAATGAAAATTGAAACGATACGTTTTAAGCAACGCACGGCTCCACGAAAAGTAAGTGGTAGGTTCCGTTATGAAAAATTAGATGGCAAATGGGTAATCACCGAAAGCAAATCTCGTTTTACCATGGGCGAATTGGTTTATCAGGAAACATCGACCTACCGCTATAAAAAATTTGATAAAGTCTGGCTGGTTCACCGAATCGATCAGGTTTTAAAACAAGACAATAGAATTTTCCAATCCCACCGTTTTACAATCGCCGATGTACGCAGTACTTTTAAGTAAACTAATTTAATAGTTCTGTCCCTTTCTCCTTTCTATCCTCAAGGCTATTGAGTCCTGCCCGCAATTCCTTTATAATTAATCAGTTAAGTTTAAATGGAGGTATTTGTATGTCTGGTTTAAAAAGTGCATGGGAGCTGAGTTTGGAAAGGTCGGATGATCTTGTCCCAGAAATGAAGACTAAGAAAAAACTGACTAAAAAACAAAAAAAACAAATTGCTGAAATCAGAAAGGATTATACGGCGCAAATTGCTGATCGGGATGTAACGATGCAGGATAAAGTCCGTAAACTTTCTGACCGTGTACCTCCTGAAGAAATAGCAGATGCAAAACGGTTGCTGGAAACTCAATTCCGGGAAGAAAAAAAATCCCTGGAAGAAGAAATGGAAAAAGAAATTGAATCAATTCGGAATTCGAAAGGTTGAGAGAACCTTCACCTATTATTTGTGCTCCTTTAGAAAAATTAATCCCACCCAAAATCCAAAGATCCTAAAAAAATTGCGAGCTCTGCCATGAAAAAGGCCATTAAAGCAATAATTGAATGTGCCTTGGATAAGGCAAAGGGGGCAGGGGAGTTGGAACTTGTGAATGCCCCTGATGTTGTTATCGAAAAACCCAAAGATGAAAAAATGGGTGATTTTGCAACGAATATTGCGATGACCTTGGCGCGTAGCGAACGTAAAAATCCAAAAGTGATTGCAGAGATCATCAACCGGCATATTGAAATTGGCGAAACGGGATTAGATTCTGTAGAGATCGCCGGGCCCGGATTTCTCAATTTGAAAATGTCCCCAAGCTTTTTTTTAGATCGCTTGACCGATGTTGTTCGGCAGCGAAAAGATTTTGGGAAATCGAATGTTGGGCAAGGTATCAAAATATTGATCGAATTTGTCAGCGCTAACCCTACCGGGCCCTTGCATATTGGTCATGGTAGAGGGGCAGCGGTCGGCGATGCGTTATCGCGGATACTGAGAAAAGCAGGTTACGACTTAAGCACAGAATATTACGTGAATGATGTGGGAAACCAGATGAACATTCTAGGGCGCTCAGCATGGTTTCGATATTTGGAGCTATTGGGAAAGGATATAGAGTTTCCTGATGATCATTATCGTGGTGAGTATATAAAAGACATTGCGCAACATGCTATTGATCAACGAGGTAACGAATTTCTTGATAAGCCGGAAGAGGAGTGTGTTCCGTTTTTCAAGGAACTCGCAAAGGAAAATATTCTTGCAGGGATCAAAGAAGATCTTTCCGATTTTCGTGTGACGTTTGACAATTGGTTCAGCGAACAATCTTTATACAAGGATAACTCGGTCGAAGGTGCAATTGAATGGCTAAGGGATAAAGGTCATGTTTATGATAAGGATGGAGCTGTGTGGCTTAAGTCTTCCGCTTTTGATGATGATAAAGACCGCGTGATTGTAAAAAAAACCGGTGAAAAGACTTATTTTTGTTCGGACATTGCTTACCATCAGAATAAAATCAAACGCGGTTTTAAGAAAATTTTTAATCTGATGGGTGCAGATCACCATGGCTATGTGCCGCGTATGGAAGCCGTTTTGCAGGCAATGGGATATGATAAAAATATTTTTAAGATATTGCTGATTCAATTTGTAAGTTTGCTTAGAAGCGGGGAAAAAGTATCTATGTCTACCCGTTCCGGAGAGTTTGAAACCCTGTCGGACGTGGTGAGTGAGGTGGGTGTGGATGCCGCACGTTATTATTTTCTCATGCGAAGCTCTGATGCACATTTAGACTTTGATCTGGAATTGGCTAAGCAGGAGACACCCGAAAATCCAGTTTTTTATATCCAATATGCACATGCGAGAATTTGCAGTATTTTTCGCGGCTCTGAAGAAAAGGGTATTCAGTTTTCCAAAAATGCGAATATCGATCTTTCCCCACTGGTTGAGGAAGAAGAGCATTCGATCATAAAAGCAATTTTGACATTTCCTGAAGTTGTGGAAAAAAGTGCCCTCGCCTTGGAAGTTCACCGAATTTCACATTACCTGCTAGACCTGGTATCGCGCTTTCATGGATATTACAGCCGTCACAGGGTGATCTCTGAAGATATTCCTCTGACACTGGCGCGTTTGTATTTGTTGGATGGGTTAAGAATAACTATTCGAAACGGTTTCGACTTAATGGGAATTTCAGTGCCTGAAAAAATGTAAGGCCGATCCCAGGGGTGATATGCGACGCGTCTTTCTTACAATTCTTATTTTTGTTACTACTGCGACCTTTTATTTTAAGGATGGGTTGTGGTCAGGTTTATTGGAGGAATGGGAGAAACCTGCGGTAGGCAAAAAAGTGAGTGCAGTAAAACCTAAATCCCTTATTAATAAAGCGGAGGCTTTAAAACCCGTTTCCCATCAATTTACCTTTTTTGAAACCCTGGAAGATAAAACCATGACCAAGTATGTAGGGTTGCATGGTGAAATGCTTCCTGTTTCTTTACCTCCTGTTTTGCCTACTCAGGGGAAAAATATTTTAAAACAGGTGGTTGAACCTGCCAAACCAGACCTAAAATTAAAAGCAAACGTTCAGGAAGAAAATAAAGCATTGCCTTCAACAGCCCCTCGATTTGCTGTTCAAGTCAGCTCGTTTCGCAATGAAAAAATGGCAGGTGCCTTGAAAATTAAATTGCAAGAAAAAGGTTTCGACTCCTTTCTGATGGAAACAGAATTGCCGAACCATGGGGGTAAATGGTATCGGGTTTTTTTAGGTAAATATAGCAATGAAGAGTTAGCGCGAAAGGATGCGGAGCGCGCCAGACAAGAGTATAAGCTCAATGCTGTTGTGGTAAGGAAAACGCTGGGATAAGAGTGTTATTTATCTGAGCATATATGGTCTTTGTCGCAGAAGGCCTGAAGTTCTTCTATCGGGTCATCAATTCTTGGGCCGCCATAAAATTTTTCTTTACTGTCAAACCAAGTGTTGAATCTATAGCCCTCAATATCATCGTGGTACAACTTTCTTCTTTCGTCTTCACCCTTGAACTCAAAGTCAATTTGTGTCTCACCTTCAGGGGTGATGGTGACGGTGCCTTTTTTCTGCGGTATGTAGGTGTGCCACGCCACGACTTCGTAAGTTCCGGGAGGGATGTTCTCAATGGAAAAATCTCCATTTGAGTCGGTTATCGTATAATAGGGGTTTTCAATCAAATATCCGTGAGTTTGCAGGAAGGGGTGGAGGTTACATTTGATTGTGAACTCGCTTGCATCGGCTCGGACGAAAGCAGATCGCACCTGACTGGACTTGGGGATGACCGGGCGATTAGAAATTTGGTCGGAGTATATATTCCTGACTTCATAAGTTGCGATCTCATGCTGAATCGGATCCGTGTTTTCAATAAGGATGTTTTCACTGTTCTTGATGCCAATTATGTAATTATTAGCACGACAGCGATCTATATGAAATGTTTGCATTTTTTGTGGAAAGGGTTTTCCTTTCTTAATATCCGTTAGGACAATTATAGTGTCCTTCAAACCGCGATTTTTAGACACTGTAAAATCGAACAGCAGGCGATGTCCTTTGCCATCTGAAATGCGCGAACAAAATTCAATGTTCGGGGCATGTACTAAGTGAAAAGACCGGGCTTTAGGGACCGGTCCGGTAAGGCTAACGCGGCCTTTTAGCCTGCCTCCATTATCTACTGTAATTACTTTGTAGTCTGGAATGATCTGATCGAATAATTTCTTTGCCAGTTTGTTGTTGCGTTTGAAAAGGGTGTTTACTTTTTTCTGAGCTTTTTTTCTGTTGCCCTGGCGGTTGTATAAAATACCGAGATCGTATTCTGCTTTCACCATTCTCCGGTCAAGGCTCAATGCCATTTCAAGTTCTTTTATTGCTTCATCGACTAAATCTAAGCGGGCAAAAGAGACACCTCGGTTGTAACGAAGTCCGGAGGAGTCATAGCCCAATTGAAGTGCTTTGTCGAATGAAAACAGAGCTTCCTTGAACATTCCTGTTTGGCTTAAAGCAACTCCAAGATTTGCATGAACCAATCCTTTGTTGGGCAGAAGCTTTGCAGCTTTTATGAATTCTGGGACAGCATCTTTCCATAGCCTTTGCTGACTAAGCTTCACCGCTTTCTTGTAATGAAGATCGGCTTCCTGGGCGGAATTGGAAGCTTCTGCAAAAGAAACTATAAGGAAAAAGATCAATGGAAATATTGAAATGGAACGCATAGAAATATTTTGATTTATGAGTAGTTTATATTTAATTTTTTGTCTTTGATTGATGGATTTTGCAATGTATCAATACCTTGTTAAAGTGTCAACCAGTGCATGAAGAGTTAGGAAAACCTGGATTTAAAGCCATAATAATAGATACTTTGAGAGTATAAAAAATTCCAGTCAATATGCAGTCCAGGAGAGATGTTTTTGAAGATCGATAAGTTGGTGGAGCCTTTTACTCCTCACCCTGCGTTAAGAGGAGGCATTATTCAAACTATAACCGGATCACAATTTCCTGGGATACCCGTGGCCTTCCCAGAAAAAATTTCCTACACTATCGACTTTGGTGTGGATGCAAAATCCATTTTGTATGAAATAGAAGCTAGAGATAATGATAAGCCAGTCGTCATGCTTGCCCACGGAATGGGAGGGTGTTCTGAATCGGGTTATATAAAAAGAATAGCTACAAAACTAGGGTCTCAGGGATACGGCGTTTTCGTGATCAACCATCGAGGCAGTGGTCAGGGTATGGGGCTTAGTTCCAGCCTATGGAATGGAGGTTCTAGTGATGACTTGGATAGGATGGTTTCTTTTATATTGGGAAAGCACTCCTCTCTACTCATAATTGGTTTTTCTTTGAGTGGGAATATTCTTCTAAAATATTTGGGTGAAGGCCGAACTATTCCTTCTGGCCTGATAGGCGCGTTAGCGGTGAACCCTCCCATTGATTTGCGTATTGCCAGCCATATCCTTTCCACCCATCCTTCCTGCTGGTTGTTTAATCGTTACTATATGAAATTGATTGGAAATCAAGCCGAGGCTTTAAAAAAAAATTTTCCAAAGGCGGTGGACCCCGGCAAAAACTTGAACACGATCTGGGATTTTGATGTTAGTTATACCGCGCCCGCCGGAGGATACAAAGATGTGCATGATTATTATGATCAATGCAGTGGTAAAAATTACCTGAAAAATATCAAGAAAACCACATCGATTTTATGCTCTTTAGACGATCCTTTTGTGCCCCCGGAAGTTTTCAGCAATCTTTCTAGTAACGTAGATTTTTGTCAACCTCAGGGAGGTGGACATATGGGTTATATTTCCAAAACAATAACTCCCTATGGGGATCGCCGATGGATGGACTATGTGGTTATGGAGTGGGTCCAGGAAATGAATAAAAGAGAAATGGCAAGATGAAGTTAAAGCAAATTTTAATTTTACTGAAATATCGATGGGCTGCTGTGAAAAATGGAAGTTTTGATGGGAAAAAACGTTGGCGTTGGTCAGGGATTATTTTCCTGGCAAGCCTTTTCGTTTTTGGCGACTATTGGTTTTTCTTTAGAATCATTCGATATCTAGTTGATCTTCCTTTTCAGGTGGGAGAGGAGCTTATTGTTCAACTTATAAACCTGGTCTTCATCACCTTGTTTTTCATGGTGATGTTTTCAAGCCTCATTGTTTCACTTTCAATTTTTTATTTGTCACGCGATCTGGAATTGCTTCATTCCATGCCAGTTTCTTCAAAATCTCTTATTACAGTTCGGTTTGGTCAATGCCTTATCCATAGTTCATGGATGGTGCTGCTATTCTCTTTTCCTATGTTTGTGGCTTACGGAAATTTTTTTCAAGTTACGTGGAGTTTTTACGCCTATTTTATTCTTAATATGCTGCCCTTTATTGCGATTCCCTGTCTGATTGCTATCCAGGGGATAATGTGTTTGATGAAATATTTCCCGACACACAAAATTCATCAAGTCTTATCATTGTTAGGACTGGTCTTTTTGGTCGGTACCGTGGTTTATCTGAGGTTCTTGTCGCAAGATAAATTTTTTGGTCAGGATGTGTCAGATGAAATGATCATCGCTTTTGTGGAAACTTTGAAGGCTCCCGATTATGCTTTTTTACCCAGTAGTTGGATAACCCAATCGATAACAGGTTGGGTGGCAGGTGAACGAGAGATTCCAGTTATGATTTGGGCTACAGCCCTGATATTATTTTTCCTGTTTATAAAGTTGAGTTCTCGTATATATTTTTCCAGTTGGTGCTCAGTGCAAGAAGTGCGAAGTGCCCCATTAGGAGGTAATGCCAGGGAAACGAAAAGGAAGCCTTTATTGAATTGGTTGCCCTTGTCTCAAATTTGGAAAACTCTTTTAGCAAAAGATTTTAAAGTTTTTATTCGAGATCCGGAGCAATGGTCGCAGCTATTCATACTATGTGCCTTGGTTTGTGTATATATTTTTAATATTATGCATTTACCTTTGGAGAACCGGGTATTACGTGATGTTGTATCAGTGCTCAATGTTGGTTTGGTAGGGTTCGTTATGGCTGCCCTGATATCCAGGTTTGTTTATTCTTCTCCCAGTATTGAGGGCAAGAGTTTCTGGTCGATATATAGCAAACCCGTAAGCATGCGTGGGTTTATTGCTTGCAAGTTTTGGATGTTCTTTCCAGCCTTATTGGTGATCGCTGAATTACTAGTGGTGGCATCGAACCGTTTGCTTGAAGTGGATGATTATGTAATGAATGTTTCTATTATAGGGGTGTTTCTTCTTACATTGGGTTTGACCGGACTTGGCTTGGGCTTGGGAAGTCTTTATCCAAAATTTGATTATGAAAATATTTCAGAAATATCATCTAATGCCGGGGGAGTAGTTTATATGACTTTTGCATTGAGCTTTATCGGATTGATTTTGATGCTTGGAGCGAGACCCGTTTATGTACATTTAAATGAAAGATTTCTCTTTAAATCCATTGGCGGTATTGATGTTCCTATTTGCTATACTTTGATCATTATTCTAACGGGGATTACAACCTCTTTACCTTTAAGGTCCGGTATCCGCTCTTTGAATCAGAGGGATATCTAGTTGAATAACATGGAACTTTTTCCTGAATATACTAATTTGACGAAAAGCTCGCCTGTGCCACCCCTTGCGGCGCGAATGCGGCCAGGCACCCTTGAGAAATATTTTGGTCAAGAACACTTGATTGGAAAGGGGTTGCCATTAAGAGAGCTTGTTGAAACTGAGTCGGGTCTTTCGTTCATACTTTGGGGGCCTCCCGGATCGGGAAAAACAACATTGGCAAGGATTGCTGCAAACTTAACAAAAAGTGAGTTCCATGAAATCAGTGCCGTTAATGCAGGGGTAGCAGATATCAGAAAAGTTGTTCAGTCTGCCACCCAAATCTGGAAGGTTAAAGGAAGTAGAACCATTTTATTTCTGGATGAAATTCATCGTTTCAATAAAGCACAGCATGATGCTGTATTGCCTTTTGTATAAAATGGAACCATTAGATTGATAGGAAGTACTACTGAAAATCCTTCATTCGAGGTAATACCAGCATTACGATCACGTTGTCAGATATTCCGTCTCGAAACTTTGGATAGAGGGTCGATTCGAAATATTATTTTAAGCGCTCTAACCGACAAGGAAAATGGATTGGGCGAGTCGAAGATCACTCTTCAAGAAGATGCTCAGGAATTGATTGTCAGTCATGCTAATGGTGATGCACGCCGTGCTTTAAATGTTCTTGAAGCGGCAAACGATGTGGCGCTATCTAAAAAAGAATTAAAGGTTTCTTTGTCCCGAGTGGAAGGGATTATCCAGAGAACGGCGACTCTTTATGATAAAAAGGGCACAGAGCATTATGACCACGCTTCGGCATTTCAAAAAAGCTTAAGAGGTTCGGACCCAGATGCCGCTATTTACTGGTTGGCAAAAATGATAGCGGGAGGCGAAGACCCTCGCTTTATTGCCCGACGTTTGCTGGTTACTGCGGCTGAAGACGTTGGCAATGCTGATCCACAAGCTTTATTACTCGCTTTAGCGGCAGCGGAGTGTATAGACCGATTGGGTCTTCCAGAGGCGCGTATTCCTTTGGCGCAAGCAGTCATTTATATTGCAAAAGCCCCAAAAGACAATACGGCTATTTCTGCTATTGATAAGGCGATAAATGATGTCCAGCAAAAGGGACATTCTTATCCGGTTCCCGATCATTTGAAAGACACACATTACAG
This sequence comes from uncultured Nitrospina sp., assembly GCA_964510965.1. Lineage (GTDB taxonomy): Bacteria > Nitrospinota > Nitrospinia > Nitrospinales > VA-1 > UBA8687. Next base: position 71,621 of record CAZECX010000001.1, on the reverse strand, counting down.
CGACGCCAAGGCCGCTTATGGATACGGTGTGGATTACAAGTATCCCCATGATTATCCAGGAAACTTTGTGGAACAGGATTATTTGCCGGAAGCCTTAAAAAATCGAAAATACATTGATGATTCAGAGCAGGATAAAAAGGAATAAGAGGATTTTTGGCTGAAATGCAGCCCCCAAGAATCTTATTTTTGTGTACGGCGAGAGAGGCCGGGAGACCAAATAATTTTCTACGGCAAGGGTTCCCAGGCTATATTATAAAGTTTTAGGCGGTAGGTCCACTCAGGGAAGTAACCTATTAGCACAAAAAACTGTAGACAAAGTGTAGACAGTAATGCTGCATTTGATTGCGATATTAAGAAAATTAATTCTTTTCCATTTCATCCAATATTTTTAATATACCTTCATCGTCAAACTGATCAGCCAGTTCTTTTAATTGTTCAGCCAATTTCTTGCCATCGGGTTCAATTGCTTCAATCTGAGAAAAATATTGATCCAGCTCCATTAACATCCCGCCATTAGTATCCGCTTTTATCGAATCGATAAGTGCTTGAGGCAGTTTTATTTTTGACAAATCCAGTTCTTCTTTTAGTTCCTTAGTTTCATCTGTCATCAATATGTTTAAAGACCCTATGACTTGAACCAAGTTTATTGAAAAGTCATCCAGGAGAGGTTCAAATAATTCGCCTTGACCTTTGCGGATTGCTGACTCAAGAGGCTCCGCAGCGGCGGCAAGATTCTTTGCTCCTGTATTGGCGGCAACTCCCTTAACTGTGTGGGTCAATCGCTCAGCCAGTTTAGCGTTTCCAGTTTCCAGTGCCTTACGAATTTCTGCTACGGAGTTTTGGTTATCTTGATGGAATTTGATAAGTAGTTTGCGATAGAGTTTTTCATTGCCGCCAACGATGGCCAACCCGGCTTTGGTATCGATACCCTCCAGTTCAGGCAAGGAAACTTCTGCTTCAACTATTTTTGGTGGCGCCGAAACAACTTCATCAACACTGCGTTCACCAGGCTCAATCCATTTTTTCAGAGCGGAAAACAATTCTTTATTGTTGATTGGTTTCGATACATGATCATTCATCCCTGCATCGAGGCACTTTTCGCGGTCCCCCTGCATGGCGTTGGCTGTCATAGCAACTATAGGGAGTGAGGAAAAACGTTCTTCTTTACGAATGGCTTGGGTGGCTTCATAACCATCCATAACAGGCATCTGGCAATCCATGAGAACGCAGTCGTAATCCGCTTGAGTAACCATTTCAACTGCTTCAGAACCATTGCTGGCAATAGTGACCTTGAACCCCGCCTGCTCTAAAATTTCATTGGCGATTTCCTGATTGATTTCGTTGTCTTCCACAAGCAAAATACTCGCGCCGCGAATTTTTTCCAGGACTTCGGTTTCCTGTGCCGATGATGTCTGGAAAGCTTCCTTGCGATGCTTCCTTTCAACATCCTCCCCGAACACTTCTAAAATGGTTTCGAATAAAACCGAGGTGTTCATAGGCTTGACTAAAAACGAATCTATACCTACTTCCTCTGCCTGCCTGGAAATCTCTTCGCGACCATAGGCGGTCAGCATAATGATCTTCGGGATATGCTTCAATTTTTGGTGCGTTTTTATTATTTCGGATGTCCGGATTCCATTCATCTCAGGCATCTGCCAATCCATAATGATAAAATCATAAGGCTTCTCTGTATCAGCATCTTCAACCATGGAAATACTTTCAGCGCCTGAAGAGGCTGAGGAAACATCAAAGTCGAATGACAAAAGGGCATGTTCTAATACATCGAGTGCCGATTGGTTGTCGTCCACTATAAGAACCCGCTTTCCTGCCAGATCTTGTGAAGCAGCCAAAACCTTACGCTCTTTCTCCACTCCCTTTTGGAAAACAGCCGTAAAGATAAACCGGCTTCCCTTTTCGGGTTCACTTTCCACCCAGATTTTGCCATCCATCATCTCAACAAGTTTTTTGGATATGGTGAGTCCCAGCCCTGTTCCGCCATATTTCCGGGTGGTGGAGGAATCGGCCTGACTGAACTCTTTAAATAACTTGTCTATCTGCTCCTCGGTTAAACCGATCCCGGTATCTTTCACAGAAAACTCCAGTCGAACCTGGTCTTTCTCTTCTTCCAAGAGTTGGATTCTTACAACAATCTCCCCATGCTCTGTAAACTTCACCGCGTTATTAGTTAGGTTTGTCAAAATCTGCCCCAACCGAAGTGGGTCCCCTATAAGATAACGTGGCACCGTTCGTCCAACCTGAAACAAAACCTCCAATCCTTTTTCCTGCGCCTTCAAAGTTGTTAGTGTAGATAAATGATCCAACACTTCATCAAGATGAAAATTGAGGTTTTCCATATCCAGTTTGCCAGCCTCGATTTTTGAAAAATCTAGAATATCGTTGATGAGACTCAGCAAAGCATGGCTTGAAATTTGAATCTTATTAATATAGTTATGCTGCTTGGTGGTTAATTCGGTTTTCATTGCCAAACCACTCATGCCAATGATTGCATTCATGGGAGTACGAATCTCGTGGCTCATGTTGGCAAGGAAATCGCTTTTGGACTGGTTCGCAGATTCAGCTTCCTGTTGGGCCTGGCGCAATTTATCCTCTGCTTGTTTGCGCTCTGTAATATCCATGACCGTTCCAACTAATCGGACCGGCTTTCCATCCCCTGTGCGTTCCACGATCGACCCTCGTGAATAAAGCCAGCGAATTTCCCCATCTTTGGTCAGGGCGCGATATTCCACATCATAATTTGACTTCATCCCCGTTTTGTAAGACAGTCCAACCTCCAGGACCCGCTCCCTGTCTTCCACGTGGATGGTATCAGCCCAAGTTTTCTGCGTGATCGGTGTGATTTCTTCCAAGGAATACCCCAGCATTTCCGCCCAACGGTCATTCACCACCATTTCTTCAGTCTCGACATTTACGTCCCAGGACCCCAGGTTTCCCCCTTCCAGGGCCAGGACCAGGCGTTGTTCCCCTTCCCGCAAAGTTTCTTCGGCATGCTTGCGCTCTGTAATATCGCGGGAAAATGCGTTAAAAATGTAATTGTCACCTATTTTAAGCGGAGTAATTGTAAGTTCTATTGGAAATTCCTCCCCACTTTTTCGAAGAGCTGTGATTTCAATTCTGGTATTTAGTACAGGCCCTTCCCCGGTATCAAGAAAATGCTTAAAGCCTTTTATATGAGCTTCCCTATATTGCTCTGGAATAATACAATCCGAAATGGTTAAACCCAAAATTTCTTCCTTGGCCCAACCATAAATTATCTCGGCCTGTGCATTCCAATCCAATATTTTATTTTCATGATCAATCAATATCACTGCATCCATTGCAGTAGTGATAACAGAACGAGTCATCTCCTCGCTCTCCTGAAGTTTGTGAGTCCGCTCTTCCACTTTTCTTTCTAAACCCTCTTTTTCCTCAAAAAGTTCCCTGGTGGTTTGGGCTAGTTCATTCTTCAATTTGTTAAAACTTCGACTGACCATTCCTAATTCATCCCCACGGGATATTAGTTCCTCTTCCTCAGGGGATTTTTCAGTACTTTTTAAGGCATCAAAAGACTCAATCGTACCGGTAAGAAGGTGGAGGGGTTTTGTTATATTCAGCCTGACCACAAGAAAAATAACAGTGATACCAATTACAATTGTTATGATTGCCACTAAAATAGTAAAACTTTCTGCATCATTCTGAACTTGCTCCGAGTAGGCAACAGATAGACCTTTTAAAATATTCAGCTCATGCAGGAGTTCGTTGATTTTAACGACAAGATTATCATCAGCTTTCTTAACATTGCCCATGAGTTCAAGTCCCATCAGAAAAGAGCCGTCTTCAACATGGGTAAAAACTTGTTTAGCTGAAACTTTTTGGGCTTTTGCAGCCAGATTAATCTCTTTCAAAGCTTCAAGGATAGGTGAACTATGTATCTGAATCAAACTGTCCTTTCTTAATGAATGATTCACTGCATTCACAATTAAATCTTTTGCTTCAACTATATGCTTCTCTACTTCAGCTTGAAATTCAAAATACTTTTCCCTTGATAAAATGAAAGTCGTTTCAGCATCTTTGTCATAAACCACCCGTTCACCCACATTGAGGATTTTTATAAAACTGATTCGTTCATCCTGGACATGTTTATGGAGTTCCTGGGCTTCTAAAAACAGGGGCAGGTATAATTCGGACATTTGCCTGACTTCTTGACCGACAACATCAATTTGCTTGATCGCATTGGTGGTAATGAATGAGTAAGAAATGAATTCAACAATGATCAGACTCATCACCTTCTGCCCCAGCGACATTTGATTTATGTAATTTAATATTTTTCTCATTTGACTATAAAAGATTTAAGAAGCCGCTTTAACAATTTTTCCAGATGGCAAATGCAAACCATCAGGACGACATTTTCCCCTGTGGGGATATAAAATTAATGGTTTTGGCTCAACCAACTCTTTTCTTTCATGCATTATTTCTACCTGGCCACCACTGTCGAACCGACCTATTTTAGGGGTCAGCCAGCAATGAAAATTATTAGGATCCATACGAATATCACCCTGCGGTGACTCAATTGAGGACAACTTTAAATTTGCAGAAAAGTCCCGGATGCTTTTAGGTGTTATAGATGACTCCCCCGATTCTAAAACCAGTTTCTCAACCGCTTTCTTGAAAAACAGGAAGGACAGGTATGTGGCTTCCATATTGGCATGAGTAACCCCGGTTTCTCCATATGGACTTGAAAGAAAACCATCCACAAACTTTTGGTTTGTTGGACTGTTGATACTTTGAAAGTATGGAGCTGAGGTATAATGTCCTTCTCCATATTCATAGCCCATTGCTTTAATTTCCATTTCCGATGTTGTTAGGGCGGCAGTGGGCAATTTGTCCGGCGTTAAACCTGCCTTGCTATAAGCTTTCCTGAAAAACAACTCTGAGGTACCCACCACTGTCAAAAATATCCAATCCGCTTTCTTTTTTTTAACATCTTCTAAAATGGGTTCAAAGTTGCCGAGACCCAAAGGCATATATTGTTCGCCAACCTTTTCACCATTGGCATTTTTGAGCCAGCGGCTTGCATTTCGGTTTGACTCTTTAGGCCAAACATAATTGGAACCAATGAAGTATCCTCTTGGCCCAAAATGCTTCACCATATATGGAATAAGGTCATATGAGTGTTGATTGGCCAGGGCACCCGTGCATATCAAGTTTTGCCAGCACTCTTTTCCTTCATAAACCGTAGGATAATAGAATAAGTGATTTGCCAGCGTCACCAAGGGCATAACCGACCGTCGACTGGCTGAAGTAAATCCACCAAACACAGCCAATACCTTATCCTCGTGCATTAGTTTTTTGACTCCAGTCCGATATGTTTTCATATCAGATTCAGCATCAAAGACAACAGGCTCTATCTTGCATCCCGCGATTCCCCCATTTTTATTAACTTCGTCTGCCCAGAACAGGCCCACATCACGCGAAGGTTTTTCAATAACAGACAAACCGCCTGTCAAGGACCAGAGAAATCCAACTTTAATCACCCCGCCTGGATGTATCCAAGGAGAATTCTTCGCAGTTTGAGCTGCAAAAATCTTGTATGGGCGACTCAGCTCCGCCAAAAATGCAGATGAAGCGGCTAAAAATGTTCGACGATCAATCGGGATTTTCACAAGCTATCTAACCTCAAATTCTAAAAGAATTATTTTTAAAACAATTGTAATTGAAAACCGATCTTGAAAATATCGACCCCAGGGTCCTCATTGGCATAAAATAGTGAAATCCGCGCATTGTGGCCCGAAATAATATAGTTGAGACCTACATCATAACGATCACGTGTTCCTCGACTTCCTGTAATATTAGATTCTGCTCGGTCAAAACTCTGAAGCCGAGAAAAGGGCTGGAATTGTCCCCACCCTGTTTTTTTGGAAAATAAATAGGCGACAGTAACAAAATAACTATCTCCCTGAACCAAAGCGCTATCAGAAGTATCTTCAAGGTCATATTTATAATAGGCTGCCTCCAAAGTAGCAACTCCACCATTTCCCAATTTTTTTTCCATGAGCAAATCAACATTCCAACCCAGGAAGTCACCCTGACTGGCAGACGTACCAGCACCGTCTTCCTGGAACATGCCTACCAGCCCAACAGCAAGGACGTCCATAGCTCCGTAATAGGTGCTGCTGTTATAGTAAATGGAAGGTTCAGGATCCCAAAAGTTATAGGTTAATCGTCCGGAGTACAGAAGGCTGTCCCCTTGATTCGAACCTCCTGTTTTCCCCTCAAACAAACCAAGTTGATATTTGAGCCGCCCTTTATCAACGACACCCCAAAAAACGGCACCCTCATCCCTCCCTACAATCAGGTTAGGGTAAGCCTCGGCAAAAGGAAAATCAAAAACATTTAAAAAATAGGGGCCGCTAAGATTGGATCTCCCAGTGGGAGTAGTCATTCGGCCTGCCCAAATATTAAAGGAGTTTGTGAAATCAATTTTTGCTATTGCATCAAGAACACGAACATTGTCGCCAGCATCACCTTGGGTATTAAATTCAAACTGAATTCCCTTATATACTTGCGAATTTATATAAAGACGAAAGCTTTCAAAGTCAAAAGTATTGGAACGGTTTTGTTTATTGGGCGCACCATCTTCAACAGACTCAAAGCTGGTGCGTAATCCTCCTCCAATACTGATCCATCGGTCTTTATCGACATCCACCTTGGCCCCAACCTGCGCCCAGGATTTTGGAAGCAGTAAAATCAAGACAAAAACAAGTAACCCTGAAAAAACAATTGCATACCTGACCAAGGAATAATATCGCATGGTCACATGATCGCCTTCAGCTTTTCTTTAAATAAATCAGGGGTCCCGGGTTTAACGATGAAATCTGCAGCACCAAATTGAATTGCTTCCTGATTCAACTTTTCATCCTTGTGGGCAGTAAGCATTATAAAGGGTATGCCCTGAAGGGAAGGGTTAGTTTTGACCTTTTTTAAAAGCTCTAACCCATCCATTTCGGGCATCTCCCAATCAGAGATAATCACATCAATGGAACCCTTTTCTAAGATGGAATAGGCTTTTCCCCCATCCTTAGCTACTGCTATCTTTTCAAAGCCCAATTGCTTGAGTTGGTTAACGCAAACAACCAACTGGATCTGACTGTCATCAACAACCAATAATTTTTTATTTAAATCCATTCACCCTAAACCTCACTAAAATTGATTTTCTATCATCAAATAGTCTCAGGGATAAAATTTGAACAGTCAACTTGAAGTTGGGAATAATTGGGCAGAAGAGCAATAAGTGACAAAATCGTAACAGTTTTCAAAGCCCTTTGGCTCGGCCCATACTCTTATACGAAAAAATCATCCAAATGACTATTGCTTTTAAAAATAGGTTTGGTATGTCTATATTTTGCCTCTTTATTGATGAGTTATGGAAAAACCCGCATACCAGGAAAAACTTGATCACAGATTGCCCGTACTGCTTGAGATTTGTTTAGCAAATCTTGAGGAGTTAGATATATGCAATGAGAGAGGTGTAACCTTATCGCCAGAGTTTTATGAAAAATATGTAAAAGAAGGATGTCCCGACTGGACCAAAATGTATGGCTCAAAGATTAAAATGCATAAAATCATTTCTTTGGTCAAAGAGGCCTTTCCAAATGAGTTTCTTCAAGAACTAAAGCAGATTGAACATCTTGATTGGGATGAGAAAATTCAAAGGATATTTGAAATTGGTGATAAATACGATGATGAGTTTATTCAATCCCTATTGGAAGGATTGAAAAGGAAAAGGATTACTGTCTTGCTTTCCTGCTATGTCATATAAGATTAGAACTTTAAATTTTGTGCTTATGTTAGTGAAGGTACTTATACCTGCCGGAGCTGGGTTAAATTTGGTAGGTAGAAATTTAGCTGTGCCAGTATACGGATTATTAGTATGTTGGACAATCCCCGGATTTATCCCATTTTTTAGAGGCTGCTTTTATTCTTATGCCCGACTTTTTTGTGGGGAATTGTCAGGTCAAATATTATATAAGGCAAATGAGGGGATAGAGATGCTAATAATACGGGATATGAATCTATAAAGAACCTCATAGCATATATTAAGAGACGGTTGCCGTTCAGCATTGTTTCATGTTATAGAATTCATTCGATATTGAAGGGTTAACCCATGAGGGATCTGTATGTCTCAGGAAACAAGATTTGAAAGCGTTGAAATGATTTTTGAAGGTCGCCTGCGTGGCAACCAATTGATGTTGAGCGGCAAGGGTCTTACTCCTGAAGAAGCCAAGTTGTTATGGGAGTCACCAAAAATGAAAGAAGTCAGCTGGCTTGATCTGGATGACAATAATCTGGGTGATAAGGGGGTTCAAGATTTGGTGGATTGCCCTTTGCTTGAAAATATACAGTATTTGAATTTAAACAAAAATGGTATCAGTGATAGAGGTTTAGAAAATCTGGCGAAGGCAAAATTTCTTAGTAAACTGAAAAGACTCCACTTAAAAGATAATCCGATAGAAGGCGAAGGCATAGTCGCATTGTTTAGTTCTGAAACTTTGGATAACCTTTCTACGTTCCAGATCAATGATGGGTGGACCTGTAAAAAAAGGGAAGGATGGCGGTACAAACCGCAAGCTTAATGTATGGCCCGATCCTCCCTACATATCCAAGTCACAGCCCAAGATCGGCCAGGTATCCTGGCTGAAACTCTAGCCTTTATTGTTGATGTGGGCTGGAATGTGGTGGATATCAAGCAGTTTGTTTTTAATGGAATGCTCAATCTTTCTATTCTGCTTGATGAAGACGATGAAAGTTTAATCTCTCCCTTAAAAGAAGCTCTGGCAAAGTATGCTGAGCAGAGAAATTTTAAGGTAGCCATCTATCCCTGGCAGCAAGGGTCTCAGACGGACGCTCCTTATCCCTATCGATCTGTTGTTACCTTACTTTGTGCAACCTTTCCTTCCACAGCATTTTTGGAGATTACGAAAACCTTTGCTGACCTTGAAATAAATATTCTGCGAATTGAGCAGCTGGACTCGGGGGATATTCATGTCTTGGAATTCGTTATTGGAACCAGCAAAGCTCATTCAACAGAAGATGTTTTAAATGCTCTGGTACGTTTCAAAGAACATTATCGAGTTGATATCGCAGTGCAAGAGGAAACCTATTTCCGACGCAACAAAAGGTTGATTGTTTTTGATGCTGACATGACTTTCTTGCAATGCGAGGTAATAGATGAATTAGGTAAACTTGCCGGACAGGGTGAAAAAATGGCCAACATTACCCGTCAGGCGATGAGCGGTGAAATAGATTTTAAAACAGCCCTGAGAGAACGGGTTGGTATTTTGAAAGGCCTACCCGTAACTGCTTTGGAGGAGCTTTCTGACAATCTGCCGCTCACTTCTGGCGCTGAAAATTTGGTAAGGATTTTAAAACATCTGGGATATAAAATAGCTTTGGTCAGTGGCGGCTTCGACTTTTTTATCGAAAAACTTTGTAATCGCTATGGATTGGATTATGGTATTGCAAATCAACTAACGATTGAAAATGGCATGGTCACAGGAGAATTGGAAGGAGAAATCATTGATGCGCAAGCGAAAGAAAATGCATTGGTTTCTCTTGCAGAAAAAGAGGGATTTTCGCTTCGGCAAGTGGTCGCAGTAGGGGATGGTGCCAACGATATAAAAATGCTTGCGAAAGCAGGCTTGGGAATTGCCTTTAATGCAAAGCCTATTGTTCAACGCCAAGCACAGGCCAGTATCAATCTGCATGATTTAAAATTGATTCTTTATTTCTTAGGAATTAATGGGGTGGACCTTCAGGAACTAAATAAAGTCGTGGGGAAGGGGACAACGCTTTCTTGGCCAAAACAATAATAAGGAATCTTGTTATGCAGTTTCTTTCTTTTGCACCAAATCTTTGACCGATAAAATTCCTACTATTTCTTCATTTTCAGTTATTGCAAGGTGATTGATTTTGTATTCCAGCATCAGAATGCCAGCATCTAAACTTGAGGCATTTTTTTCAATGGATAAAATAGACTCGGTCATTATGGATGATAGTGGAGTGGTGCTTGGGTTCAATCCTTCCCCCACAACATTGTAAACCAGATCTCTTTCCACAATAATTCCTACGTAACCTTCATAGCCCTTAATTAAAAGCGAGCCTATCCCTTTTTCCTTCATGAGTTGGGCTGCTTCTTGAGCTGTGGCTTCAGAATAAATACTTATCACGGGTGTGGTCATCAACGATTCGATGGAATTCATAAAATATGTCCTCTCCTGAATTGGTGTTTTATTATACCGCCTGCTTCATTAGGTGTAAATGAAAATTTGATAAACCAATAAAATCAATAAGTTTTTCATATGTGAAAGGGCCGGATTTAGAAAACAAGTTAGCCTAGGAGGACCATTCCTATGGTATGAGACTCGGAACAGGGCTTGTGCTGAGCAAGGTCTGTCCAGCCATTTTTATCTACGGTGGTTTTTACATCGATTCCACATGCTTGAAGGGTGGGGCGGGCCTTTTCTGGATACTGACAATGGGTCGAGACAGTGCAAGGATTGCAAAGGTCACAAGGTTGAGCACCTAAAGCGAAGGCTTTATAATATCCCTTTTGTTTGAAGCTGTTTTCTAAACGAACAACAATTTCTTGCACGTTAGCATCAGGATTCGCGTTAATAAGAAGAGCCTTTTCATATTCATTGAGAATTTCGGCCATTTCTTCTGAATCGGGAGTGCAAGGAGGGCAGGTAAGAAGTTTTGCATATTGCGAACAACCAAACTGACAATGAAGCGTAGCCCAGTGAGCCAAGGAAATGGTTTGAGTTAAAACTACTTTTGCTTTTTCACAACCCAAGTCCAGAGCTTCCTGAATAAGCTCCTGATTGGAACGAATACTTTTCGGGATCTTTTTTACATTATCAGGGATCATCGGTTTAACAAGTCATCCTTTAGTTTCAGCTTATTTACTGATTATGTTAGTATTATTATGTGAGCAAGCCAATAGGTCAAGGTAAGATTCCTATTCGCTATAATTGTTTTTAATATGGTACAAACCAGTCCATAGGTTGACCTCTGGTTAACATGTTTTCTAATTGATTTATATATGTTTATAGCCTTTTAATCCGTTCGATGCTTCCCCCAAACCCTACCTCTCTTTTTACAATAACAGCAGGTAAGAAATGAATTTTCCCTTTAAAGGAATTGGCTTTGATTGGGCTTATACATTGGTTGACTTGGGTGAAGAAGATGATCGCAAACCATTGCAAAAAGTATTTACATATCTAAGCAGCAAAAATTTTTCTTTGCCTGATTTTGAGGAGTTTCTCGACAGTTCGAGAAAAATTTTCCATCCCATGATTGAAAATTCACGCACGACAAATCAGGAAGCTCGCTTTGAAACCGTCCTTCAAAAATTAATAGGCCAATTTGATATCCCATTAAATCAGGAGATCACTTTGAAAAAACTTCTCGAGATCTATTATTTGGAAGTTTATTCGGAAAGAAAATTATATCCAGAAGTGATGTCTGTGCTCCACTCTTTAAAAAAAATAGGCGTGCGAATGGGAGTGGTATCTAATACCACTAACCCAGGATTTATGAAAGAGAATGAAATGCAGGTGACGGGATTAAAACCTTTCTTTGATTTCGCAATATATTCCTCTGACACTCCCTATAGGAAACCCCATCCTTCAATTTTTGAATTGGCAATAGAGAGATTCAGCTTGGAGCCTGAAGAAATCCTTTTTGTAGGTGATAGTTTATCCTTGGATGTTATCGGAGCACAAAATGTGGGAATGAAAAGTGCATGGGTAAACAGAGAGCGGAAAAATATTTCTATAGATAGTGAACCTGATTTTGAGTTGCATTCGCTGGAAGATTTATTGCAATTGGGCTCACCCGCTATATAAATGCATCGTTTTTTTGCAGAAAAAGAAAACTTTTCAAATAACTTGGTAACCCTTCAAGGTTCAGATGCCAGCCACATTCGCACAGTTCTCCGGCTAAAAGCGGGAGATAAAATCCAGGTTTTAGATGGGGAGGGATCTGTCCATTTAGTTAGGATTGCAGATTTGAAAAGCAAATCGATAAAAGGGGAAATCTTATTGTCTGAAAAAATTGATACGGAGTCCCCTTTAAAGATTCATCTTGGGCAATCCATAATTAAAGGAAACGGGTTTGATGTCATCGTAAGGAAGTCGGTAGAGTTGGGTGTGCATACCTTAAGCCCCCTAATAACAGAACGCACGGTGACAAAAAGCGATAGTAGTAAAAAGATTGTTCGTTGGAAAAAAATTGCGGAAGAAAGTTCAAAGCAATGTGGTCTTAGTTCCATTCCTAAAATTTCAGAAAGCGCTGTCAAACTGGAAACATTTTGTCAGCAGGCAAGCGATTCGGATTTGAAGTTGATATTCTGGGAGCTGGAAAAGGAAAAAGGTTTGAAGGATATTAATCCTGAAACAGCGCCCAGCTCTGCGAGTGTCTTGATAGGCCCGGAAGGGGGTTTCACACTAGAAGAGGTTGAAACAGCCCGCAGCTATGGTTTTCATGCATTGGGATTGGGGCCCAGAATATTTCGGGCAGAAACTGCGCCTCTGGTGGTTTTGTCACTGCTGCAATCCAAATGGGGTGATATTAAATAAAAAGATATAAAAAGTGTTTCCTGAATTTAAGTGTTTTCAAAAACAAACCATCCTATAATGCATCGCAATTTACAAACCGTTGGTTAATTAAATGACTTATCAATGTAAACTTAAAATCTTTGAAGGTCCATTGGACCTTTTGCTCCATCTTTTAAAAGAACAAAAGATGGATATTTACGATATCCCCATCGCAGAGATCACCCGGCAGTATATGGATTATCTTGAAATGATGCAGGAGATGAATTTGGAACTGGTGGGAGAGTATTTGGTCATGGCCGCAGAGCTGACTCGGATCAAGTCGAAAGTATTATTGCCAGCTCCTGAAACCGATGAGGAAGCTGATTTGGGAGGAGGGGAAGACCCTCGCGCGGAACTGATGCGTCGCCTTCGCGAATATCAGCGTTATCGCGATGCTGCATTTGAGTTGCGAATGAAAGAACACGACCGCCAGCAGGTATTCTCCCGTGGTGGTGAAATAGAAATAGAAGAAAGCTCTGAAAATCGCGAGTTGGTAGATGCGACTGTGTTCGATCTTTTCCAGGCGTACCAGAAAATTTTAGATACGAAATCTTTTGAAAAAGATTACGAAATTGAAATTACTGAAATGTCGGTCACCGATCGAATGCAATATATTTTAGATATATTGAATTCATCAGATAGCGTTACCTTTGAATCATTTTTTACTGTTTTAAATAGCAAACAGGAAATTATAGTGACCTTTCTTGCCATTCTTGAATTGATGCGACTTAAGCTGTTGAGAGTGCAGCAGAGTCAACATTTTGAAACCATTCGAATTTACAAATCAGCCGATCAAAAAACACAGGATGCAATTCTACAGGAATACCACCGCACCCTCGATGAGGAATCTCCTGAATCTTCCTGATCAATCGAGCCAAATTAAACGAGCGATTTCTTCAGGCGGGAGTGCCTTACTGCACAGATAACCTTGGAACTGATCGCACTCAAGACTCTTTAATAAATCGTGCTGATCTTGCATTTCTACTCCCTCAGCAATTGTTTTAAATCCCATTTTTTTTGAAATGGTAATGATGCCCTGAATAATCGCCAAATTGCTGGTGTCCGTACAATCGCGAATAAAAGATTGATCAATTTTCAAGGTGTTAATGGGGAGTTTTTTCAAATAGCCCAGAGAGGTATATCCGGAACCGAAATCGTCAAGAGATATTTGGACCCCGAAATCTCGGAGTTGATCCAATACATCGATGGCCGCCTTTATATTTGCCATAACTGCGGTTTCAGTAACTTCAATTTCCAGGAACTTGGGATGGATTCCCTCCGCTATTACAACATTTTTAATTTTTTCAACTAAGTCCGGTTGCTCAAACTGTCTGCCCGACAGGTTAACTCCTACTTTTATGCCTTTCCCGTATAAGTGGCACCACTCCTGGATTTGACCGCATGTGGTTTCTAGGGTCCAATCCCATATTTTATGAATGAGTCGGCTTTCCTCGGCAAGGGGAATGAATACTGCTGGGGAGATATTTTTACCACTTGGTTGCGGCCAGCGAATAAGAGCTTCTAATCCTTCAATCAATCCGGTTTTCAGGTTGACCTTGGGTTGATAATGCATTTTAAATTCTTTATTTTTAATTGCATTCCACAAATTCTGCTCCATAGCCAATCGCGATATGATTTTGTCATGCATAGAAGATTCATATATATGGTAAGTATGGCCACCATTTTTTTTGGCCTGATACATTGCAATGTTTGAATTCTTAAAAATTGTTTCAACATCCTTGCCATTATCCGGGAACATTGCAATTCCAATACTAAAGTTGCAGTGAAATAGTTTTTCCTGTAATTCGAAGGGCCGCTCCATAATTTCAAGGACACGTTGCGCCATTTTTGCTGGAAAGTATTCATCTTCTAGATTGGGGAGAAGAATAACAAAATCATCACCACCCAAACGTCCGAATGTATCCTCTTTACGCAGGATCCCTTCAAAGCGATTCGCCACTTGGATTAAAAACTGATCTCCCGCTTCATGTCCAAGGGAATCATTTATTGATTTAAAGTTGTCTAAATCCATGGATAAAACAGCCACCTTGGAATTTGATCTTTGCGCGCGGGGTAGCATGATTTCCAAACGATCTCGGATTAAGTTTCGATTAGGTAATTGGGTTAAAGTGTCGTAAAAGGCCAGCTTCTTAATGTGCAGTTCCATTGCTTTTTTGTCTGAGATATCTTCGACAATGGCATAGATCAGCGGGGGATCTTCGAGTTCAAAATATTGAATGCGTATTTCGACAGGATAGGTTGTGCCATCCTTTCTTTTACTCTCACTTTCAAAGGAAACTTGAACTTGTTTTTTATCAATCAGGGTTGCGAATAATTCTTTTAATTCATTCAATTTCAAATTTTCAAATACATCGCTAAAGACTGTTTTATTCAATTCTTCGTGGGTGAAGCCAAGATTTTGAATAGCTTTGGAATTTGCTTGAAGAATTCGATATGTTTCTTTTTCAAGAATATAAATTTCGTTGAAGGTGTCGTCTAAGAGGCGAGAATACCTACTGTTTAACTGAATTTGTTTTTTTAACTCAAGATTGTCAGAATCAATTTTTTCCAAGTCCTCTTTCCATCGATGGGCAAGAGTTTGGAATAGGGGTAAAAAGGCCTGAGGATTAAGGGATAAAAATTCTAAAAAATGTTTTTCATGGATTTCAATTGTTTGAACATCGGTTGTGGCTTTAACAGAAGCGGATCGAATTTTATTTCCCAAAAGGGCCATTTCACCGAGGTATTCCCCCTTGGTTCTTTTGGCTATGATGCGGTTTTCTTTGAATACCTCCAGACACCCATCGGTAATCACGTACATGGTATCTCCGGTTTCCCCTTCTCTAAACAGGAAATCTCCTTTTTGGTATCTTCCAATATTTGCATTTTCGTGGAGAAAATTTAACCCGGGCAGGTCTCTTAGAAAATCTATTTCATTAAAGACATCTAATGTTGTCCTTGCATTCATTAATAGAATCTCTTCAAAGTAAAAACAGCTGCAGTATGCGTTACATTAATTATTAATTACTTTTTGGTCAAGTTAAAAACTCCATCCCAACCTTCTCCTGGGGAAGCTTCCATGAATATTTTGCAGCGCTCCAAATAAGTTTGTGATGGGCCATCTTCAGGATTAGCTTTTAAGGCTCTTTTAAAGCTCTCAATAGCGGCCTGCCATTTCTGGGCTTTGTAGTTTTTCAGGCCTTCCAAATAATCCGGTAAGCCGATTGGAAAATTTTGACTGCCTTTTTTCCCCAGCAACTCATAAATTTTTATAGGCGTGGAACGACCGACAACGCGAAGGGTATCGAGTTCTCTCACCTCAATAAAATCTTTCGCTTCCTGGTAAGTAAATTCACTTATAAGGGTGCAGGTCCCGTATTGTTTGTTGGCTCCTTCAAGACGGGCGGCCAGGTTTACGGAATCTCCGTTCATACCGTAATTCATGCGAGTGCTTGAACCCATATTACCTACAACCATTTCTCCGGTGTTGATACCTACCCGCATTACCAGTTCTGGTTTTCCCTGTTCCTTATATTCTTTTCTCAATTCACTGAGTCTTTCCTGCATTTCAATGCAGGTCCAGCAGGCACGTTTGGCATGATCTTCAAAGTATAAGGGGGCTCCAAAGAAGGCTTTGATTGCATCACCATCATAACGATCCAGCGTTCCATCATTTTCAATCAAGATGTCTGTCATTTCAGTGAAATAGCTGTTTAGCAGCGATACCAGCTCTTCGGCTGATAGTTTTTCTGAAAATGTGGTGAAGTTGGCCAGGTCAGTAAAAAATGCGGTGAGTATTTTTTGCTCACCCCCCAGTTTTAACCTTGATGGATCTGCTAATAAATCTTTTACAACCCGGGGAGATAGATATTGTCCAAAAACCTCTTTAATAAATTTTGTTTGTTTTTCTTCACGCATAAAATGATCAATCATTATTAAAGCTGCTATTCCAGTATTGGTGAAAAACGGATAAATATCGGTTAACCAGAAACCTTTTTCAACAAAAGTCCAATGACTTAAAAGAAATAATAGCCCACTGCTCAATACCCAAAAGATGAGGCCTGAGACGGGTTTGATTTGGGAGTAGATAAGGGTGCATAAAATCCCCGTAATAATTATTAAAAGTAAATCGTAAAGTGGAGAAGCTTGGGAGAGGAACGATTTATTGAAAAAATTATCCAATATTGTTGCGTGAATTTCCACCCCCGGCAGGATGGGGTCAAAAGGGGTTGACCTTAAATCTTCCAGTGCTGTCGCAGTTGCACCGATCAACACAATATTCCCTTGTATTTTGTCTTTGAGCTCCGATAGTTTTTCGGGTTTTAAAAGATCGCTGATAGAAAAACTGGAGAATGTCCCTCTAGGCCCAAGATGATTTATTTCCAGTTCGCCTTTGGAGTTTGTGGGTATGATTACCGATTCATCCGCATCCATTATGACTTCTTCCATTCCCCCTTCGCCCACCCTGAAAAGTAAATTCCCATCCAAATAAGTTTCGAGAATTCGTAAAGAGAGAGGAGGAAAGTAAAAATCCTTTTTAGAGATGCTGTCGTGATAGCGCACCATTAAGGGCAAACGTCGGATCATGCCATCGAGGTCCACATTAAAAGTCAAGTAACCGGAACCGGATGCGGAATCAGAAAAAATAGCCAGGTTAGATTCAATTGCAAAAGCTTTTGGAAAGGGGAGATGGGAAATATCCAAATCCGCGTTGGATTTTAAAAATCCTCTGAACTGTGATTTTTTTATGTCTTTAAAAAATTGATGACGTTGCTCCTCAGAAAGATGGTCAAGACCATCAGGAGAAAAATGGAAAAAATAACCCAGAACCGTTGGGCTTCCATCTGAAAGAGTTTTTGAAAAAACTTCGTCGGGGTTGTTTTGGTTTATTAGATTCTTTAAATAATTTTTGGCGGAAGAATTTTCCGAGATCAGTTTATCCAGCTCAATCAAATTCTCTTCCGATGGAAATTTTTCAGGAGATGAAAAAATAACATCATAAGCAATTACCTTGGCATTCAAGCTTGAAAGGTTTTCAGTGATTTTTGCAAAAGTCGATCGCGGCCAGGGCCATCTTCCCAAAGTATCTATACTTTTTTCATCAATTCTTCCGATAACAATATTGGACGTAGGTTTAATGGGTCCGCGTAGTTGGAAATGAAAATTTTGAAATAGATAATCCAGACGTGTTAATGCATTTGGAAAAACCACATAGGCACACAAAACTGCTAAAGTAATTACCAACCCAGAAAAATAGATGGAATATTTTTTTTTATTATTTATCAATTACTTGTCTGTTCCATTAATTCCAATGATTGTAATTTTACGCATCACTGACTGAAATTAAAAATAATGTCAATATTGTGTAACAAATAATTAGTTAAATCATTTAAAAACAATAGTTTTTTGCTTATCCCTTAAACGGGGGGGATTTTGTTTTTGTTTATAGAAACTATAATTGATTCAGGTTTTTTATCTATAATAGCTCCAGGTCAGATTTAATGGCAGAAAATTTTACAATGGATGAAGTCGAAAACTTAGAGCAGCTTAGGAATGTTGATTTTTTAAGCTTTTTTTCTGAAGAAACGCTTGCAAAATTGGCGCGCTCTTCCCGAATAGTTACTTTGGAAGCCCTTGAAGTATTATTTGAAGAAGGAGATGTTTCTAATGCCATGTACATCATCCTTTCTGGAGAATTGCTGGTTTATAAAAAGAACAAGGTGATTGCCAGAAGAAAGACCAGTGAATACATCGGTGAAATGGGTTTGATTGGATCTGAACCCCGATCTGCAACCATTCGTGCAGAAGTGCAATCGCAATTGCTTGAAATTACCGATGAAAAATTTCAAAAAGAATTTTCTGACCACTCCCAATCCCTGTTTGCTCTGCTAAAGACTCTTTCACAAAGAGCTCGTACTGATTTAGATGTCATGGACGACATGAAAGCCGAGTTGGTTCTGACGAAAGACAACGCTGAAAAATTATCACAGGTGCTGGACGATACCAGCAACGAAATTTTTGTCATTGATGACAAAGATTACAAAATTACCCAAACCAATTCTGTGGCTACAAAGAACATGGGTTATTCCAAGAGTCAACTTAAGGGCAGGGCTCTTTATGAATTCTGGGAAGATCAATCACGACTCGAATTTGATGAATACGCTGAAACACTTAAAAGTGGAAGCAAAATTATTCAGGTTTTTGAAGCTTTTCAAAAGAGAAAGGATGGCACGGTCTATCCTATAAAAGTAAAAATGAAATTGATGGTCCTCCGGGATACCAGCGCCCTTGTTGTAATTGTAAGAGATCTCACCGAGTTTCGACAGATGGAATACAAAATGAAGCGAATGGCTTTTTTTGATCCTCTGACTAATTTACCCAACCGCAATATGATCAACGATAGAATTCAGCTGGCTCTTGCTCATTCGGATCGTAACAAGCAAAAGTTCGCATTGTTGTTTCTCGATATGGATGACTTTAAAACCGTGAATGACACCCTGGGCCATTCTGTGGGTGATGAATTATTAAAGCAAGTCGCAGGACGTTTGACCGGATTGCTTAGAGGGGAAGACACTGTTGCCAGAATTGGAGGTGATGAGTTTGTTGTTCTTTTGAGTGGGTTGAAGGACAGCAATTATTCTACTGTGCTTGCGGAAAGGATAGTTGAATCTCTCAAGCCCGCTTTTCAAATTGAATCACACGAAATCTTTTCCAGTTTCAGCATTGGCATCGCGGTTTACCCCAATGACGGCAATGATGTGGAAACGCTTTATAAAAATGCAGATGCGGCGATGTATCGGGCCAAGGCTCAGGGGAAAAATACTTATTTTATGCATGACCCTGAATTGCTTTCAGTGGCTCAAAAACGATTTGACCTCAAAAATGATTTACACAGAGCCTTGGAAGACGATGCCTTTATTTTAAATTACCAACCCAAGGTGGATTCCAAAACAGGTGTATGTACTGGACTTGAAGTATTACTTCGATGGAATCACCCCGAGAAAGGCATTATTTTACCCGATAACTTTCTGCCCTTTGCAGAAGAAAAAGGATTGATGCTGCCCATCGGTGAATGGGTATTTGAAAATATTCAAAAACAAATCGCGATTTGGAAAAAAGACGGATTAACACCCTTGCCTCTGGCATTAAATATTTCTGATAGTCAACTGATGAACCCCAAATTTTCTCAAACCCTGGATAATTTTATTAGTAAATCGGGGCTTCCCAGTGGATTTGTTGAAATAGAAATTCCAGAAATCAATTTAGTAAAAACTTCGGCTGAACATAAAAAGCAATTGAATGAAGTCAATGAAATGGGGGCTAAAATTATCATTGATAATTTCAGTATGGGGTTATCTTCCCTAAACACCTTGGCTACCTTACCTTTGAGCGGATTGAATATCGATCGAGGATTGGTGAATGGATTATTCACAGGAGCCAATGACGCTATTACCAACACTATTATTACTGTCGGCAAAAGCCTTGATTTAAGGACTGCTGCCCAAGGAGTGGAAACCAAAGAGCAGAAAGAACTACTACGCAAATACCGTTGTGATGTAATTCAAGGGAATATTGTTGAAAAACCGTTGCTACCGGAAAGCCTTGCTCATATACTGGTTAAACCCCGTTTAGAAATTTGAATTGTGTGAAACCAAATATCAGGCAGATAGCATAGGATTAAGACATGCTGCCTTGATTACAAGGTTGGTAAATCTTAATAAAATACCCCATTTGTGGGATTGTTTTAGAGGTAGTTTTCATTGACCATAATAATAGAGCCGAAATGTTTTTTGAAGCAAATACGAAAACGGTAGTATTTAAGGGAGCCTCAGAGGAGTATGGGAAATTTTAATAGAGTTTTTGATAAAGAATTTTTTAAGAAAAGTAGAAAAGGTTTTTTAAACCCTCTTTTTCAATTCCTATTATTTGCCACCTGTACTTTGGTGCTCATCTCTGCAAGCACGGATAACTCTGAACTGACTCGGGGTGAGTTTGTTGCAACGATAGCTGAAAATCAGCCGGATCATCCTTTTCTTCCCAAAAACCACGCTAAATTATCGCAGGAAGAGTTGTATTCCAAAACTGCAAATATTTTAAAAATTCGCGGGTTTAAAGTCCTGTCCGAAAAAGATCCTAAAGAAAGGATGACAGAGCAGGAATTCGTGCGTGTTGCCTATGCTCTTTCGGGAGAGCCTCCCGGCAGAAACTTGTTCGAACAAAAACTGTTTCTAAAAGATAAAGGCGTTGTCAAATCCGCTGATGTTGGCATTGCAACAGCTGCGGATGGAAAAATCCTGCAGTTTCATAAGGGCGAGAAAAAAGGGGAAAGTGTTCAGTTGGCTTCTCCCGTTTTTATGAATGACAAAATCAAAACTAAAAAGGATTCGGAAGCTTCTTTCACCTTCGATGATAAAAGTTCTTTGACCATTGGAGAAAATTCCAATATCAGAATTAAAAAGCATATCTATGATCCAGAAAAAGACTTGCGGCAAACCGTGGTCAATGTCGCCGAGGGAACCGTAAGGTTTGTGGTGACCAAAGGTAAGGCAAAGGGTTCCAGTTTTAAAGTAGTGACCCCAACTGCAGTTGCAGGGGTGCGCGGGACGGAATTTGTAGTGGCAGTTGATAAAGCCGGCAAGACCTCCTTTATAGGTATCTCAGGCTCTATTGAAACCGCTCCTATCCTTGCCAATGGACAGCTCGGAAAAAAATCCATTGTTGCGAAAGGCCAGATTCAGGAAATTGCCAGGGGTGCAGCCAAAGCAGTAGTAAAGGCCGGCAAAGGTAAAGGTCTTGGTAAGTTTAAAAACAAGGGCAAAGGTAAGTTTAAGGGAAAAGGTGTAAAAAGAGGTAAAGGTGTTAGAACCGCAAAATCCAAATTTTTGAAAAAAGATGAGGTTGAAAAACGAGGTAGAAAAACTGATACCAAACTCGCTTCATTAGGCGGGGGCGATGTCGTACCTAAAAACACCAAATTCAAACCTTCTTTCAAATCTTCTAATCCTGGAAAAATTGCGAAAAAATTTCGAAAGGAAGTTGCTAAAAGGGAAGCTAAAGGTGCAACCAAGAGAGTTGGGCAGGATAAAGAAAATAAAGGGGGATCGCCAGGAAAATCTGGACAATGCAAAGGTAAAGGAAAGAAGGCTTGCTAATTTAGCTGTCCATTACTACCAGCTAAATGTTTGGTTGTCCGAATAAGCTAACCCGTTGAATTAAACTGGAAAATTTTTAGAAATAGGTTACTCTTAAAGTCTTTATTTTAAAAATTGGCTTTTTGTTGTGAAATTTTTTTTGTACCTATTTCTATATTTGACTCTGTACGTTGCGTCCACTCAGGCACAAGAAACATCTTCCTCTCCTTTGGTTCTGGGCCTTCAATTTTACAATGAAGGGAAATATAATCAGGCTCTAAGCGAATTCTCAAAAATCCTAGATAAAGATCCTTCCAATCTCGAAGCTCTCTATTACAAGGGCCTCACCTTAGCAAAAGCAAAAAAGCTGGAACAGGCCAGGCAGACTTTTGAAAATGTTTTGCAAAAAGACCCCAAATACAAAGGCGCGCACTTACAATTGGGAATAGTGCTTTTTAAGCTCAAATCCAACTCTGAGGCCATTCAAAAATTTGAAAAGGTGTTGGAGAATAATCGCCAAAATGCCACTGCGAATTTGTTCATGGGGTTCACCCTGCAGCAGATGGAAAAATATGAGGAGTCCTTAATATTTTTTCAATCCGCAATGGGTCTGGATCCTTCCTTAAACCAGATTTCCTATTTTCAAATTGGTGTGGGATATTTGGAAAGTAAAAAAGAAGAAGAGGCAAAACTGGCTTTTCAATTGGCTGTAGAAGAAGGCCCGGATACTTCCACAGCAGGGCAAGCCAAAGATATGCTAAAGCTGTTGGGGGTTGAGTCGGAGGGTGAAAAAAACTGGTGGATCAAGGCTGAAATTAATTCTCAATACGATGATAATGTCATCGTATCAAATCAGGACATTGTTTCCAACGAGCAGGATAGATCTATAGGTTATCTGCTCAGCGTAGGAACCCAATTCGAACCTTTCGAAAACTCGGAAATTGAAATCGGCTATGACTTTTCACAACAGAGATGGGACAAACTGCCGCAGTTCGACAGCACATCGCATGACTTTTATTCCTCTGTGGGTTATGGTTCCGGTGATTGGGATGGTGATATAAGTTTTAATTATAATTACAGTTTCCTGGATCGAGCTGATTTAAATGCAACTCACAGCATCACCCCGCGTCTGGGTTATGCACCCGATCCCAACTTCTACACAAATCTATCTTACACCTATAATATTAACGATTATTTTGTGGGTAATGCCCGGGATGGAACATCTCATGTATGGAGTTTGACGCAGTTCTGGTTTTTTATGGATGCGAAAGCCTACTTGTTTGCCAGTTATGCTTTTGACATGGATGATACCGAGGATTTCGAGTTGGACTATTTGGGACATTCAGCAACGGGCGGAATAAAAATTCCCGGACCCTTCGAAATATCAACCCAATTTACATATAACTATTATCTTAAGAATTTTGAGAATATTAATTCATCTATCGGTGTGCCGCGTTTTGATTCCAAGCACACTCTTAACCTTTTGTTTAATCTACCTATCATAAAAGATCATATAGACTTTGATATTAGCTATACCCGAGTCATGAGCAATTCAAATTTAGTTTCCGTGGATTTTAATCAAAATGTGTTTTTAGCAGGATTAAATTTCCAATTATAATTATTTCCCGAAGAGAAACTATTCGTGTTTTCCTGCCTCAAATTAATTTTTTCAAAAATGTTATAATTCTGAAATTATAGGGTCGTTTGCAATTTTCAAAATTGTAAAATTTATTTAAGGTGCCGAGTGTCTGAGTTAACAAATATAGACTTTCTATCTAAAATCGATTTTCTGAAAAAACTTCCTCAAGATGTTTTAGAATCAGTTGCGAATGAATGCTTGTATAAAAGTTTAGAAGATGGGGAGACGTTGTTTGAAGATGGTGATGATGGTAACTCCATGTTCGTCATTCTCTCTGGTGGGGTGACTGTTAACAAACACGAAACCGAGATCGCCGTCCGAGGTATGGGGGAATATATTGGAGAAATGGCTTTGATTGAATCCAAGCCTCGGTCTGCAAAGGTAGTTTCTTCGGGTGTCACTCATCTCTTGGAAATCACTCATGATTTGTTTCATTCCGAATTGTCTTCTTATCCGGATACTTTGATGGCCATCATGAAAACTCTTTCCAAACGGGCACGCGAAAACCTGAAAATGTTTGAAAAGGTTGAAGCGGAAAATGAAATTTTGGTAAGTGGCGATAATAAGCTTGAAAAACAAATGACCTTTTTAATGCAGGAAGCGGGCTTGACTCAAAGGGAAGCCGATGTGGCCCGATTAATTTGCGAGGGTTTGAGTGATAAAGAAATCGCCAAGAAGATACATTTGAGTCCACACACCGTAAAAGATCATTTAAAAAGGATTTACTCCAAGTTCCGGGTGCATGCCCGTGTCCAACTAGTTTCCCTCATGTACAAATAACTCCCCCAATTTAGTTTTAACCGTTTTTCCGTTAAATCGAATCCTTTTAATTAATAGGTCCCGGGCATTGCGTCTGGGCTGTTCTGCGCTATAATATAAAGTTTAACAACAGGTTAAAAGTTTTTGACTATGATGCTTCGGCAAATAAAAGAAGATATTGCAGTTGCTCTGGAAAAGGATCCAGCGGCTAGAAATGCTCTGGAAGTTTTGATTCTTTATCCAGGAGTCCATGCCTTGATCGCGTATCGGGTCACGCATTGGCTTTGGGGAATAGGATTTAAGTTTATTGCCAGAGCTTTGTCGCAGTTTGCCCGCTGGGTTACCGGCATTGAAATTCACCCGGCAGCTATTATCGGGAAGCGATTTTTTATTGATCACGGTATGGGTGTTGTCATTGGTGAGACATCTGAAATAGGTGACAATGTGTTTGTTTATCAGGCGGTGACTTTGGGAGGTTTGGCTACCAAAAAGGGAAAGCGCCATCCCACCGTTTCAGATGACGTCGTTATCGGTGCAGGAGCTAAAGTGTTAGGCCCCATAAAAGTTGGTTGTAATACCAAGATTGGTTCAGGCTCTGTGGTTTTGCAGGATGTGCCGGAATATTCTACGGTGATCGGTGTGCCGGGCAGGGTGGTATTCTCTGGTATATCTTCTGAAATGGAAGACGAGGAGGGGCCCGAGTCCTTTCCCGATCCCGTTGCGCGCGCTATAGAATGTATGTTGGACCGACTGCCGGAAATGGAAAAAGAAATCCGCCAACTGAAAGAAACGTTAAATGAAAATGGAATTGTCTTGCCGGATTCACCCCCCATTGATGAAGCTCCCAGAAAAAAAATTTCCGGTTAGCATCAGTTAAGCGTTTATTTTTTTCTCCCTTTTGTTTTACCCTAAAGGATAATTACTCTATCTACTTTTGACTTTTGTCTTCGCATGGAAAATATTTATTTAGATCATAATGCAACCACCCCTTTGCATCCTGAAGTTTTGGATGCGATGTTGCCTGCTCTTCGGGATAATTTCGGGAACCCTTCCAGCGTCCATTCGTTCGGTCGTACGGCGAGAGTTCAACTGGATGAAGCGCGGGAGAAGGTTGCTCATCTTCTTGGCGCTAATTCTTCCGAGATTATTTTCACAAGTGGTGGGACCGAGGCCAATAACCTTGCCCTCTTAGGAGTAGCGTTTAGGGATAAGGGAAAAATAATAACCAGTAAAACGGAGCATCCTTCAGTAATTAATCCCTGCCGACAATTGGAAGAGCAGGGGGTAGAGGTTCACTATCTTGATGTTGACCGGTTTGGGCGGATAGATATAGACGATTTGGAATCTCAAATAACAGATTCGACTGTTTTAATATCGCTTCAACATGCCAATAGTGAAACAGGGGTTTTGCAGGATATAAAACGTGTCAGTGAAATTGCCCGGAATAGAGGAGTTCTATTCCACACAGACGCAGTCCAAAGTGTTGCAAAGATTCCATTCCACTTGCAGGATTACCCTGTGGATATGTTGTCTATTTCTGCGCATAAATTTAATGGTCCTAAAGGGGTGGGGGCGTTGTACCTTAGAAAAGGCACGCCTGCCCTTTTTTCACCTGTGTGTGGTGGAAGTCAGGAGAAGAAAAGAAGAGGGGGGACAGAAAATGTCGCCGGAATTATAGGATTTGGCAAAGCTAGTGAACTGGCTGCAAAGAAAAAGGGTGAAACATCACAGATTTCAGAATTGAGAGATTATTTCTACAAAAGGGTCTGTGAAATGATTCCAGATACTGAGTTATTTGGTGACAGGGAAAACCGGTTGCCAAATACATTGAATCTGGGTTTTGATGGGGTTGAAGGGGATACCCTGTTAATTGCTTTGGATATGGAAGGGATTGCTGTTTCAACGGGATCTGCCTGCAGCTCCGGTACGGGTTTGCCATCCCCTGTCCTTCGGGCCATGGGAATACCGGATGAAAAAATCAACAGTTCCATTCGCTTCAGTTTGGGTTGCAATACCTCTAAATTAGAGTTGGATTTCGTGATAGAAACCTTGGTTAAATCCGTTGGACTCAATAAAACAGTGGTTTTGTGATGAGAAAGCTAATGGAAAACGGCCAGTTATTCGATAAATAATAGAAATTATAGAATATTGTGGCTTGGATTATTGTATTGACAAAAATCTGACAACCCAATATAATTCATTGATTATTAAGGGATAACACTGTCCCAACCGAATTTGTATGGAGAAAAACATGCCACCGGTCACCTTTTTAGCACGCCTCGCACTGGTAATCTTTTTATCGTTTCCTCTGTTTTTGGGCGGTTGTAGTTATTTGCCCTGGGTAGGAGATGAAGAGGACGATCTTGCGTTTGAAGAGGATTTCCCTTTTGAAGATGAGGAATTCGCGGATGAAAGACCAAAACGTGGGCGGGGAAAAAGAGCCAGTCGCGAAAGCAGCATCGAGGATGACTTTTTTGCAGAAGATGATTCATTTTCTGAATCCGATGGGATGGAGGACGATGAGGGATTTGCAGATGATGACTCCGATGGTTTCGCAAGCGTGGACCAGAGGACGGATAAAGGCGAACTCAAAGGAGATGTAGAAAGTCTGCAAAATCAGCAAGAGGCTCTAATCAGTAAAGTGAGAGAATTAGAAGAAATTCTTAGCACATTAGAACCCAAAATTGATGCTGCGACCGAACGCATAGAAGGGGGCGTTTCCTCTGCTTCCGACTCGACCGATTTTCTTGAGCCAGAAGTGGAAGATCTAAAAGCGCAGATGGCAAGATTGAACGAAGAAATTTCGCGGATTAAAATGCAAAAATCGCACTCGCCGAAAATGAATCGATCAAAAAGGCGTCGTTCTAAAATGAAAACCCCCGCAGAATATGACCGGGCACTATCTGCATATCGCAGTAGAAATTATGATGAGTCTATTTTGTTATTTCAAAATCTTGCGCTTAGCAATCCCCCAAATCAGCTAAAAGATAATATTGCATTTTGGATAGGCAGCAACTATTTGGCGCTGGAAATGTTTGACGATGCTATCCTGCAATTTGAAACCGTTTTAAACAAATATCCGCGTGGCAACAAGGTGCATGATTCTCGCTATATGCTTGGAGTGAGCTACTCCAAGAAAGGGGAAACCAGTAGAGCTATTGAAGTACTGGAAGGTGCTTTAAAAAGAAATCCCACAGCCGAGGTACGGGGCAAGATTCTGGCTCAATTGAACCGTATTCAATAGGCATTTTTTTGTAAATTTCGATCCATCTTAGCGGTTGAAGCAAACCCCGAATTAGGTTATCCTCCATCCATTAAAGCTGTGGTAGACAGACTGGTTTGCGTCTGTTTTTTTGTTACTTGTCCCTTGGCTTTAATATCCCGTTTCTTCTTTAGAGAGCTCCAGAAGTTTCTGAGCAACTCGTTCTTAGTCATTTCCCCGTAGCTTTTGATTGCTGGTAAATTTCAAATATAAATTTAGTGATGGCATTGATAAGAAAACATAGTCAGGTTTATTCAACGGCAATATTTTTTTTCAACAGTTTTGCTGTTGCCCTTGCTTGGTTGTTTGCTTATTTAGTCAGGTTTGAGTTAGAGCTTTTTTCAGCAGCAGGTAGCCCTCCCGTTGAGAATATGTATCTTTATGCGCTTCTACCCATTTGGTTGGTTTTTCATGTAAACAGCAGGATTTTGGATCATGATAAGCCTATAAGCAGGAATTCTCCTACCAGTGAATATTTTTCTATCTTAAAGTTAACTTCTCTTTCCGTTCTTCTATTAACCGCCGGGACCTTCTTTTACCGCGAGCTTTCTTTTTCGCGGATTATGGCTGTTTATTTTTGGGTTTTTGCCAATATTTTTTTATTTGTATCGCACCGATTTACGCGGTTCCTGGTAAAGGAAATGCATGGTCGTGGAATGAACCTGAGGAATGTTCTCGTGGTTGGGGCAGGAGAGTTAGGACAAAAAGTTGTGCAAAAACTCAATCTGTACCCCGAAATTGGGTTCTCCGTGGTCGGTTATTTAACTCACGAAATGGAAAAAGTGGGTTCAGAATTAGAAGGATATAAGGTACTTGGGCTCTATGAAGATTTGAATCGAATTATAAAAGAAAATGAGGTGGATCAGCTTTTTATTGCGCTACCTTTAAACGCTCATGATCGATTGCAGAAAATTTTAGCAAGTTTAGAAGAAGAAACTGTGGACATTAAACTTGTTCCCGATTTACTACGCTATATAGATTTGCAATCTGGGATTGAAGACCTGGATGGAATGCCGGTGATTAACCTGACAGAGTCTCCTCTTTACGGTTGGAATACCGTTTTGAAGCGTGTTTCTGATATTGTGCTTTCTGGATTGGCAATTCTAATAACCTTTCCGTTGATGATTTTAATAGCGATAGCCGTCAAACTTGGATCCCGTGGACCCTTGCTGTATAAACAGGAAAGAATGGGATTGGATAGAGATGTTTTTATGATGCACAAGTTTCGGTCGATGAAAATAGGTGCGGAAAATAAAACGGGACCTGTTTGGGCGAAGGAAGATGATGATAGAAAAACTCCTGTAGGATCTTTTTTACGAAGGACCAGCCTGGATGAGCTACCTCAATTATTTAATGTGTTTATGGGGCAGATGAGTTTAGTCGGACCGCGACCTGAGAGGCCTGTATTTGTGGACGAATTTAAAAAATCCATACCATTCTACATGCTCCGATTAAAAATGAAGGCAGGCTTAACTGGATGGGCACAGGTAAATGGCTGGCGTGGAAATACGTCTTTGGAAAAGCGGATAGAATTCGATCTATATTATATTAAAAACTGGTCATTAATATTTGATATTAAAATTCTTTTTTTAACCATTTGGAAGGGTTTGATAAATCGGCATGCTTACTGAGCCTAGGGTATTAGTTATTATTCCGGCGCGTTGGGCTTCATCCCGGTTCCCTGGAAAACCGCTCGCAAATATTTCCGGTGTGCCTATGGTTCAAAGAGTGGTTGAGCAGGCTAAAAAAGCAAAAAGTGTTTCCGAAGTAATTGTGGCTACAGATGATTCCCGTATTCTAAACTTGGTTGAAGAAAATGGCGGCACGGCAATCATGACTTCTGCTGGTCACGAATCAGGAACAGATAGAGTCGCAGAAGTGGCTCGTGAAAGAGACTGTGATATTGTAGTAAATGTTCAGGGTGATGAGCCTTTAATTCCTCCCCAGAACATTGACCAGGTGGTCAAACCGTTAATAGAGGATTCATCAATATCTGTAACAAGCTTAAGAATATTGATTCAAGATACGAATGATTTGTTGAATAAAAATATTACCAAAGTAGTGGTTGATAGGTTTGACTCAGCATTATATTTTTCAAAAGCTCCCATACCCTGGGATCGCGATTCATGGTCAGAAGGTATGGATAACTTTTCAAGCTTATCTTCATCAAAGTGGTTTAAACATATTGGGCTTTATGCCTACCGAAAACAATTTCTGTTGGAATATTCTTCATTGCCTACATCCCCTCTAGAAAAGATTGAAAAATTGGAGCAGTTAAGAATTCTGGAAAACGGATTTCTAATTAAAGTTGTCGAAACCCAATTAGATTCAATCGGTGTAGACTCGCAAGCAGATATTAAAATAATAGAAAAACAGTTAGCCCTTTCTCCTGAAATTTGAGCCGTCGAGGAACGTAAGTGAATAAAAAGAAAAATGGTAAAAAGATTAAATACATATTTGTAACCGGTGGCGTACTCTCTTCTCTGGGAAAAGGAATTGCCGCTTCATCTATAGGGAGCCTGCTTGAGTGCTCGGGACTAAAAATAACTATTTTAAAACTCGACCCCTATATAAATGTTGATCCGGGAACCATGAATCCTTTTCAACATGGTGAAGTTTATGTGACGGATGATGGTGCGGAAACAGACCTTGATCTAGGACATTACGAGAGATTTACCCATGCAAAAATGCGTCGTGCTAATAATGTTACGGCGGGTAAAATTTATCACAATGTGATTCAAAAGGAACGAAAGGGTGAGTATCTGGGCGCTACTGTTCAGGTTATCCCGCACATTACAGATGAAATAAAGCAACATATCCATAATGTGGGAGAGGGCGTTGATGTTGTTATTTGTGAAATTGGTGGAACCGTAGGGGATATTGAAAGTCTTCCATTTCTGGAGGCAATCCGTCAGTTTCGGTTTGATGTTAAACCGAAAGATGTCCTATATGTTCATTTGACCTTGGTTCCATATATAAAGACGTCCGATGAATTGAAAACGAAGCCCACCCAGCACAGTGTCCAAAAGCTGAGAGAGATTGGGATTCAACCTGACGTGTTGCTTTGTAGAACAGAAAAAAAATTATCTAAATCAATGAAAGATAAAATTGCCCTGTTCTGTAGTGTCGATACTAAATCTGTTATTACAGCAATGGACGTTAGTTCTATTTATGAAGTCCCGCTGAGCCTTGAAAAGGAAGGATTGGGGGAAATAATTCTTGAGAAATTGGGGATGAAAACCAAACAACCCGATTTAGAGCGATGGGAAAAAATAAATCAAATTCTGAAGAAACCAGAGGGGGAAGTAAAAATCGGCATTGTGGGAAAATATGTCGACCTAAAGGAATCCTATAAAAGCCTCACCGAAGCACTGATACATGGCGGAATTGGAAATAATGTAAGAGTTAAATTTAATTGGATCGATGCAGAAGAGCTGGAAAATGAAAATGGGTTAAAACAATTGGCAGCTTGTGATGGTGTTCTTGTACCTGGCGGATTCGGGGATCGTGGGATAGAAGGAAAGATCAATGCAGTGCGATTTGCCCGAGAAAATAAGGTTCCTTACTTTGGAATTTGTCTCGGTATGCATTGTGCCGTAATTGAGTTTGCTCGACATGTTGCCAACCTGAAAAATGCGAACAGTTCAGAATTCTCCACCACATCTCCTTATTTGGTAATTGATCTTTTACCGGATCAAAACGTAGAGGGAGATATGGGGGGTACGATGCGGCTTGGGGAATACCCATGTCAATTGCGAAAAAAATCCAATGCATATAAAGCATATGGGAAGAGGGAGATCGAAGAACGCCACCGTCATCGCTATGAGTTTAATAATATGTACCGCATCCAGATGGAGGAGGCGGGCCTGAAAATAAGTGGTTTGTCACCCAATGGCAACCTTGTGGAAATAATTGAGCTGGAAGATCACCCCTGGTTTTTGGCAGGTCAATTCCATCCCGAGTTCAAGTCTTCCCCAATGAGCCCCCACCCCTTATTCCGGGATTTCATATCCTCATCCCTGACATTTCAAAGAAGTAATCATAAGGGTTGATGCATTTGGTCGATTTATGCCAGAGCGCGAATGACATCTCGTTTTCCGATAACGCCTACAAGTTTATCGTCATCCAGGACAGGGAGGGTATGGATATCCTTTTCTGCCATCAGGGTTGTGATTTCACTGATGCTGGTTGTCGGGCCAACGGATATTGCATGTTTGTGATAAATATCTTCCACTGTGGTTCCTGTTAGTTTTTTTACATCGGATTCAAATTTCTTTTCACTGTCGAGAAATAAAACCGCATCGAACAAAGTGATGACAGTGGGGATATGCAGATTTTTGTTCTGCTCGATTAAATCCCCCTGAGTAACCACTCCAATAACGTTATCATCGTCATCCACAACAGGAACACCGTTGAAACGATTTTCAATGAAAAGCTTGGATAATTCTTTTATGGCTAAATTTTTGTTTACGGTTACTACCGCTCGGGTCATTATCTCTTCTGCGATTTTCACTTTAATTCTCCAGTCTGGATAATTTGTTTATATAGTGAGTTATTTTTTATCAATTGCTTCTTTTCGCAATTCAGATATTGCATCAAGCGACGCCGGTTTTGATTGGACTTTTTTAATAGAAATTTTCGACCTGGTATTCTTTTTAAAGAGGCCCTTGAAAAATTCATATGTAGTCATAAATAGGTCATTTATTTTATCCAATGCTTTAAAGGGTACTTCTTTTTGCATTTTATAACTTGTATAAACCACAAGAATCAAAAGAATCATATTGGGGATCCACACCGATGTGTATGCATGGATTTCTCCAATACGGCCTAAATTTTGTGTCATTATCAATGCGATATAATAGAGCAAAATTACCAATACGGTAATTCCAAAGCTCCCAGATTTTCCCGAACGACTCGATTTAACACCTAGAGGCGCACCAAAAAAGGCGAACAATAGGCAGGTAAAGGGTAGGGAGAATTTTTTGCTGATTTCAACCTCTGCACCTGCTGTAGGGAGTCCCTTTTTTTTAAGATCTAGTATTCTTTCTCTTATTTTATCGAGAGAAAGTTCCTTATTCCCTACTAAAGCTTTTTGTCCAATTTTTGTGTGTTCTACTTTCTCTGCCCCTGGCAGGCTCAATGTGATGTCATATCGATCAAAATTCAAGGTCTGATAATTTCCACGTTCCTTGCTCAATTCATGGATGGTTCCCTTATTTAGTTTTAATTGGATCTTGAGTGTTTTGGGATTGGAGTAAATTACGCCTTCATCCGAGGTAATGATTTGAGGTGATTCATCATGACTTGTATCAGCAATGAATACCCCTTTTAACAAAGAATTCTGATTGCGTTCTTTGACCATAAGAATCAGGTCTTTAAAATCTTTGTTAAAAACATTCGGCTTAATATCCACATTTGCCCGGTTTTTAATTATATCGTATATTAATATTTTGTAGGATTGGTTTCCCCAGGGTATTGCCCAAAACATTATAATATTAGCTAAAATATAGGCTATGAAGGCAAAGCAGGCGACCGGTTTCATCAACTCCAGAAAACTCCAGTTGCATGCTTTCATGGCTATCCATTCATTATTTGCTGAAAACTGATTGAAAGTAACCACAGATGCCAACAAAACACCTATCGGTATGGTCAAGGCAAGGAATGCAGGTGAAATATAAGTCATCATCATTACCATTTCCATAAATGTGACGCCACGATTCACAATCATCTCTGCCATGAATAGAAATTTATCTAGGTATAAAATGGTTGTCAATGCACCTGCACTAATGACGAAAAGCTTAAATAGCTCTTTTAAGATATATCTGTCGATAGTTTTGAAAAACATGCGGTAAGAGAATCCTTTTGAAAAACAAATTATTTGGTAAGTTAAGGTAGGGAAGGGGGCCTTCCTTAAGCTCAATACTCTTATTATACTACAATCTTTAAATGTTTTCGTTTCCCCATTATTCTAAAAAATCATGACTGAAAAATTAAAAAAGTCACGGCGATTGCCAGAATGGTTAAAATCTTCACTTCCAAAGAACAAAAATTTTTTTCAGCTAAAATCACTGGTTCAAAAGCATAATTTGAATACAGTATGTGAGTCTGCATCATGTCCAAACATTGGTGAATGTTGGGACGCGGGTACGCTTACCTTTATGATTCTTGGAGATACCTGTAGCCGCGCTTGCAGATTCTGTGATGTGCCTACTGGAAATCTGGCGGCTCCTAATCCTAACGAACCAAAACAAATTGCTGAGACTCTCGCAAAATTAAACCTCCGATATGCGGTTATTACCTCAGTAGATAGAGATGACTTGACAGATGGCGGGGCAGAGCATTGGGTTAAAACCATTCAGCTCATTCGCAAGCAATGTCCGCAAATGAAAATTGAAACTTTAATTCCTGATTTTCAGGGGAAGATGAGTTTGGTTGAAAAAATTTGCGAGGCTGAACCTGATGTTCTTGCACATAACCTTGAAACCGTAGAATCGTTGCAAAACAGGATTCGTCCCCAATGCCGATATGCCTGGTCTTTGGATACCCTAAGAATAGCTGCTAGTAAAAACAATCTAATAGTAAAAAGTAGCCTTATGTTAGGACTGGGGGAAAAAGAAGAAGAGGTAATTCGTTCTATGAAGAACCTTGTGGATGTGGGTTGCCAAATTCTTTCTCTAGGCCAATATCTTCGTCCATCCCCTCAGCATCTTGAAGTTGTTGAATTCATCCATCCAGATCAATTCTTAATCTACAAAAACATTGGTGAGTCTTTGGGGTTGGCGCATGTAGAGGCAGGTCCTTTAGTGCGTAGTTCATATTTGGCTGATCAACAGGCCCAAGCTGTGGGTTTAGTGGGACTTTAAGCTCCCCGTTCCTGATTATCTACCCTAACGCTAAAATTTGGAATATTTTGCTATAGATTAGGAGGATTTTTCTATACTAATCGTTGAAATGGCATAAATTGCAAGGTTAGAAGGGTTTTAAGTACTTATTGGCACGCGGTTTGCTTTTAAAGATCTATATGTCAAAAAATTGCCATAGGGAAGATAATGATTGATTTCAATCTAATAGAACGAATGCAGTCGGTAATTAGTTCTTCGCCAACATCTCCAAAAGAAAAACTGTCTAAAAACAGGTTTTATTCTCTTCTCATAAAACACCAATTAAATATGATCCAAGCTTGGAATCCCTCGAAATCAGCTTCTTCCACAGGCCTAAACAGTCCCAACTTCACTGAAACTTTATTAAATTTAAATAATGCTCATAATGTACCAACACCCGGGGCAAATTTGAATAAGCAACAGATGCTGCAAAGCTATAAGAGGGCAAGTATCTCTGAGTTCAATTCAACTTCGTCGAATAAAGATTCACTCACTGAGCTTGCAAATCGAGTTGCTAATAAAAATAATGTTCCCGAATCATTGTTTCAAAAATTAATTCAAACGGAGTCTTCCTTTGATACTGAAGCCAAAAGTCCTAGAGGCGCGATGGGTCTCGGTCAATTGATGCCGGCCACCGCAAAAGAACTGGGCCTCAATTTAAAAGAAGACCGTTCTATTGGGTCGGTCTTGCATCCGGAATCTAATCTGGATGCTTCCGCAAGGTACCTGAGAAAACTTTTTGATAAATATACCGGAGAAGGAATTTCACAAGATGAAGCCTGGAATTTTGCCGCTGGTGCTTATAATGCAGGAATGGGTAATATTGGCAAGGCTATGGAAAAAGTCGGCAAAGTAGAGGCATGGGATCAAGTTGCAGCGGTTTTGCCACAAGTTACGGGGAAATATTCGTCTGAAACCATTCGATATGTTAATCGTTTACGGGCTTAACTCTTTACCAATATTTTTTCCACATACTCAATAAATTTTTCTTGCCAGTTAAAAACAAATCGATTTTTATCTTTGTTTGTTGACTCGCAAAGTTTCCGATAATATTCCTTATCTTCGATCAGCCGAGTGATTTTATCCGAAAGAATTTTCGGGGAGTCCGGCGGAAAATGTTGTTCAGTATTTTGAATAACGTCTATGTTTTCTGAAATGGAACTTACCAGGCAGGGTAGTTCGCAGGTTGTGGCTTCTAAGAGGGATTCGGCCATACCCTCTCTAAAAGAGGGGAAAACAAACAAATCAGCCCCCTGAACCAATTCTCTGGCATCTTTTCTCCATCCTGTAAAGATAACTCTATCAGTTGTTCCAGTGGCCTCAGCTAAATTCATTAGCGATTCTTTTTCTTCTCCCTCGCCGACCAGTAGCAGTATGACTTTTTTATTATGTACTCCTTCTAAAGCATGAATTAAACACTCAAGGTTTTTTCGCTTTTGCAGTAGTCCTGTATTTGTAATTATGAAAGAATCTGAGTTTAACGAGAATTCATCAAGTATCTTTTGCCTTTGACTGGATTTGTCAAATATGGGTGCATCGACATGGTTGGGAAGGATTTCAATTTTTTTCGCGCCTGGCCTATAAAGATTTTTCCAAGCTTCCCCGCTTCCTGGTGAATTGGCGAGTGAAATATTTGACCATCTCAAACCTAATCTTTCTAAAAACATTTCAAGTCTTCGTAAATATCCCAGGCTGGCTTTCCACTCGGTATGGAAATTAGGTTTGATTAAAATTAAGGTCAACATGGGAATTTGCAGCAAATATTTTGTAGGAGCACAGAAAAAAGCATAAAGGGGTGAGCCCGTGGTAATCAGATTAATTTTATTTCTAATACCTATCCATACAAGCGCAACAGGGGATACAGTAAAAAAATAAATCCAGAATAATAAAGAATCATGGTTGGAGGTGGGTGTGGGGAGAATATGTGGCTTTAAATTGGGATGAGTGTAGGGGTAGGGCTCAACGGCTATGTAATGAACTTCCCAGCCTTTATCAAGAAATGCTTCGATTTTGAAACGTAACCGTCGGCAAAATCCACCGGGCTTATGTTTATAGTAAATCGTTAATACTCGAAGCATTTAATTTGTTTGTGAGGAAAGGATTCGCTGATAAATAGATAATAGTTTTTCGGCTTGTTTTTCCCAACTGTTATAATGACTGTTTACCTTCTTTGCCGCTGCCATTCCAAGAGTATTTTGTAATTCCTTATCCTGGATCAAACGATTCAATTTTTCTACCAATTCTTCTTTAGAATTTCTGTCAAAGAGCAACCCTTCAATATTATTTTGGATGAGTTCTGGAACACCACCAACTTTCGAAGCAATTACGGGTAGACCACATGCCATTGCTTCCAGCAAAGCATTGGGGGTCCCTTCATTTTGACTCGGAAGGACAAAAATATCTGCGGCATTCAGCCATTGTGAAAGAGAGTTGTGGTTCTTGATTCCCAGCAGCTTAACTTTTTTGGAAATTTCTGATTCTATAATCTGTTTTTCTAAATTCAAACGCTCCTCTCCTTCACCAATGATATATAAATGCCAGGATTCGTTGGATGCGGTTAATTCTGCAAAAGCATCAATAAGTAAAGAGTGGTTTTTGGTTTTATTCAGGCTTCCTGTTGAAAGAATAATGTTTTGCTCAGAGTCCAACCCCAGGTTTTTTTTGGTTTCAGCTGAGTCCCGAGGTTGGAAAAGCTTTAAATCAATCCCATTGCTAATTAAAAAGATTTTTTCCGGATTGAATCCTCTTGAAACTAAAAGTGATTTTAAATTGTTATCCTCGCAAATGATGGCGTCAGCCTTTTTTAAAATTAAAAATATCAGGTTTGAGAGGATAGGGATCTGCGCGATAAGCTTATCGGAACCCCATAAGGTGACAACAACGGGCCGTGATTTAAACCATCGGATTGCTATAGCAATTAATCCGGAAGCAGACCAGAAAGCATGCACGAGTTGAGTTTTGCGCGATGACTTTAGTGCGGTGAGGAAGAAGTTGATTAATAAGAATGGCAACTGGGACCAGGCTAACAGAGTGGTTCTGTTAATAATTCCCGATCTATAAGCAAGTTTTTGCCAGGATAGTGGATAAAAATATGGAAAACGGACCACATTGAAGTTTTCTGAAAGGGGGACAGATGCGGGGTCATCTGGAGCAATGATTTCTAATTTAACCCCTTGGTTGCATAATTCCTGTGCATAGCGATAAACAAAGTTTCCGGAGAAATCGCCATCAAACCGTGGAAAGGAGGTACTCAGGAAACTGATATTAATTTGACCTCTTTGTTCCATAGTCAAATAATACCAGTAATTCTGGGTAAATTAACTCTTCTTATAGTTTTACAATTAAAGATTTAGTTAAAATAAGGTTTTGTAATCTGCTTTTCTTAAATACCCCATCTAACTCATTCAAATTTTTTAACTGCTCAGGCTTCCTAATCTTCTTATTGCCAACTGTTTCTTTTAAATATGCAACGACCGCCTCTTTTCCATTTTCTGAGATATCAAACATAATTGACCTCAATTCGGTTCCTCAAAATCCCCATTTTCTCCCGTAATCGGGAGAAAATGCCCAGAACCCTTAATTTTTGTTTTTGGAAATATAGATCTATTATCCACATATCTCCTTATTTGTCAATAACTTATATAGAAAGAACAGATCAAAATTAGCCCTATTGGTATATTATGAGTTTAAAGGTAAACTCTAGAACTCGATTTTAGCGTTTAATATGAAAGGAAAAATGCCAAATGAGTTTAAGCACTTTGTTATCGATTGGGTTGGGCGGGGTGATTGCGGTTACTGTCATTTATTATTTTCTAACGGAGTGGAATGCTGATTAGGAAAATATAGTCCACTAGTTTTAGGACTGTTTTATAAGGTTAGCTGAATCTCTTTTTTTATCAAAGATTCTTTTTTTCCCTTAGACCACTTTTTTATTGCTGCCTCAGTTTTTAATGCCTGAGAACGGCTGCCAATTTTCTTATGAAATACCAGCTTCAGAGGTTTTTTCCCTCTTAAATATTTTGCACCTTTAGCTCCACCTTCCTGATGTTCCTTAAATCTTCTTTGCACATCCTGAGTAATACCTGTGTAAAGATTCCCCATCTTGGTCCGTATTAAATACAAATGCCACATGCTAGCTTTTAAATTCCATCCAGATCGAACATTGGAAGGAAATCGTCCAGGCCTTCCTCTTTCAGTTTTTCAACCGGTACAAACCTCAGTGATGCGGAGTTAATACAATACCTTTTTCCAGTAGGCTTGGGGCCATCGTTAAATAAGTGACCAAGATGAGAGTCTGCATTTGACGACCTAACCTCTACCCGAGTCATATTGAATGAGGTGTCGCTTAGGTTTACTACATTTTCAGGGACCAAGGGTCTGGTAAAAGAGGGCCAACCTGTACCTGATTTAAACTTGTCCTTTGAACTGAATAAAGGCTCCCCTGAAACAACATCAACATATACCCCAGCACGTTTGTTGTCCCAATACTTGTTCATGTAGGGGGGTTCTGTACCATTTTTCTGGGTAACGTAGTATTGAAGTTTGCTGAGTTTTTTAACAGATTCACTTTTATCCCCAACCTTGATTATATTGGGGGAAGATTGATGCCTGTTGGAAATTTTATATTCCTTGTCATCTCCCCAGAATTTATCTATAAATTCGTCACGCCCAGACCCCGCCCGATATATTTTATAACGGATGAAATTCTTTTTGAAAAAATCCTGATGATATTCTTCGGCTCTGTAAAAGGGAGAAGCCTCAATTACAGGGGTTACGATGGGCTTTTTGAATCGCCCACTTTTCAACAGTTTTTCTTTGGATTTATCTGCGATCTCTTTTTGCTTCTCACTGCCATAGAAAATTCCCGTCCGGTACTGGCTGCCACGGTCAACAAATTGGCCACCTTTATCCGTGGGATTAATGTTGCGCCAGAAAACCTCAAGAATGTCTGCGTAAGAAATTTTCTCCGGATTAAAATGGATCTCAACGGCTTCAAGATGTTGAGTTTGGCCTGAGGCGACTTTTTTATAGGTAGCATTTTTCTTTTTGCCACCCGTATAGCCAGAGATTGACTGGGATACGCCTGGAAGATCTTCAAAAGGGTGCTCCATACACCAGAAACATCCACCGGCAAGAATGGCTATTTCTTCATTTCCAACTGAACTTTTTGTATAGGCAACTTCTGCATTTTTGTATGCAACGGTATTTGCGTTTTCAGGGAGAAATTTAGCAAGCAGAAAAGCGCTTATAAAAAATATAAATACTGCGTAGAGTTTATTCATTGTTTTAGTCCTATTCAGATTGCTCCTGCAAAAAATGAACGTTCTGTAATGATAGCAGAACTTTAAAATACCTGCATCTAAGTCGCTTTGAGCTATTAAGGCTTACAAACTTATTGCTGATATTTTAAAACAGGAGGAAAAACCTACTAATTTTGTGGCCTATTTCGGGAGTCTGAATTCTTAGATTTGCTGTTTGGCAGCTCAGGTTTTATGCGCATTGCGGTTTGCAAGGGGGGGATGGCTTTATTGAATCGCCCAAGCTTCATATATATTTGACCCAAGGCGTAATGTGCTTCTGCATTACTGGGGGCGAGCCGGATGGATTCTTTAATCGAGGTTAATGCTTCTTTGTAGCGATTGGTCAAAAAGTAAGATAAAGCAAGAAAGTAATGCGCTTCCTGATAATCGGGATCCAGCTTGATGGCTTTTTTGTAAAATTCACTGGCTTCTTGATGTCGTTTGTTAGCGGCGTATGCCAGAGCGAGTTTGAGATTGGCTTCAGCCATGTCTGGGGCCAGTCGAACCGCTGCCTGCAATTCTCTAAGCTTTTCGGGATGTCGACCAACAGCTCCGTAAGCAAGAGCAAGGTGGAAGTGTGTCTTTGAATCGTTTTCCCGGATTTTCAAAGATTTCTCAAGTGGTTCAATGGCTTGTTGATATTGTTTGTCTTTCAGAAAAGTCAAACCTAACTCAGACAGTAATTTAGGGTTGTCTGGATCTTTTTCCAGAACCAATTGTATAGTGTTTAATGTTTTTTCTTCTTTTGCTTCTTGAGAAAAAGCAGAAGAAACGATGCATAGAAATGCCAGGCTTAGAAACAGAGCAAGGGTATTTTTCATTTTGGGTTTCCTAATAATTGGAAGCCATTTCCCCGAAGAATGGACGAAAAATATATCCCTTTATAATGCGACTGTAAAGCTGGAATGTTTAAGACTCAATGATTCAAGACTATTGAAGATGGAGTTTTAAAAGTCTCAATATCTCAAATTTCAATGAAATAGTTACTATTGAAAATCCAATCAGTTAGGAGTTTGTTTTATGTTTTTATTTGTGAGCATGGCACCGTACAAAGCTATTTTTATCTCCTGAAATCTCAGGATATTCGGTAGTGCATTTTTTTGCTAATGCGGAACCTGGCTCTTCGTTCAAGTAAATAGGGCAACGAGGGTGAAAGTGACAGGCAGTGGGAGGATGGAGAGGCGAAGGCACATCTCCGATCAAGGGTTCGAAGGGCTTGCGTTCTCCTAGATCGGGAACGGAATTAAGGAGAGATAGAGTGTAGGGGTGTTTCGGATTGCTAAATAAATCTTCAACGGCAGCTTGCTCGACGATTTTTCCAAGATACATGATAGCAACGATATCTGCGAGATATCTGACTACGCTTAAATTATGGCTGATGAAAAGATAGGTAAGATTTCTTTTAGTCTGCAGGTCTTTGAGCAAATTCAATACTTGCGCTTGTACCGAAACATCCAAGGCACTGGTGGGTTCATCCAAAACAAGAAACTCAGGTTCCAGAATTAAAGCACGTGCAATAGCTATGCGTTGGCGTTGTCCTCCTGAAAATTCATGCGGGTAACGTTCCAGCACAGAATTATTCAATCCGACTTCATGCATGGCTCCTGCAATTTTCTCTGTCTTTTCCTCCTGCGATAAGTCAGGATAGTGAACTTCGAGTCCCTCTCCAATGATCCCTTCAATAGTCATCCTGGGTTGTAAAGAGCCAAAGGGATCCTGAAACACCATTTGCATATGTTTGCGAAATTGCTTCAAGTCCTTCCCGGTTAATTGCATTACATTTTGGCCGGAAAAAATCACTTCTCCTTTTGCATATGTGTTCAGTTTTAAAAGGGATTCTCCCAAGGTGGTTTTCCCGCAACCTGATTCTCCCACCAATGCAACCGTTGATCCTTTGGGTATTTTCAGGTCGATATTATCAACCGCACGAACGTGAGCCACCGTACGTAAAAAAACTCCCTTCCGTACCGGAAAAAATGTATTAAGATTTTTTATGGAAATTAGGGGTTGATCATTAAGAGGGCGTTTACTAAGAGGCTTTTTCTGATCTTTTAAATCCCATTTAGATTTAATTCCCCTATCTAATAAATGACATGTAACTTGATGGCCTGGTGAGGGGGTATGGACAGTACTTTCTTTTTGGCAGACATCCATTACCGCCGGGCAACGATTTGCAAATCGGCATCCTTCCTCATAATCGGTTGCCGAAGGGACAAGGCCCGGTACGGTTTCTAAAAGAAACGATGGCTTTTCCAATTTAGGAATCGAACTGAAAAGAAGCTTGGTGTAGGGGTGGGACATGTTATTGAAGATCTGTTCCCGGCTGCCATATTCCGCAACCCGGCCTCCGTACATGATGCATAGATCATCCGCCATTTGGTTTACGATTCCCATATCATGAGTGATGAGTAAAATAGCCATGCCCGTTTGTTTTTGTAGATCACTCATTAATCGCAAAACTTGCGCCTGAATCGTTACATCCAATGCCGTGGTGGGTTCATCTGCAATCAGTAGTTTGGGCTCACAGGCCAAAGCCATGGCAATCATGACCCTCTGCTTCATACCCCCCGACAATTGATGTGGAAAATCATCGACTCGTTTGTGAGGGTCGGGTATGCCAACTCGCTCTAATAATTCGATGGCACGAATGCGTGAAGCTCCCTGTGAAATTTTCAGGTGTTGCTTTAAGGGTTCCTGCAATTGATCGCCAATACGAAATAGGGGATTGAGAGAGGTCATTGGCTCTTGAAATATCATGGCGATGTCATTTCCACGCAGATGCCGCATATCTTCCTGGGTTGATTTGGAAAGATTACGGCCTTCGAAAATTATTTCTCCCGAAGGATGATAGCCATTTTCAGCAATCAATTTTATGATGGAAAAAGCAGTTTGAGTTTTCCCGCAACCGGATTCCCCCACCAGTGCTAGAGTTTTGCCTTGCTGTAAATCAAAAGAAACACCATCGACAGCACGGGCAATTTTTCCTGGACCGGCATGGAAATGAGTGGAGAGATTTTTTACGGAGAGCAGCATTTTATAGAGTTTTTCTTGGATCAAAAGCATTTCGAACACCTTCACCTACAAAAGTCAGCAAGGTGATCGTCAAGCTTAAGGTTACAAATGTAGGTAACAGTATCCATATGGCATGAAGATTGTTTTTCCCCTGTGCCAAAAGTTCGCCGAGGCTTGGAGCGGGACTGGGAACTCCTAAATTTAGAAAATCGAGGCTCACCAACGCAAGTATTCCCGCAGTTACTTCGAAAGGAAAAAAGGTGACGACAGGAGTCAGAGCATTGGGAAGAATGTGTCGGCGCATGATTTTGAAATTTGAAACTCCCAGGCTTTTGGCCGCCTTGACAAACTCGTAGTTCCTTATCTTCAAAAATTCAGCCCGTATATATGCGGCAATTCCCATCCATGCAGTTAGATTTAAAATCAGAAAGAGTAACAAAGCCGAGGGCACAAGAAAAGAACTGAGGATGATTAAAATATAAAGACGCGGTAT
This sequence comes from uncultured Nitrospina sp., assembly GCA_964510965.1. GTDB lineage: Bacteria > Nitrospinota > Nitrospinia > Nitrospinales > VA-1 > UBA8687. The sequence goes on along the minus strand of CAZECX010000001.1, from coordinate 28,491 downwards.
GGAACCCCATATTTCCGTCAGTCTTTGTCCCGAAAGGTCCACCCAACCACCAAAGAACCCTTGCGTGCCGCCAATTAAGCAACCTATTATCGTTCCGGTTATTGCCAACGATATCCCAAAGATCATGGATATCCTGAACCCATAAATCAGCCGGGCTAACACATCGCGCCCTCGATCATCGGTGCCTAAATAATGACCATCGGCCCAGGAAGATTCAATGGACCCTTTGCCAATAGGTGACTCCGTCTGGTAAGGAGCCGCAAGCACAACATTCCCGGTATTGGATTCGGTAGGAATATATTTGTAGTCATAGCGAACCGGTGGCCAAACCATCCAGAAATCCCTTGGAGAATTTTGGAGGATGTCATTCAAAGGTTCAGGTATAGCGTTGTTATCTTCCTCGTCTTCAAAGTCCCCCAAGTCTAAACCCAGACCAGTGCCTTCCGAATCGGTTGTCGCCGACACGCCACTTAAAAGCTCAGAAAAACTTTTGGACTTATAATCAGGCTCGCTTGGCAAACTGCCGCCAAAGTCTTTTTCACTGTATGTAACCAATATAGGGAAATGGGGTTTCCCATCCACAACAATAACTAAAGGACGGACATTACAAATCATCTCTGCTGGCAGGGTTAAAAGGAAAAGCGATACCAGCATCAAAAAACTAAGATACGACCTGCGGTCGTTTCGGAATACTCCCAGCCTTACTTTCCATTCTTTGTTCAATCGAAACATATTATCCCTGTGACTCGTCAAAAGAAATTCTAGGATCGATCAAAACATATGAAAGGTCGGTCAATAACTGACCTATCAGAGCCATAAGAGAAAAAATGAAAAGGGTTCCCAGAACAATAGGATAGTCCCGCTGAATCACCGCCTGATAAGAAAGCAGGCCGAGTCCATCCAGCGTGAAAATTTGTTCGAGCAATAACGAGCCGGTAAAGAACATGGCAAGGAAAGCGATTGGGAATCCGGTCACCAGGGGGATGAGTGAATTTTTCAGTACATGTTTGAAAAACACGGTTTTTTCCGGCAGTCCCTTGGCGCGCGCCGTCAAAACATATTGTTTGCGCATTTCCTCCAAAAAGGCATTTTTGGTCAGCAGAGTCAATGTGGCGAATCCTCCGAGGACATAACAGAATAGGGGGGCGGCAAGATGATGCAGGTAGTCGGTGAACTTTTCCCAGAAGGTCCAGCTTTCATAGCCGGGGGTCCCTGCTGAAGTCAATCCGGCAATGGGTATGAGATGTGTTATCGCTCCATCGCCGGGACCCAAAAGCACAATGAGAAAAATGGCGAGCACAAAGCCGGGAACGCTGTAGCCGATCAATACGATCAAACTCGTCCAGGTGTCAAACCGGCTGCCATTCTTTACGGCCTTGGCAATGCCCAGAAAAATGCAAATGGTATAGGTTAGAAAAAAACTGGTGACGCCTAACGAAGCGGAAACAGGAAGTTTTTCTTTTATCAAAGATAAAACAGATTTATTTCTATAAAAGGAGTTGCCGAATTTGAAAACCAGAAAGCCTTCCCAGTTGTCATAATTGAAGATGGAATCAAGTAGGGGTTCGTCTTTTTTTTGCGGTGAGTACCATAGAAATGTTCTCAGATATCTTTCCCAGAGAGGTCTATCCAAATGGTAGATTTTTTTCAGTTCTTCATAGTGCTTTGGGTCTAACTCTCGTTGCTTGCTGCCAGGACCGGTCATTGCTCCACCGCCAGCTTCGGTGAGGGTGCTGCCATGCCCCTTTAAAAGAGATTTCATTTGATCGATGGGACCGCCGGGAACGAATTGGGTCGCAATGAAGGTGATGGTGACAATCCCGATCAAAGTCGGAAACATCAGTAAAATACGGCGGATAATGTAAGCGGTCATGGATGTTTAATTTACAGGTGTTCCGGCGGCGCGGGCTTTTTTAAGTTTGTCGGCCTTGTCTTTATCCCACCACCACCATTCCAGAAGATTGTTACTTATTGCAGCTTGCGAAGCATTCTTTTTGGGTCTGCCAAACTTGTTCCAATAAACGGCTCTGTCGTATGCAATGTACCAATGGGGAACTACAAAATACTGATGCGTGAGAATTCGGTCCAGGGCCTGAACATTCACGACAAGGTCTTTACGGGTTTTTGCTGAAACAATTTGTTCGACCAGTTCATCGAGTGCGGGATTCTTAATTCCCATATAATTTCGAGTCCCTGGTGTATCAGCCGCTTCACTGCCCCACATGTATCGTTGTTCATTACCTGGTGAACGACTTTGAGGGAAGCCGGCAACAATCATCCCAAATTTGAAATTACGCAAACGTTCTTCATATTCGGCAATCTGGACGACCTTGATGTCCATATGCACGCCTATTTTTTTCAAGTTATTCTTATAAGGTTCGGCAATGCGTTGGAAACCCGGCCCCGCTAACAGAAGTTCGAATTCCATTCGGTGATGGCCTTTACTGCGAACGCCATCGCTGCCGATTTTCCAGCCGGCAGAGTCGAGCAAGGAGTTTGCTACTTTGAGGTTTCTTTCTGCTGGTAACCCCTGTCCCGGTGCACCGACAGGTTTGGTGAGCGCGGTTTTGGGTACAAATTTTTTATATTTTGCGCGTAAAGATTCGAGTAAAGTTTTTACTTCTCCTGTGGGTATTCCTTGAGGTTTTACTTCCGGGTTATTGTCAAAATAGCAATCGTTTCGAGTGTATTGTCCATAAAAGAGATTTTTATTGCTCCATTCGAAATCAAAAACCATAGCCAAAGCCGCGCGAACTTTACGCGATTTGAATATTTCGCTACGCATATTCATGGCGAAGCCCTGCATACCGGCAATACGTGTGTGTGGAAACTCCTTCCGAACGTAATAACCTTTTTTAACGAAATCGCCTTTGTAGTCCAATGCCCAGTCACGAGAACTGTTAACCAATTGCATATCAAATTCACCGCCTTTGAACGCTTCGCGTTGCGCCACCGGGTCAAGGTAAATTTTAAATGTGACGCGATCAAAATTATATCGCCCTTTATTGATGGCTATATCTTTTCCCCACCAATTTGGATTGCGCTTGTAGGTGATGTATTTCCCGTATTCGTATTTTTCGACGGTGTAGGGTCCACTTCCTACAGCCATATCATCAAAATCGGAACCAAACGATTTTCCATCTGCACCATAAATATGTTTGGGGAAGATAAACATTTGTCCTGTGATCAACGGCAATTCTTGATTGTGAATTGCGAAATGGTATCGAACGGTATGGTCATCAATTTTTTCGATGGATTTTATATCTTTGAAATACTCTTTAAATATGGGGTGATATTGAGGGTCCTTTATCAAATCGAAAGAAAATACAAAATCATCTGCTGTCAAAGGGTGACCATCTGAAAATTTGGCCTGCTTATAAAGATAATAGGTTAGGGAGAGATGATCATCCGATACCTCTGCTTTTTCCACCAGATTGCCGTATTGAGAAAAGGCTTCATTGTCATCGGCAGAACTATCCATTGCATTTTGGAAAATCAATTGCCCGATAACTGGAGCGGTTACCCCTTTTAAAGAAGCTGGATTTAACTTGGTGAAAGCACCAAAGTCTGCCAGAACCAGGTTTCCACCTTTGGGTGCTTTGGGGTTGGCATAATCATAAGGTTGGCCGGGATTGTATTTAAGGTCCTGCGGACCATATAATGAGAGTCCATGTTTTGGGGTAGCCGTTACGGGTTGCGTTAGCAGCAATAACCCAAAAATAGTAATAAAAATTTTTTTCATAGTTGGTTAAACTCGATCGGGTGAGTAGATTCGATTTACTTTTAATATATTAACACTCCTGCTTGCTTGTGGGTCAACCGGTTTGTTTTGAATTTAAATTTATTAAATGACTGCTTATTTAGAATTGTCGCAAAAGGAAGTACAACAGCGTGCCGATGAGGCCTATGAAATTTATAGGAGCTGTCGGGTTTGCCCACACGCCTGCGAGGTCAATCGCATTGAAGGTGATACCGGGTTTTGTGGTCAGATAGATGACCTGCATATTTCATCCAGCGTGCAACATTTTGGTGAAGAGCCACCCTTGGTTGGCACTCGTGGAGTGGGTAATCTTTTTGTGACTGCTTGCAATATGCGATGTGATTATTGTCAGAATTATCAAATTTCTCAAGAGTGGTCCAAAGGGAGGGGAGAGCAAAAAAATAATTCGCAGGCCTCTTATGATCGGGTCGCTGAGGCAATGCTTGGTCTGCAGGAACAGGGGGTTCATTTCATAGGTTGGGTTTCTCCGTCGCATGTGGTTCCCGGCTTATTAAAAAGTCTTGCGTTGGCAAGGGAGAAAGGACTTCGGTTACCCATCATATATAACAGTAATAGTTATGATGCTATTGAAACCTTGAAACTGCTGGATGGAATCGTTGATATCTATTTGCCTGACCTGAAATATGCGGATCATGATGTGGCCCGAGAATTGTCGCATATCAAATCGTATCCCGAATATTCGCGACAGGCAGTGCTCGAAATGTTTCGACAAGTGGGGCCCCTTTCAATAAATGAGCAGGGTTTGGCGGAAAAGGGTGTTTTGGTCCGCCATCTTATTTTGCCGGGACAAATGAAAGCTACCTGGGAAACTCTATGTTTCGTGGCCCTGGAATTATCGTCTTCAGTGCCCTTGAGTCTGATGAGCCAGTATCGTCCTGTTCATAAAGCAGCATCCACTTTGAATAGAAGAATCACCTCGGAAGAATACGAACAGGCGATTGCCTGGGCGAAGGAATTGGGATTTGAGTCGTTGTTCCTGCAATCCCTGGAATCCAAGGTGCATAATTTGCCGGATTTCAGCAGCCCGGACAGCCCGTTTCCACTGGATCGTACTCGAAATCATTCAAATGCCTGAGAATAGGGTCATTGTCTGTCTTGTTATGACATCTCTTATTTGTTAATCTTGATAGCCAATTGTCGTTCCCTCTCAAAAATATCCAGAACAGGAAAGCAATGAATCAAAGAAAAACACGAAAAATTCGTATTGGCAAATTGGTGATTGGAGGAGACTCTCCCATAGCCGTTCAAAGTATGGCAGCGACGCAAACTCAGGATTTGACTGCAACTGCAAGGCAGATAGAAGTACTGGAAAAAGCCAATGCAGATGTCATACGAATCGCAGTGGATAGCGAAAAAGATGTAGAAGCACTCAAAGAATTGCGGAAAAAATTTCCCGATAGCACATGGTCTGTGGATTTGCAGGAGAATTATAAACTTGCTCCCATTGTTGCTCCCTGGGTGAATAAGATTCGATATAATCCCGGCCACCTTTTTCATCTTGAGAAAGCAAAATCCATTCGCGAAAAAGTTGAATTTATTGTTGAGGCAGCAAGGGAAAATGATTGCGCCCTTCGAATTGGAGTCAACTGCGGTTCTGTCGACCCGGATTATAAAGAGAGATACAAAGACGACTCCACCGAGGCCATGGTGCGGTGTGCTGTGGATCATTGCGAGATGCTCGATGAGATGAAATTTGAAAATTATTGTGTTTCGCTCAAAGATTCTGATTCTGCCAAAGTGATCGATGCCAATCGTCGGTTTGCCGCAGAAAGGCCCGATGTTCCTTTGCACTTAGGTGTTACGGAGGCAGGGCTTCCGCCGGAAGGCATCATCAAAACCAGAATCGCGTTTGAGCAGTTGATCTCGGCTGGAATTGGCGATACTATCCGCGTCTCTCTAACTTTGCCAAACGATGACAAGGGCCAGGAAATAGATGTCGGTCGAGAGCTTCTGGACGATATTGCGAACGGTAGGTTCCGCTCCGTACCAGAAAATTTTCTGGATGGATTGAATATCATAGCTTGCCCCAGTTGTTCCCGAGTTGAAAACGATAAGTTTGTCGATTTGGCTCAGGATGTTCGCAAAATGACAGAGTATGCGGAAAAATATAAGCTGACGATTGCTGTAATGGGTTGCAGAGTAAATGGGCCGGGGGAAACGGATGATGCTGATTTGGGAATGTGGTGTGGTCCGACACATGTTAATTTGAAAAAAGGTACGGAAACTCTGGGATCTTTTTCCTATGAGGAAATTCTGGGGCAATTAAAAAAAGAAATCGATCAAATGATACTCGAGAAATTTGGCACCGGGCCACTCCCTGTGGAAATAGGGTAATAGCTAATTGAGCATTCGCAAAAATATATAAAGGTTTTGAAATGGAATACGATGTTGAAGAATTAGAAGAGCTGAAACGCAAATTAAATATCACCATCCCGGAGGAGGAGGTCTCCAAACGAGTCAATGATGCTTATAAGCAGTTGAATCGGGAAATGAAGATGCCGGGGTTTCGACCTGGGAAAATTCCACAAAAGGTTCTTGAAAAACAGGTCCCCATGCAATCTTTTGGGCAAATGTTTCAGGATTTAATGCAGGAATACTATGAAGAAGCTCTTCATAAAACTGGACTTCGTCCCACGGGTCAACCGGAAATTGACCATGCAGGATTGCAGGATATTAAGAGGAATGAGCCCTTAAAGTTTTCAGTGATCTTGGATATAAAGCCTGAGATACAAATAAAGAATTACAAAGGCTTGAAATTCAAAAAGAAGGAAGCTGTTGTCACGGACGAAGAAGTAAAAGAGACTTTTGAAAAAGTTCTAAGCCGTCACGGTTCATTGGAGGTAATGCCAACAGATTATGTTGCCGCAAAAGGGGATATTTTAAAGATAGATTTTCAGGGATATGTTGATGATCAGCCGATGGAAAATGAAAAGGCTGATGACTTTGAGCTTAGAATTGGTGAAAAGAAAATGCTGGACGGTTTTGAAGATCAGTTGATTGGTCATAAGGCGGGGGAAGAGTTTGAGATCAAGGTGATACTTCCGCCCAACTGGAATAATAAAACGCGGCGAATGAGTTTTCCAATTCCTGGTGCAAATGAAGAGCAGGAAGATGACAGGGCTACATTTAAGATTAAACTCAAAGAAGTTAAACAACTGAGTCTTCCTGAATTGACGACTGAAATTGCCAAGAGAGAAGGTTTTGATACGGTTGATGATCTGCGCCGCGCGATTAAAGTAGATCTTCAAAGCCATAAAGATCAGCAAGAGGAACTCAAAGTTAAAGAAGATATTTTCAATATGCTTGTTAAAGAAACGGATGCTATGCCGCCGGAATCAATTATAGAGCGTGAACTGAAATTTATGATTGAAGGGATGAAATTTCAAATCGCGCAATCGGGTATGAAGATTGAAGATTCTGGATTTGAGCCTGAAAAAGCACAGAAGGAATGGCGAGAAAAAGCCATCTTCAATACCAAAGGATATATGGCCTTGGAATCGATTGCGCAGGCTGAGAATATTCATATCACGCAACAGGATATGGAAGCCGAGTATGAATTGTTGGCAGAGCAAACCAAACAAAAGATTGAAGACATTCAAAAACGAATTATGTCGAATCCTGAGTCCCTGAGTCAAACGACTACCAAATTGTTGGGGCAAAAGACTATGAATTTTATTTATTCCAGCTGCGAGTTTGAATTTTATAAAGAAGAACCAAAAAAAGATTAGGTCATTAAGAGAAAAAAACTTCTCGGGCTTACTACGCTTTATTCCTCGCAATCTTACCTATCGGGTTTCCTCACTGCTGCACTGGTTTTGCAACCAGTGCTTTAACGATGTCCAGATATACGTTTTTATGGGAAAGGATTTCGAATCCCGCTTTCTCGGCATTGTTTACGGTATTTCGGTCAAGATAAGTTCCTTCCAATCGTTCCGTAAAATTAGACATTGTTTTCAGGGCAAGGGCATAAAGCGGATTTTTGCTTAGCACATGTTCGAACATAATCAGTTTGCCTTCGGGTTTTAGAACTCTTTTTATTTCTTCCAGGTAAACGATAGGGTGTTTCACTGTGCAAAGAACGCAGACGGTCACCACAGTATCAAAAGTGTTCTCCCGAAAAGCAGAAGTTTCCGCATCCATTTGGCATAGGTTTATATTCCCCGGATAGTTTTTAACTCTTACTTTGGATCGTTCGAGCATTGCATAGCTGAGGTCGATGGCAGTGATATCCAGGTCTGGAGGAAAGTTAACGGTCTCCTGTCCCGTTCCTGTTCCAACATAGAGTACTTTTCCTGCCAGATGTTCGAATAACGATTTCTGATGGATTTCCCAACGTCGCATATCACCGGCTCTTAAAAAGTCGAATACTTTTGCGACTCGATCATAGGACTGCTTTTTGGATTTCATGATTGAGTTAGGAACTTGTTGGAAAAATATATGTATATGGATACGAATAAACCGATCCCTGCTCCACCCAAGGTAATTTCATAGGACAGTATCGAGGGGAGGGTGGCTAACATTCCTGCGGACATTCCTACAAACATTCCATTTATATGGAGGGGAATCATTACTTCGAAGGCGCCAACGAAGGGCATTAATATAAGCATTAGAAACAGCATCAAACCCATTCCTGTAAAACCACCTAAAACCATTCCAAGGAACATATTTAATTCTGGGGAAACAACCAGGTGAGTACAAAATGCCATTACAGCACCTGAAAAGGTCCCAATAAAGAAATCTGCAGTTTTTAAATTCATGGGCTAAATTATTTAGATAATTGGACGATAAGTCGCATAAGCCAAGCATTTATTTGCGATTATACAATTTTGTGGAGATGCGGCAACCGCATAAACTGTTTTATTTAAAAGTTTTCAAGGTGTCGGGAAGATGCCGGGAAACACAATTTTGCTCTAAGATGAGTTTGATCGCGGTTTGATATTGACACTCGGAAGGCTGAGAGTAATATTGTAATAATAATTCACGGAAAAGAATTAAAAGACCATGGCAAGAAAATACACAGGACCCGAAAAAGCAGCAATTCTATTAATGACTCTGGGTGAAGAAACGGCGGCACAGGTTTTAGCCAACCTTGATGAACGTGAAATTCAGAGCGTGGGAAATTATATGTCTGCACTCGGGGATGTGGATACGCAGGTTATGGACATGGTAAACAAAGAATTTTATGAATTGGTTGAGTCCGGTGGAGGAGGTTTGGGTGTTGGGGGAGTTGAATTTCTAAAAACGGCACTAATGCAAGCGATGGACCCTGCCAAGGCAACAGAAATTTTAAATAATATTACAACTCCCGGAGAAGAAATGGGCGGTGGTTTGGAAACCGTTCGTATGCTCGATCCTAAAATCATTTCTACATTTGTGGAAAATGAACATCCGCAAACTGCGGCGATCATTCTGGCACACCTTGATCCTCCTGTGGCGAGCTTGACCATCCGTGAGCTTCCTGAAGAAAACCGAATGGAAATTGTTCATCGACTCGCCACTCTTGAACGAGTAGCGCCCGCGGTTATTCGTGATTTGGATGAAGCCTTGCAGGCTGAATTCAGGACATCTGGTGCGGTTTCAGGCAATAAACTTGGAGGTGTTGAAGTTGCAGCTGCTGTAATGGGTTCTTTAGACCGTACCACAGAAACATCCATTCTCACTTCTATGGATGAAGTGGACCCTGATCTCGCAAATGAAATCCGAAACCTGCGATTTACTTTTGAGGATATACTCAAAATTGACGATAACGGTATTCAGATGATTATGAAAGAAATCAATCAGGAAGATCTCCTGATCGCTTTGAAAACCGCTACCGATGACCTAAAAGAAAAGTTGTTCACCAATATGTCTGAACGTGCCGCATTGATGCTTAAAGAAGACTTGGAGTCTTTGGGGCCGACAAAAATAAGTGAAGTTGAAAAAGCCCAGCAGAAAATTATTGCAGTATGTAAGAAACTGGAAGAAGACGGCAAACTTATTATTGGTGGTGGGGCCGATACCCTCGTTTAAGTTTTTATTCCTGCCTTTATTTTTTAGTAAACCCTACTTTTAAGAAACTTGTGCGTTTATCGGGATGAGATGGGATTTTATTCCCTTCTCTTCTTCCAGTCTTTCTAAAACCTGATAAATTGAAGTTAACCCCTGTGACAGCGTACCCTCCAGATGAATATAATAGGTTCCCGCTTTACAGTCTTCGCCAAGGTTGGATTCAAGATGTAGAATATTTAGTCCTGCATTTGCCAGGGAAACCGTGGCATCCTCTACCACTCCCATTCGGTCTTCCGCAAATAAGCTGATTCGAACATCCGGCTCAAAGTGCTGCTGATGGCCATCTTTAAGTTCTACAAGGTGAGAATCGAGGTTCAGGGGTTCACAAACAGATGAAATGATTGTTTGGAGTGAATTTTTATCACCTTCATGCTCGATCATCAACATAATGGTAAAATAATTTCCAAGACGCCCCATAGAGGATTCGCCAAGGTTGCAGCCGTTTTTGCAAAGCCCCGCGCTCAATTTCGCGACAATGCTGGGTTGATCTGGCCCCACTAATGCAAGCATGAACCAATTTTTCATAGCATATAACCTCTGGATTCAAGTGATTTTATAGATGTAAGGATAGCATAATAGTATGGAAAAAGGCGTATCCTCTTGGATTAGGCCTCTAATGTTATCTCATTTGAATGGAAACGTGGGATATTCCAGAAAAACAAAAAAATGGTAAAAAATTAATTATATGAGGTAAACTTTAAGCAATAGATATTAATTGGCAAAAACTTGGAGGATGGGGATGAAAACAAAAATGTTGTTTTATGCGTTGGTAATAATGTTTGTTTTAACTAGTTGTGCAGGTGCTCCGACTGGCGGTGCTTCCAGTGGCGGAAGTTCTGACGCAGGTAAAGGTTTGACCAAGGAACAGTTGAAAAAAATGGGGGTCGAAGAAACCAAGGGTTCTAATTAGAGCGGTCCTTAATATTTATGGAAATAAAAAACCCGGATCCCTTAAAGGGATCCGGGTTTTTCTGTTTACGCTATTTCCCTGTTATTAAGAACCTTCCCTTTTCATTGGAGCATGAGCGTTAAGAATCCCAGATTTTAGAATTGCTGCATTTCCATTGGCATGCTTCCTTGCTGCATAGAAATGATTGGTTGCATCTCCGTGGCGGTCTAGGGCATCCAGGCAAAGGGCTTCGTTGTAATGTGATTCTCCGATACTTGAATCAATTTTGGAAGCCACTTGAAAGTGTTTTAAAGCAACATCAAAATGTCCTTGATTGTAATGAGAAATGCCTTCTTCATTATGTTTGTTTGCTTCTGCATTTGCACCACTAGGGAATTTTAATGCAGGATCTGCAGCAAACGCCAACGAAGACATCGATGCAATAAAGAATAAAGCTAAAACAAAAGATAATCTTTTCATCGCTAACTCCTTCAAAGTATAGATAAAAAATTTAACTCGAACTATTATTCAAAAACCTTCCCCAATTAAGTGATAAAGCGAATCTCCGCTGTAGTTGCTTATTCGTGGTTAAATAGTACATCAATAAATCACCTGATTTAAACCTAAAAAATATAATATGGCTGTCGTTTAATTGGCGAAATCCTTACAATATTTGATGCTCAACTAGCTGAAAGATATGGAAGCCTTTGCTGATTTAATAGTCCGAGCCTTGAGGAGCAAGGATATGTCAGATCAAGATATCATCATCGTAAATTGAAAGCCGACGCTAATTTATGTGTCCGTTTAAAATCGGTGATTTCAAAATCTTATCGTTTCCCTTGGCGTGTTTTTTGGCCGCTTTAAAATGCATTGTGGCCTCGCCGTGCCGACCTAGTTTGTCCAAAGTGACTGCCTCGTTAAAGTGGGTTTCGGCGATGGAGGAATCGGCTTGGGAAGCTTCCTGGAAATGTCCGAGTGCTCCCTCATAGTTTTTCTCATTCCAATTGCCTATTCCTGCATTATTGTGCATATCCGCTGATTTGTTCGATCCGGCAGGCAGTTTCATGGGGCCTTCTCCCGCAATTGCGGTCAAGGGAACCCAAATGAGAGCCAACACGCTGATAATAACAAGTAGTTTTTTCATAGTCGTCATCCTCAAAAAGGTTGCAGATAGCCTTTCAATGTTTGCGCTATATAGGTTCAATATACCATTTCTCTCAATTTTTGAAAATCCATTAATAAATATTCCATTTACCAGTAGTAGAATTTTTCAAATTACATAAAAAACGTTTTTATCAAGGGTGTTTGCTGATGTGCCGCATTTAGCAGTTTTGTGATTACCTTTAGTTCTTTGATACCCCCTAATTTGACAATATCGGGCCACTGAAATACTATTGAAAGTCTCCAATTGAACTGAAAACCTGCGGAAGGTTTAAATTATGAGAGATAAAATCTTGGACTTATTGCAGCAGAAAGGCGATCTCCCTCCTCTGCCGAAAGTTCTTCTGGAGCTACAAAGGTTAATCAATGATCCGGACTGCAATGTAGATGATATCCATAGATTGATTAAAGCCGATATGGTTTTAACGGGAAAACTAATCACTCTGTCGAATAATGTTTATTTTGGCGGAGGACGCGAAAAAGCCGATGGGATCGAAGATGCAATCGTACGGTTGGGAATAAAGATGGTTCTTGATCTTTGTTATAGTGTCCAAATTCCCAAAGCGTTTCACAAAACAAAATCGTTCGACCAAAATCAATTCTGGAGACATTGTTTAGCTGTTGGTTACCTTACCCGCATGTTGACAAATAAACTGTTGAATGATCAAAACTCTCTGGATGCAAGTTTTTTAGCAGGATTGATGCATGATGTTGGAATCCTGGTTTTTGATACCCTGGTTCCAGAAGAATACAATGAATTTTTGCATGCTAAAGATATCAGTAATTCAGATCAGCCTGTGGAGACTTTGGAACGGGCAACATTTGGAATTGAGCACCAGGAATTAGGCTCAATGTTTTTAGAAAAATGGTGGAAATTGCCACCTATTATTTTAGGAGCGGTTGCAAGTCACCATAAGGAATATGAAGGTAAGGAGGTCACGTTAAATGAAATTCTCGGTGCTGCAAATAACCTTGCGAATGAACATGGCATCTCACGTCCAATAACGAGCCAGTATCAAGAGGCTTCAAGTGAAGACTTTATTAAAAAAACCGGAATTACTGATGATGAATTAGCTTTTTTTATTGACCAGGCCAAGATAGGGCTCTTGGCTTTTGACTGTCTGTTCGAACCCTGAATCGCGATTTTCCAACTAACCAAACAAAATAAGGGCTAACCCTACTGCTAGCGGCAACTTGTTCAATAAATGACCTATCCCTCCTCCATGAAACTGATTCCATTTAGTGGATATCCATGTAAAAAAATATTTTATTTCTCCCTATCTTTCATCCACCTAATATCATTTACTGTATTGACTTAAGTGCCGTTTCTGTCTAGCATTCCTAAAGTCCCTTTTTTTAACAACTTGAAAAATTGTAACTTCCAGAAAAATTACGGTTTCTGACTAAAATTCTGGAAGTGGAGAAAATGATGGCCGAAAGCCTAACGGGAAAAATTATTGCCTGTCACGAGTGCGATCATTTCTATTCTTATGAAGTAATCCCCGTAGGGGCCAAAGCCAATTGTCACCATTGTGGGAATTTGCTTTACCGCCATATCCCAGATTCAATCAATCGCAGTTTGGCCTTGTATCTAACGGCCTTGATACTTTTTTTTATAGCCAATGTTTTTCCTTTTTTGTCTTTGGAACTTGGAGGTCGCGTTGTAGAGAACATTCTATTTTCCAGCAGTTGGGCAATGTATGAACTGGGAATGGGTGAACTGGGTGCCCTCATTTTTTTAACCAGCATCCTGTTTCCCTTCATAGTGATTGTCGGTAAGCTTTATTTGCTTATCCCGGCGCGTTTAGGAACAGTTGCACCCTTTATGTCGCAGGTATACCGTGTCGTAAATTGTATAGCTCCCTGGAGCCTGGTGGGTGTATTCATGCTCGGGGCATTGATCTCTATTGTTAAGTTGCAGGACCTTGCAAATGTAGTCACAGGACCCAGCCTGATTGCGCTGGCCCTATTGCTTTTGGTTTATTCCGCTGCTCAGGCCAATTTCAATCCACATGATCTATGGTCATTATTAGATCACCGTTCCTCAGAGATAACGAAAGAAGACTTTGCCAGCCATAAAATTTTGAATTGCCATACCTGCGGGTTTTTAAGTCGACACACTGGCGAAAACCAAAACTGTATTCGGTGTTACTCTCCTTTGCACCACAGAAAACACAATAGTTTAGAAGTCACCTGGGCATTGCTGATCGCCGCTTTCGTTATGTTGATTCCTGCAAATGTTTATCCGGTGATGACCGTGATCCGGTTTGGCCAGGGGGAACCCAGCACGATCCTTAGTGGGGTGTTGCATTTGATTGAGTCGGGAATGTGGGGATTGGCCATGATCGTTTTTGTAGCCAGCATTGTTGTGCCGGTAATGAAGTTGATTATTCTTATTTTTTTACTGATCAGTGTACAAAAAAAATCCATCTGGCGTCCCCGTGACCGCACCCTGCTTTACCGTGTGACGGAGGTTGTTGGGGCTTGGTCCATGGTGGATATCTTTCTGGTTGGGCTTTTGTCATCCTTGGTTAGTTTGGATGCTTTGTCAACGATTCGTCCTGGAATAGGGGCAATCTTTTTTGCAGCCGTAGTAGTTATCACCATGTTTGCAGCGCATAGTTTTGATCCGCGCCTGATATGGGATCAGGTAAAAGAAAACAACAATAAAGAATAAACCATTGGAAATTTCAAGCCCAAAAGTCAGCAAACAATCCGGACCGTCCATCGTCTGGGTGATTCCTTTAGTCACCTTTCTTGTTGGCGGTTGGCTGATCGTAAAAACTTTATCTGAACAAGGCCCCCGTGCGACGATCAGTTTTAAAACCGCAGAAGGCATTGAAGTAGACAAGACCAAGGTCAAATACAAGAATGTTGATATAGGGGTCGTTGAGAAAATTGAATTCAGTGACGATTTTTCGCACACCATTCTAACTGTGGATTTCATTCAGGGTTCAGAAAAATTTCTACGTCGAAGTACGCGCTTCTGGGTAGTCAAGCCTCAGCTTAGTTTGCGTGGGGCCTCGGGTCTGGGAACGTTGATTTCTGGAGCTTATATTGAAATAGAGCCGGGTCCCGGTGCGTCTCAACTGCATTTTGTTGGCCTTGAAAAGCAACCGGTGGTCAAATCGGATGAGCAGGGAAAAAAAATCACGTTGGTTACACAAAACCTCGGTTCGGTGGATACTGGATCGCCAATTTATTATCAAGGGTTGCCCGCAGGTGAAGTTTTGGGCTATGAGCTGGGCAATGATCGTAAGAGCACCTACGTATATGCCTTTATAAAAGACCCTTTTGATCAATTGGTCCGCGGGAATACAAACTTCTGGAACGTAAGTGGCATCAATGTTTCTATGGGAGCAGACGGATTTAAGGTGCAGACAGAATCAATCCAATCCATGATGTACGGAGGTATCGCATTTGAAACACCTGAGACGCTGGAACAAGCAACCACAGACATTGATAACCTGGTTTTTACCTTGCATGAAAGTTATGAAAGTATCGAGAAACATTCATACACGAAAAAAATCAAGT
The DNA here is from genome assembly GCA_964510965.1 of uncultured Nitrospina sp. Taxonomy (GTDB): domain Bacteria; phylum Nitrospinota; class Nitrospinia; order Nitrospinales; family VA-1; genus UBA8687. The sequence continues at coordinate 13,078 of CAZECX010000001.1, read as the reverse complement.
TCATTATGTTTTTTGACAGCTCTATCCGTGGTTTGAACCTGGGGGCACCGGTGGAGTTTAAAGGAATCAAAATTGGTTCTGTATTAGATGTGAGACTTGAGTTTGACAGAGGAAGCACTTCGTTCCGAATCCCTGTTTTAATAGAGATAGAACCTCAAAGAATTATTGAGCGGGGAATTCAAGGGGAGGGTGCCTCCCATCAGGCTTTAAATAGTCTTGTGGAGAGAGGACTTCGAGCACGCCTACAAACGGGCAGTTTGTTAACAAGCCAGTTATTTATTGAACTCGATATGCATCCAGGATCGCCTGTCAATCTGAGTGGTAGCGATACTCCATATCCTGAATTGCCGACACTGCCCACATCCAATTTTGGAGCCATCACCCAATCTGCAGAAGAATTACTGGCTAAACTAAACACTGTAGATATTGAAGAGGTCACATCGGTGTTGGTCGATACAATTCAAACCGCCAATAAGACCATGCATAGTGCGGATAAGGCCATTACCAGTGCAAAGACCCTCATTGAAGCTCCTGGCATCCCGGAAGCTATAGAAAATGTTCGAGTCGCCTTGCAAAACTTCAAAAATATCACTCAAAAAATGGATGACTCCAATTTAATTGCCAGTGCAACTAAAACATTAAGCAGTGCCGATAAAGCCATCAACAATGTTGACAAGGCCATAAGTAGTACCGACAAAATTATAAACAGTGCGAGCAATACATTGAGTGGTGTGGATCAAACACTAAGCAGTGCCGACAAAGCTATCAATAGTGCCAATAAGCTCCTTACGGCACCCGGCATCACTGAAGCTATAGAAGATATTCGAATTGCTTTGAAAAATTTCAAGAACGTCACCCAAAAATTGGATGATTCCAATTTGGTTGCAAGCGCCTCGAAAACACTGAGCAATGTAGATGAAATAATGAATGAATCAAAACAAACCCTGAGTAATGCAAATAAAGCCATAGACAGTGCGATTACCACTGCAAACAATGCAAATAAACTCATCACGTCGCCTGGAATCACCAAGGCAATAGAAGATATTCGGGTGTCATTGAAAAGCTTCAAGAGCATTATGTCAAAAGTGGATGAATCAAATATAAAAGAAGCTATCAATGCGGGACATCTTGCATTGGATAACTTAAGCAAAACCCTGGATAAGACCAGCAGAATGATGGAACCCAATTCGCCTATTCAATATAACCTGATCGAGTTGACCAAGGAGTTTGAAGAAACCGCACGAGCCATTCGTTCATTGATTGAAACCCTCGAGCGGAATCCTCAGGAACTGATTTTTGGCAAAGACCGAAACGCCAAAGGAGAAAAATGATATGTGGAACCCTCTATTGAAAATAATTACCTTATTATTTTTAGCCTGCCTGGTTAACGGTTGTTCAGGTGTTAGTTCTACGGTTCCAATTCGTTATTATCTAATTGATCCGGCAGAATATAGAAACGTATCGTTAAAAGCTGATAAGCCCCTAAGCATCGAAATTATCAGTCTTCATATTCCTCAATATTTGGAACGCTTTCATATAGCAACGCGGACCAGTAAAAGCCAACTCGAGTTTTCAGAAAGTCATCAGTGGGGAGAGAATTTACGCAAAAACCTATTGCGCACAATGTCAAGAAACCTGTCGGAATTATTATCTACTTTTGACATTGGAACACCTTTGAATCGATCCGCATCCTTGCCCGACTATCGGGTTCAAGTTCATATTGAGCAATTCGAATTGGAGAGCAACCAAAAGGTAAAGCTAGTGGCACGTTGGCAACTTTCCGGCGGGACTCAATCAAAACCTTTGGGTATATTCAATGCCGAGCTGCAAGGTGAGGAAATAAAAAAAATGAATTATGAAAAAACGGTATCGGTGATGCGCCAATTATATGGAGACCTCTGTGAGCGCATTGCAAAATCAATCCTCACCCAGGAAAAATGAATATCGAAATTAATTACTATGAAATTGTTATTTCATAATCCATTTTTGCTCTCAGTAATAATATTTTGTTTGCAGGCACAGGAATGTATTGGATTTGTCAGCAGCGAAACAACCGGTGCTGAAATTATGGAGGAAGTCGATAAACGCCATCAACAATTTCCATACATATATGAAGAACAGTCCATGGTTATGGTGGACAGGCATGGCGACCGCGATACACGCAAAGCCAGACGATATTCCAGGGCAGAAGAAGATGGTTCGGTGAGGTTTCTCCTTTTGTTTGATTACCCAGAGGAAGTAAAGGGTGTTGCCTTGTTAGCTCATCGTGACCCTAATGGGCAAACCCGTAAGTATATATATTTGCCAGCCTATGGAAATCAACTCCTGGAAAGTTCCGGTGCTGAAAGTGGCGATAACTTTCTTGGTACAGATTTTTCTGTTGAAAACCTGACCGGTGAAGTCTTAGCCGATCATCATTATGTGCGCCGTGAAGATAAAGAAGAGGATAAGGTTAAATATTATATTGTGGACGTCTATCGGGTCAGTGACCCATTATTGGAAGAAAGAATTTTGCGGCGCCATTTTATCCAACAGGATAATTTATTCATCACCCTGACACACCATTTTGACAAGCATGGACGCATTGCCCGAGTCCAGAGTCAACATGACCTTAAAGCAGTTGACCAGGATAGGTTGGCTGCCAATATGGTGCTAATGGAAAATAAAAAAGATCAACACCAATCATTGATCAAGATTTCCCGCCGTATTTTTTCGCACGATTATGTTCCTGTAGAAATTTTTACAGCTGAATGGTTGTATGAAAATTATCCTCACATTGAACCTGAAGAAGGATTGGATGCAGACGGTTCGTTGGATTTAAAGGAAAACATAGAGTGATTGAGCAACTATACATGCTGGGTTATAAACGCCGTGCCCTTGTGGCGTTATTTATTTTATTGGTTACCGTTCTAACCGGAACCGGCATGCTGCGGCTACAAGTCGATACGGGTGTTGATAGTTTAATACCCGCAGGTGACCCATCTCGCCTTGTTTATCAAAAAGTCATGGGAGAGTTTGGTACAGACAATAAAACTATTATTTACATAAAGGACCGTGACCTTTGGACGCCTGCGAAACTTGCGGGAATTGAAAAGCTCCATCTTGCAATCGAAAAAATCGATGGGGTCAATCGCGTAGATAGTTTATTTTCTTTACATACGGTACAGGGGGAAGAGAACAAAATTGTTTCCCGTCCATTACTTATTGCGGCACCAAAAACAAAACAGGAAGCTTTAGAGGCTAAAAAGAGTGCCCTGGCGAATCCTCTCTATCAGGGTAATTATTTTTCGGATGACGGTGAAGTCACTGCGGTCATCGTGTCTGTCAGGGATTCCGAAGATAGTAATAATTTCAGCCGTAAAATTCATCTAGCACTTGAAAAGCAGATTCAGGTTCATCGCGAAACTTTTGAACGTGTTGCACAGGTAGGTCCACCCCGTATTAACGCTGAACTAAAACATAGTTTGTATGAAGATTTTATTTTGCTCGGCCCATTGTCCGTAGTAGTTCTTGTGGTATCAATTTTAATTTTCATGCGTAGCTGGTTATCGGCGATAGTGCCGCTGGTAACTTCCTTGCTCACAATTATTTGGACCTTTGGGGTAATGGGCTGGGTAGGAGTGCCTCTAAATATTTTAAGTGCCATGATACCCTCGTTGATCATCGTGATCGGGTCAACCGAAGATACTCATATGATGGCTGCATTTTTACGTGGCCTGGAAGCAAATCCAGGAAGAAGCTCACGTAAGGAAGCTGTTCAATACATGGCAAATCATATTGGTTTACCCATGGTACTTACCGTTTTGACCACAACATTGGGTTTTGCCAGCAACCTTTTTAGCGATATCGGATTGATCCAGCACTTTTCGTTTGCGGCAACTTTTGCGATGTTGGCAAACGGGTTCATCACCATCATGGTCATGCCCCTCATGTTGTCCTTATTTGGGCCCGAGGAGGGAACCTATCTCGTAAAAGAATTTAAAAGGAACAGCCTGCCGGAACGCATCATGAGTGTTTTCCGATATTCTCAGACACGTTTTCCTATGACCATATTAGTTTTAACTGCGATGCTCTGTGCTTTTTTTATTTATCAGGCTTCGAAACTCTATGTTACCAACGATCCACTATCTTATTTTCCGGAAGAGCGCCCGTTGATACAGGATACTAAACGAATCCATGAAGATCTGGCAGGAATAAAGATATTTTTTATTTCGCTCGAATCCAAAAAAGGAAAAGCTTTTCAAGACCCGAAAAATATTAATAAGCTGGTAGAGATTCAGAATTTCCTGGCCAAACAGAGTGTTTATGATCGCAGTATATCCCTGGCCGACCATTTGCGATTTTTAAATAAGGAGTTTCGTGGTGGTTCATCCGGAAAATCCTTGCCAGAAACCCGACAACTGGTCGCGCAATATTTAATGTTTTTGCATCGCAGTGATTTGGATAATTATGTCAGTCACGATTACCGCCGCGCAAACATTGTGGTTCGTCATAACATTACAGACTCTCACACGCTGAATCGATATATTGAAGAGCTTCATGAGGTCATAGGGAATATTGCAGGTCCGGATATGAAGTATTTCATAGTGGGAGAAAATCTGATGGTCAACCGGGCGGCTGAAAGCTTGATGGTCGCACAGGTAAAGGCCTTGCTTCTTTTGATGGCACTAATATTCCTGATAATGTCCATCATGTTCACATCTTTTAAAGGCGGACTCATAGCATTGGTGCCGGCCATAATTCCCATTGCTCTAATGTTTGGCATTATGGGGTTTCTAGATATCCCTTTGAATCCGGGTACAGCAATGGTTGCGGTGATTGCAATTGGTATCGCAATCGATGGTACCATCCATTTGCTTGCACGTTACAATGAGCTTTGTCGCCGCACTTCCGATTACGAAGAGGCTGTGAATTCCGCAGTCAACGACGAGGCTACTCCTCTCATCGTGTCGAGTATCGCGCTTGCATTTGGTTTTGGAATTTTAATTTTTTCAAACTTTACCATCGTGGCGCAGTTTGGTGCCTTGGCGGCGGCAACGATGTTGTTTTCAATTTTTGCAAACTTACTGATCACGCCCATTATTATGACTCGGATTCGTCTTGTGGGGCTTTACCATATCCTTTCCATGTCGATTGATCGTGAGGTGTTGGATGGGAGTCCTTTGCTTCAGAATATGACCAATTACCAACGCCGCAAGGCAATTTTGATTTCTGAACTTCATGAGTTTGAAAAAGGGGAACTCCTGGTAAAGCAAGATACGATAGGCCGTAATATGCATTTAATTCTTTCAGGAGAAGCAGAAGTCATCAGAAGGGATGGCAATGAATCGCGTTCATTGGCCATATTGAAACCGGGACAGATTTTTGGTGAAGTGGGTTATATACGCGAAACCGAAAGAACGGCCGATGTCGTGGCGACGGAAAAGGTATCGGCCTTGCGGTTTGATTATGAACGTATGCAAAAAGACCTGAAGTTTTTTCCGAACATCGTTGCCAAACTAAATTTTAATATCAGTTATATCCTAGGCGAACGGTTGGCAGACATGGTGGGTAAATCAAAGAGTAAATAATTCCATCCTAATGTTACTCCGAATAATAAAGGGTTTACGGGAAAACCCGTAAACCCTATATATAATGGTCGGGACGAGAGGATTTGAACCTCCGGCCACTCGACCCCCAGCCGAGTGCGCTACCAGACTGCGCCACGTCCCGATATATAATGATCTTGGAATGTGTGTGTGGATGCGCCAACTGCCCGCATCCGTTTGCATAGATGCTTTCAAATTAGTTGATTAGTAAGGGGATGTCAATAAAATTGCCCCCCTTAATTCTCCTAAAATTCATTTTCTTTGGCTTCGGCTGCCTTCCTATGCTATCATCCCTAACTCTATGAAAATTTGGATGTTTTTAAGATTTGACTGGAAGCCGAAAGTCATTGGCTTTTTAACTTTGACGGGCTGAAATTCGAAGAAAAAATGCACGAGTATTAAAAATCTTTTCAAAAATAGGGTGGAATGCAAATGAAAGTTGTGAATGTTCTGGAGTCTATTGATTTCAGTCCGGAAAAAATGAAAAAAATCAGTCTGTTCGATACGGATAATTTCTTTTGTGATATATACTGCCTTGAACCGGGGCAGTTTCAAAAAGTCCATTCGCATGAAGGGTCAGACAAGGTCTATTTTATTTTGCAGGGTAAGGGCAAAGTAACCGTTGGTTCGGAAGAGAAAGATCTTTCTGAAAATGAAATTACCATCGCTCCCTCAGGTGAAGATCATGGAGTGGTGAATGATTCAGATAGTAAACTGGTGATGCTGGTATTCATGGCACCAAAACCCAGCTAAACGGCCAAAAAAATAATATTATAAAATGATCTATTTAGTTTTCCCTACATCCTGGCATCCTTCTCAGCCTTATTTAAGTTTGCCGAGTTTGAAAGCATTCTTGAACCAGAACGGTGTTCACGATGTGGTTCAAAGGGACCTGGCAATCGAATTGCTCAATGATCTATGTACCTGGGAAAAGACCAAGCCGCTATACGAAAGAATAATTCGAGAGTTGAACGAATTGAGTTCGCGTCCACGTTTGACGCAGGCGGAAGCAGAAAAATTCGCCAAATTGCGTGAAGCGGAAGAAATTGTCATGGCGTTGAAAGATCAGATTGATGCCGCTGTAGATTCGCAACGCAGTCCGGAGTTTTATGAAATAGATCAGTATATGGAAAACCTGAAAATAATGGATGTATGGCTCGATAATATTCTCGCCCCATATTATCCATCGCAATTGACGGTCATTGGCAGTCAAATGCGGTTTTCTCCATACTCTTCTAAGGAAGTGATCGATTCCTTCAATCATCCCGAAGAAAACTTTTTCTATGATCTCTATGAGCAATGGTATCTGGATGGTATTTTAAAAGAAGATATCGACATTCTCGGAATTTCCATCACCTCGGTGGAGCAGATTATTTCGGGTCTCACATTGGCTCATCTGGTTAAGAAAAACCGTCCAGAAATTCATATCACCATTGGTGGCAGTGTTTTCACCAAACTTGTTGATCGGCTGGAAAAGGATGCGTCGCCCTTATTTGACTTTGTCGACAGTTTTATCGTGCATGAAGGTGAAACCCCGCTCTTAAGATTGGTAGAACATCTGAGAGGAGATGGAGACTTGAGCAAAGTTCCCAACCTGATTTATCGGGAAGAGGGAGTGGTCAAGGTGAACCGACCTTTTGCCAAAGAAGAGCTCAATGCACTTCCCACCCCCGACTTTGATGGATTGCCTTTGGACCTCTATCTTTCCCCAACCCGGGTATTGCCGGTAATGGGTTCGAGAGGCTGTTATTGGGAAAAATGCGCATTCTGTTCGATTCCTTTTGACCATATGAATTTTCATGTGCGTTATGCTGAGAACGTTGTCAATGATTTTAAAGTCCTTCAAGAAAAATATAATTGTGATCATTTCTTTTTTACTGATGAAGCATTGCCCATCAATTTTCTAAGGACCTTTGCAGCAAAAATAATCGAACAAAAAGTCGATGTGCAATGGACCGGTGAACTTAAATTTGAAAAGAGCCTGTTGAAAGATGACCGCATTGAGTTGCTTTATAAATCCGGCTGTAGAAAATTGATTTTTGGATTGGAGTCTTATAACCAACGTGTTCTAGATGCTATGAAGAAGGGTGTTGAGTTGAGTTGGGTCGATGACACCTCTGAGGCATGCATGAAATTGGGGATCGCCATGCACTTCTACTTGATCTGTGGCTTTCCAACAGAAACGGAAGCTGAGGTGATGGACTCGATCAACTTTGTTCTCAATAACCAACGACTATTAGACTCTCCCGGATTTTCGGCCATTCTTTCACAGTTTGATTTAGAACGTGGTGCGCCAATTGAAAAAAATCCTTCAGAGTGGGGGATAACCAAACTTTATACGCCTCCAGAACACGACTTGAGTCTGGGTTACACTTATGAAACTACCATAGGCATGTCTTCCGACGAGGCGAATGCGCTATATCAGCAATTGATAGAAAAACTGGGCCGCGAGGTTATGACCTTTCCGCACAACTACTCTTTATCTGATGGATTGTTATATCTTGCCCATCATCAGAAACACTCCCTGACCGAAAGGTTAGGTGCGCTAGCCTAATACTGTAGTTTATACCTAGAAAAATTATGAAATTCGTAAAAGTAATGAAGGAAGAAGAGCTCCCTATTGGCAAGTCCGCGATTATTGCTGCCGGAGACAAACAAATAGCTTTGTTTAATTACAAGGGAAAATATTATGCAATTACGAACACCTGTCCGCATCGTGGGTCCCCGTTAGGCGAGGGGAGAATAGAAGAGGGTATCGTAATTTGCCCCAATCACGAATGGCGATTCCGGCTGATAGATGGAGCCAATATGCAAAATCCGGAACTGTTTATTCCTACCTATCCCGTGAAAACCAAAAACGAGAATATTTATATTGGCCTGGAACCCGATGAGGGAAATATCGCATACGGGAAAAAGGCATCCAACCTGCCATCAAGCATCAAGTTCAGCATACCTACCATCCAGAAACCTCGTAACCCTGACGAAGAGCTTGATTGAAAAGTTATGAGCAGGAATTGTTAAAGAAAAAATTTAGGTTGGTCTTAGGATGCTCAGAGGATGGGTAATCAACCTGTTGGATTGTCATCTTCAATTTCTACCCATTTGGGATCACCGTGGGCCTTGTAGTTTTCTGTCCCACAAAAAGTTCCTTCGTGGTAGATATTGACTTTGAATTTTCCACCACCATATTTTTCGGTGATATAAGGAACGGGATCCTCAATTTCAATGAGCTCAGGTGTCTGGTATTTTCCTATTAATTTAAACTCCATCCCCATGCCTGAGGGAAGCAAAACATAAAACTTCAAATTGGTTGAGGCGAGAATTTTTTTGAAATCATCTTCGCAATCATCGCGTGTATAATTGGGGCCTACGTGTTGGCGTCCTCTCCTTTTAAGGTAGTCTTCCATCAGGTTATAGAACCACCAGTTTTTCTGCTTTCGAGTATCATGCAGAAAAGGATATTCTACAAATCCATGTTTATTGATAAACGGTTTTTTGGCCATCAAATGACTCCCGCAAATTTCTTTTAATAAAAAATGATTATATTCATTTATTTACTGGTAGACAAGCGATAGGAAATTTTAAGTGGTAAAAAATATGCATGATTGGTATGAAAAAAATTATTGGCGGGCAGGATTTAAATCGCGTTTGTATGATCTGTTGACCCCTGAGTCTTATTTTGAGTCGATGCGCCAGACCGTAGCTTTGATACCGGATAAAAAAGGGCAGGTAATCTGGGATGCAGGTTGTGGTTCCGGGGTGTTGTTGGAATTTTTAGAGGACGCATTTAAGCGCGAGGGTATTTATGTCGGATCAGATATGTTGGCGGCTGGCCTTGAACAGATGCGCAGACGTGCGAAGGAATTAGGTGTTTTTGATCAGGTTTCCTGCTTGCAAAATGACCTCTCTGAACCATCACTTTTTAAAGAAAACTCGGTGGATGTTGTTGTTGCGCACTTTTCTATTTATACCCTTCGCGATAATGACAAAAGACAACAAGCTTTGAAAAACATGTGTCATGTTTTAAAACCAGGAGGATTGTTGATTGTCACTTGTCCCTCGAAAAATTATGATGCAGTTAAAATAATAAAAGAAAGTTGTGAATTGCTTCGAGTTAGAAGAGGGCTTCTGCAGACAATGATAAAACGAATGTTTTTTTATCCGTTTACGAAATGGCTGGGTTTAAACTTCATCCAGAATCAATTGGAATCGGGTCAATGGAAAGCCTACACGCCTGAGGGGTTGGCAGAGGAGTTGCAGCAGGCGGGACTCAAAATTGGCTCTTTAAAAGCCTTGTATGCCGGTGGTGCTTATTTAATGTGTGGGCGTAAAATGGGTTGATCAGGAAATAGAAATTTGAGGCCTATTAGTTTTATAGATTCGATTTTTATTTATGGGTAAGGCGATAGTTAGTGAAGCTCTTGATATTTAATGTGTTTGCCTAAATTCGGAGTTTGTGATAATGTTTTATACGTAGACAATTATCTATAATCTGAAAAATCTGTTTTGGTAATTAATTTAATATGAATTTTGATATCAACATTCTTATTGTTGAAGACCTGTTGACGACTCGATTGTTTCTTCGGAGAACTTTGAAGAAACTTGGATACTTCAATGTTGTTCTTGCGGAAGACGGTCAGGATGCTCTCAATGAGCTTAAACAAAAATCTTTTGACCTGATTATATCCGATTGGCATATGCCCAATATGGATGGCCTGGATTTGTTCAAAGAATTAAATAAAGATAAGAAGCTCAGGGACATTCCTTTTTTGCTGATCACTGCCGAAAAAGAGCGCGATAAGGTGGTAGAGGCAGTTCAAGCAGGTATTAAAGAATACATTGTAAAACCGGTGAAACCGGAATCTTTAGGCGATAAAATAAAAGAAGTAGTTTTTGGCGGTGCTTGATAAGCACGCCAAAAACTAAACCCCAATTTTTTTCTTCACTTCCTAATTACAGTCCCGCGTCTTTTTTAATAGCTTTGGCTTTGTCCGTTTTTTCCCAAGTAAATGAAGCCTCTTTTCTACCAAAATGCCCATAAGCGGCAGATGGTAGGTAACGTGGTTTTAATAGATCCAGGGTTTTTACTATTCCTGCAGGTTTGAGGTCGAAATTGGATCGGACCAGATTTTCCAGGATTCCGGGATCAACGTTATGAGTGCCAAATGTTTCGATACACACCGAGACGGGATCAGCGACACCAATCGCATAGGCCAATTGAACTTCGCAACGCCCAGCTACGTTGGCTGCTACAAGATTTTTTGCAATGTAGCGGGCCATATACGCTGCAGATCGGTCAACCTTGGAGGGGTCTTTTCCTGAGAATGCTCCACCTCCATGTCGGGAAAACCCACCATAAGTATCTACTATAATTTTTCTACCCGTCAACCCACAGTCTCCATGAGGACCTCCCACTACAAAACGACCGGTGGGATTGACATGGACCTTCATCTTTTTATGTTGCAATTTTTTTGGGATGACTTTATTGATGACCATTTCGGTAACATCGGCTTTTATTTGTTTAGTGGTGACACTGGGGTCGTGTTGAGTTGAAATAACGACCGTTTCAATGCACACGGGCTTATTATTTTCATAGCGCACAGATACCTGTGATTTGCTATCCGGGCGAAGGTAGGGAAGGGTGCCCTTTTTTCTTACATCCGCAAGCTTTTTAACCAGCTTATGGGAATACATAACGGGCATAGGCATAAGTTCAGGGGTTTCCTGACTGGCATAGCCGAACATCATTCCCTGATCGCCTGCTCCCTGTTCATGCTTATCGTCATCGACTCCTCGAGCAATATCTTTTGACTGTTCATCAAGAGCTACCTGAATGCCGCATGTTTCGTAGTCGAATCCCATATCGGACTGGGTATAGCCAATATTTTTTATGGTGTTACGAATTATTTTTGGCATTTCTACATAACAGTTTGTAGAAATTTCTCCTGCGATAATCACAAACCCTGTTGTAATCATCGTCTCACAAGCCACGCGAGCGGTACGGTCTTGAGCTATAATTGCATCAAGAATAGAATCTGAAATTTGATCCGCCATTTTATCGGGATGACCTTCAGATACAGATTCTGAGGTGAATAAAAAATTTCCTGGGTTCATGAAAGCATTCCTTCTTTTAATTTATTTTATAATTAAACCAGATTTATTTTCTATGAAATCGGGGGAATTAAATCAGGCAGGTTTCAATTTTTCCTGGAAGCTTAGATCTCGATCAAAGTCATCTGGAAATCGGGTTCTCATTTCTCTGGCAATAAAACGAGATATTTCTTCCACAGAACTCAAACTTAACACATGATCGGCCATTTGGCGAGCTTCTTCCAGTCGAATTAATCGAATTATTTTTTTAACTTTTGGGATGGAATGAGGTTCCATGCTGAGGTTGTCCAGTTCTCCCAATCCAAGTAAAAGCATGGTTGCCATTGGATCTCCACCCATTTCTCCACATATTGAAACCTTTTTGTTTACTTTACTTGCTGCGACAAAAATTTGCTTCAAAGATCTTATTACAGAAGGATGAAAGGGCTGGTAAAGATGGGCTACATTTTCATTGATCCGATCAATGGCGAGAACATATTGGATCAAGTCATTTGTTCCAATGCTGACGAAGTCTACCACCTCCAAGATATGGTCTATGCAAATGGCGGCCGCAGGGGTTTCGATCATTACACCAATTTTAATATTTTCATCGAATGGAATTTGTTCCTCTTTTAAGAGATCCTTTGCCTTTTTTAATAATTCATTTGCTTGAATTATTTCTGCGACATCCGAAACCATTGGATAAAGAACTTTAACCCTTCCATATAAGCTGGCTCTTAAAATTCCTTTAAGCTGGCTTAAAAATAACTCGGGCTTTGCCAGGGATAAACGGATGCCTCTTAATCCCAAAGCGGGATTATCTTCATCATTGGCCTGGATGCCAGCAAGCTGTTTATCCATACCAATATCCAATGTGCGGATGATGACGGGTTTGTCAGCCATTTCCTGGGCAACTTCCTTGAAGTTTTCGTATAGTTCTCTTTCGCCGGGTAGATGGTTTGCAGACATGTAAAGAAACTCGGTTCGATAAAGTCCTACCCCCTCAGCACCAAACTTATGTAAAGATCTAATTTCCTGATTGGATTCAATATTTGCTAATAGGTGAACCTGGTGTCCATCGAGAGTCTCTGCAGATTGGTGAATATTTGCCAGAAGGCGTTCTTCATATCTTCGATAGTTTTCTTGTTTTTTAAGAAAATATTTTGTATTTTCTTCGGTGGGGTGAATTATCACTTCGCCGTCAATTCCATCAATGACAATGTTTTCACCTGAATTGATTTGTGAAGTCAGGGTTTTTATCCCTGTTACTGCAGGAATTCCTAAAGCTGCCGCAAATATTCCAACGTGGGATGTCTTTCCACCCGTCTCTGTGGCTAATCCCTTAATGAAATTTCTTGGCATAGTCAAGGTGTCAGAGGGACTTAATGAATGTGTGACGA